>JAGFIZ010000070.1 GCA_024103135.1 Bradyrhizobiaceae bacterium | reverse complement strand
GGCTGACATTCCAAAACCCTACACAGCTCTTGTAACGTCGAGAATCTAATTGCCTTGGCCTTACCCGTCTTGAGTATCGACAGATTCGATAATGTGATGCCCACGCGTTCCGAGAGCTCGTTCAGAGACATCTTTCGTTTGGCCATCATAACGTCCAGGTTAACGACTATTGCCATGATGTTATATCGTTAAGTCATGTTCTGATTGAATTTCGATACCGCGCTTAACGACGTATACCACGGCGAAGAGCACTACAGCCATGAAGAACCACACATCTGCTCCACCAAATCGTAAGACAGAAATGTCTACCTCACCTGCGCCTTGCGTCGAAAGCCACCTTGAGTAGTCGGCTCCACCTTGGGAAAACATAGCTATGCCCAAGGCAACGTATGACAGCAGAATGAGTATCTGCCTGAGTGGTTCGCTAAACGGTGTCTGCATCGAAACAATGTCTTTCGAGAAGATCTTTACAATCAAGTAAAACAGTATTGCCTTGAGCACGGCCACGATGCTCATCGCGATTGCAATGGCGGCAAAGTGTCCTGGATCAAACTGGTGGAGTCTCGTTAGGTATTCCTTCCCACTCCAGAAATTCTGTACACCTTGCTCGTTAAGGAACACAGTAATCAGGGTGTTAACAACAATGCCACCTGCATCGACAGCAAGCGCAAAGAACAACACCCACGCCACGACCTTAAGGACGGCTACAATCTGCTTGGTGGTAATCACTATTTGCATCGTTGTCTCCAATTGTGAATACGATGCAACATACAAAAAATATTTATTGACAATCAATATATTTTAACCATTAATCGACATCCTGCACCGATGATTGTTCACGCTTATGTGACACATTTTCCATGCTGGAATGTATCGGTTAATCACAGATCCATAGCCCCCTACCTAGAGAACCAGGCCACGAAGCAGCATGGAAGCAACGGAGAAGTAGATAACGATACCGGTTACGTCTACGAGCGTTGCAACAAAAGGAGCCGAGGAGGTAGCGGGGTCAAGACCAAGGCGCTTCAAAAACAACGGTAGCATGGATCCTGTTAGTGTTCCCCACATTACTACGCCTGTGAGTGAGATGCTCACCGTTACGCCAATCCAGACCCAATGATCTCCATACGTTCCAAACAACCACTGCCAAATACTAATGCGTAGGAAGCCAATTATTGCAAGAATGATTCCAAGGATAAAACCCGATGCAATCTCTCTGCGCATCACCATCCACCAGTCTTGCAGGCTCACTTCCTTTAGAGCTAATGCGCGAATAATTAGCGTCGCAGCTTGTGAACCTGAGTTGCCACCGCTGGAGATGATAAGGGGAACGAACAAAGCAAGAACGACCGCCTTGGCAATCTCATGTTCAAACGTTCCCATGGCCGTTGCGGTAAGCATTTCACCAATGAACAGTACAACGAGCCATACACCACGTTTGCGAACTAACTCAAGGAAGCTCGTCTGGGTATACGAATCTTCGAGTGCGTCCAAACCACCAAAGCGCTGAATCTCTTCCGTTGCGCGCTCTTCGGCTACGTCGAGCACGTCGTCCAAGGTGACAATGCCTACCAGCTTATGGTCTTCGTCAACTACAGGGAGGGCATAGCGGTCTAGCCGACGGAAGTCTTCGAGTGCCTTAATCTCAGAGTCTGTTGCGAGCAGTGACTCTGCACGATAGTCCATCAAATCAGAGATGAATGAATCGGGCTGAGCTAGCAGTATCTCACGGATTCGAATCTCATCAACCAACGTACCATGATCTGTCACGTACAACACGTTCAGCGTCTCGGAATCCTTGCCGTACATGCGTATGTGATCCAACGCCTCTTGTATTGTCCAATGCTTCTTCACCTGCACATAGTCAGGCGTCATCAACCGTCCGACGGAATCTTCGGGGTAGTTCAACAGGCGAAGTGCTACAACGCGTTCTTCTACACTGAGCTGGTTTACCAGTTCCGTCACTACGTTGGCAGGTAGTCCTTGGAAGAACTCCGTTCTATCGTCGGCCGACATTTCATTCAACATTGCTGCAACGTGCTCAGTGGCCATGTCGCGCACGAGCTCTCGCTGCAGCGTTGGTTCACAGTATGCAAACGTCTCCGATGCAACGTCCTTCGGAAGGATTCCAAGAACAATGGCTCTACTTTCGGCACTTAGATCTGCAATGAGATCAGCGAGGATCGGTGGTTCCCAATCCTCGAACACTTCCTTGATTGTGGCAAAATCGTGTGCCGCAACCAACTCTTCGATCTCTGGTGCAAATAGATTCCCCGTCATCGTGCGCAAACCTACAATTGATGTGCATGTCAGCCAGACGGAATTGCATTGAAATCACATTTTCTTTGTCATTAACAGTTCCATTCATCGTGTTTCATCTTGTTGAATGGACTCGTGCAGCGTTCGTCAGTATTGGTACCATCGTTATCAACGCCATGCCAGGTAAGCCGTGAGTGCGTCGTCACTGATGATTGACTGTTCACCTGCGCAATCAATCGAATGCGACTACGATCGCATTTCATACGACACTACATCAAGAAACAGGATATGTTTTCACGACGCAGAGGATAGCGGTGTTGTCCGATTGTCGTCGACGAGTATGCACAGCAACCGCCAGGTGTTGTATCGTCGTCAGTGCGTTCGTTAGCGCAGCAGCCTGATTACTCGCTCCTGCATCCCTCTCTCCAAATTTCTGCTAGGTAGAGATACAGCAGCAACGTGACTTCAGGTTTTCCGGAAGACCATGGGTAGTGGTTGTCGTCTTGTTAGAGACAAGAACTTTGCGTAATTATGCCGACTGTTCAGTCGGTCAAAAATTATCAATTCGGTTTAGTTAATCATAAACAAGGACTTACACATGAGCACCCCAGATTTCTCCCCCCTATTTGCAGCCATTGATGCCAAGGATGCCGACACGTTTGTAACCTATTTCACAAACAACGGCACGTTTCGTTTCGGTAATGCCGACCCAGTGGTCAGCACTGAAAACATCCATGCAGCGGTGAGTGGCTTCTTTGATTCAATTAAGGGGCTAAAGCACGAGGTTGTCGATACCAAGGCCAACGACGGTGTTGTCTGTTCACACGGTTATGTTACCTACACCCGACATAACGACACCACCCTGCGCGTTCCGTTCTGTAACGTGTTTAACATGGACGGAGACAAGATCAAGGACTACTTGATCTTTATCGATACGTCAGCCCTCTACGCTTAATCGACTGTGAAAAACAACGGGACGGTACGGGCTTTTGCCAAGCCTCTACCGTCCCGATTTTTTTGAGTTGTCTTTCTACAAACTGATCAAGCACTGTTCGCACAGCGTCCATAGCCCCTTACCACCATGGTGAGAGGCAACTCTCATTCTAGAGTGCCATCAACAAGGCCATTAGGAGTGTTACAACGATCTGAAGATTGATCGTGTTCACATTGGCTTTTACCAGTGACCGGTCCATCATGTGCAAGAAAATCCAACGGACCGTCACTACACCAAACACCAATCCAACACCCGTAGCAATGTGCAAGAGTGGCTTCTGCCATTCCACGGCTAGCCATGAAATCAGTCCAAGGGCGCAGGCCAAGATTGCCGTATACATCCATGCTGCAGCACGATGACCAAAGGTTACCACAAGGTGGTTCTTACCTGTTACAGCGTCACCCTCGGCATCAGGAAACTGATTAATCATCAAAATGTTTGTGGTAAGCAAGCCTGCTGGGATGCCAGCGAGAAACGCACCCCATAGATACTGTCCTGTGGCGACGTAAGCCATGCCCAGCGTAATGAGTGGGCCAAAAGCAAGACCAATTGCCAGCTCACCCAGACCGTGTCTGGCGACCAGTCGGATAGGAGGTGCTGTGTAGAAGTAGCCCAGGGCCAAACCTGCCAACCCAACCACCAGCACACCACTGCCGACCACAAAGGTCAACGCAATACCAATGGCCAACGCCACCAGGAGCAGTCCAATGCCAACGTTGCGAGTGCCACGCAAATCAATTAGTCGCATTTCGATTGCGCGGCTACCACCCGAGTACTGAACAAAGTACTTCGTATTTGCAGCATCAGTACCACTTTTAACGTCGAAGTAGTCGTTAAACACATTCGCACATAGGTGCAGCAACAACACACCAAAACCGGCAGCGAGACCTTGTATCCATGGAATGTCAAAGCCCCCTATCGCCGATACCCAAACCAACCCGATGACTACTGGCGTTAATGCAGCCGTTAGGAAAGGGGCGCGAGTGATGACTAACCAACGAATCGCTTTTGTTGAGCTCTTGATTGGGACTTCGACTGGTGCCTCCAGCTCTTCTGTAACACCACAGAAGCCAATCTGTTTGCCATCGCGCTTCGTAGGTGTAATTCGGATGCGCGCACCAAACACTTCACCATTTTTCCGGATGAAGTTGGTTTCGCCCACCCACTCGCCTTGTTGGACAGCCGTAGCTAGCCATCCCTTGAGATTCTGCAAAACAATTTCGCCTGGAGAAAAGGCACTAACCCGTAGCTTACCCACTGCTTCCTCTGGGGTGTAGCCGAACATCTCCTGAGCGCCGACGTTGAAGGTTTCGATGACACCTTCCATGTCGCAGGTAATCGTGCTTTTACGCATGCCGTGGTTACTTCTTGATGTTGTGAATACATGCAAATTATTAAACCGACCAAATAGTCGGTTAAAAATTTATACTGTGTTGCCGCTGATCTAGGCCGACAATGTTAGGGTCCGACTTGGAATACGTTTCGTCCATCATTGAGGTAGTGAGAACAAAGAACCTCTAATTCAATGTTCTCCAGCAATTAGTCTTTGGCTGTCGTAAGGGTGTACGCTCCCTTGTATGCAGCGAACATGGTATGGACCAGTCCTTCTAGCTCGGCTTCCGGTGCGTTTTGAAGGTACTCGAATTCGTCATTGTATGGGAATTTGATCAGTCTGTCGGACTTGTTCTTGTAGCCCTCGACATAGGCCTCTTTTACCGTGCATACCTTACCATTATAGCGTTGAAGGTCTACAAGGAAAACGTTGTTGTATTCCAGGTGGACGATACCGTAGCCGTGTTTGTCCGCAAATAGCCCTGCTTGCTGGAGGCTCATACCAAAGAAACTGTCACGCTTCCATGGAGTTGGAGCCGGGTAGTTGACTGTAAAGGCAATTGGTGGAGGAATTCTCTCGTTGATTTCTGCTATGATGATTGAAGGGCGATAAACTGCGGTTAGCGCCTCTAAAACAAAGAAGTCGTACGAGTCGATATCCAGACTAAGAACAGCCACGTCCTTTGGAACGTTGTAGGTCTCTAACAACGAGATGATGTTGTCTGGTGTTATCCACGCATGGCATACAAACACGTTCTGCTGCTTGTGGTATAGCGACGTCATCTTGGCCACATTTAACAGGTCGCCCTCTACGCACAGTCCTTGCCATCCTTGCTTAAGTAGGTGGACGGTATTCGATCCCGTGACACCATCGGCAGCACCAAGATCCACGTACCATGTATTGGTCAAGGTCACCCGATCTCTCAGTTCTGTCAGCACTCCCTCCTCGTTCAGGTAGGCCTTCCCAGATTCAAGGGAGTTTGCAATGGGCTGGACCACCTTGAGCTTAGAGATCCGAATATTCATAGGGGCAAGCACCCTGTTCAGAACCTCGGCCAGCTTGGTGATACCCTTTGCTACTAACGATTTCTCCATGTGCTTTCGATTTCAAGTTGTGGTGAGTTGCTCATCGGTAAGATGTGGCGAAACAAACTTCCGGAAGAGCAATGGCGTGATCATCGTGGTAACTACGCCCATCAAAACCAGTGTAGAGAACAACCCTTGGCCAATAAGTCCTCGCTCGTACGCAATGCTTGCAATCACCAGTTCCATCACACCACGACCGTTGAGAATAATCCCAATGCCTAGTGAGTTGGTTTGGCTAAGGTTGATCAGCCTACCGCCTAGCCAACCAGAGAAAATTTTGGTAACAATCGACACGAGGACTACGACCACAGCGAACCATACCGACGGTATCTGACCAGCGTTGAATTCCAAGCCAAGAAAGACGAAGAAGATTGGGGCAAGAAAACCATCGCTTACAGACTTAAGTGTGCTATCGAGTCCATGATATCGCTCAGACAAGAAGTACTTTCTATCAATCAGCAACGCACCGAAAAATGCCCCAATCACAAAGTGAAAGCCAAGCTGCTCGCTTGCAGTGCCAAAGGCAAGCACGAAGACTACGACAACGCCAAACAAGGCATCCTGACCAAACCACTTGACTAGATACTCTGGAAATCTCTCAACATGTACACCCCAATCAACGAGTTTTTCCAAAAGCCAGTTGAACCCGACAATCATCGCACCGAGCAGTACAAGCTTCCACAATGTGTGAAAGACAGAAATTGCTACCATGTCCAAAGAGCGTTGCTCTGGCAAGCCCAGGATCACACCCATAATCATCAAGGCCAGTACGTCATTCAATACAGCGGTGCTGATCGAATACTTGGCAATCTGACTGTTCAATAGACCAAAACTCTGAAGGATGCCGATTGCAACTGGAAGCGCCGTAATGGCTATACACAAGCCCAGAAACACCATTCTGTTCGCGTCCAGCCCAAACATCCACCCCGTTACAATACCAGCTGCCAAGGGAAGGATAAAGCCCAACAAACCAATAATGATGCCCTTGCTCTTGAACGACTCTACGATGTCGGAGAACTGCATCTCGAGTCCGGCCGACAAGACAATCAAGAATACAGCTAGCTCAGAAATTCCGCTCAAGGCAGGGCTAGCGTGTACGAGACCTAGAATACTAGGCCCTAACAACACACCAGCCAACATCTCGCCGACAATAGCTGGTTGTTTGAATCGCATCATGAGCCGACCAAATACTCGGGCAGCAATGATGAGTAAGAGTAAACTTGAAACTAGAGGCATAACATCAATATACATTTGTGGTGATGGATAACCCTATCGTCATTGTAGGTGCCGGAAGCACCACCGCTGCCGCTCTTGTACCCATGCTCGCTCAGGAAGTCAGCGTTCCTATCATCCTCCTTACTAGTGGCACAGTTGTTCAAACCGTACCTGGTACAATTGTTCGTACCGTAGACGTAACGGACAAGTCTCAACTGAAAGCAGCCATCCTTCAGGATCTGCCTGGAACCATCATCAACCTTGCTGCTCATACCAATGTTGATGGCTGTGAAACGGACAAGGTTCTTGCTTGGAAGCTCAACACCACGCTGGTCGAAAACCTGGTTCGTTTAGCTCGCACTGCAGACTCACACCTAATCCAGCTTAGTACCGACTACGTCTTTGATGGTGAACGAGGTCCTTACACCGAGGCCGACGTACCATCACCAATCAACTACTACGGAAAGTCCAAACTCGCAGGCGAAAATATCATTGCTTCAAGCGGAATTGATGCTTCGATCATTCGGACAAATGTGGTGTACGGTCCACTTCCCAGCCGTCCAGACTTTGTGCACTGGATACTCCATAACTACGAGCAAGGGCTTCCCTCTCGAGTTGCCAGCGACCAATACTCTAACCCGACCTATGTTGATGACCTTGCAGAAGTCATTCTTCACCTAGTGCATTCACGGCGTACGGGAACCTATCACGTAGGTGGTGCGGATTATGTGAGCCGATATGAGTTTGCACAGCGCATAGCCAAGGTTTTCAAGCTCGACGAAGACATGTTGCAACC
Organism: Bradyrhizobiaceae bacterium; assembly: GCA_024103135.1. Classification (GTDB taxonomy): domain Bacteria; phylum Bacteroidota; class Ignavibacteria; order Kapaibacteriales; family Kapaibacteriaceae; genus OLB6. The sequence goes on along the minus strand of JAGFIZ010000070.1, from coordinate 36,821 downwards.
CGTCCCTACATCGGAGCTTCAGCAAACAGCGCGCAGACCTTTACGGGCTGGTCTGGTCTCCCTTAAAGCAGAGTCAGAGTTTCGTATTCGATTACGTGGTATCGACAGTGGGTTGGTGTCGTACAGGCATACATTGTTTGCAAACCAATAGTCGTTCGACATTACCTGATCGGCGCCATCGAAAGGATGCCATTACGTTAGGTGGACGACACTTGGCTCCATGCCTGTGTGCTAAATCATAGTCATCGTGTATGGCTCGACTGAATATGCCTGGATATAAAAAGGGGCCGACGTTGTAGTAGTTCGCACGTCGGCCCAGGGACACTTAGAGAATTGGGACACACACATTACGCCCTCATAGTCGATTGGTTGCAGTTACCGTTTCATTTTCTTGACTTTCATGTCGTTTAAACAACCATTGCAATGGCTTAATCACCACGATTCACAACATCTGACCACCTGCTCATGCCTGCCAATATGGTCTGTCCAGGTCACGATAGTGAACAGCTTCGGCCATGTGTTCGCGGTTGACTTCATCCGATTCCGCTAGGTCTGCAATTGTCCTGGCAACCTTCAATATCCTGTGGTATGCACGAGCACTAAGCGACAGTCGGCTCATACTTGCACGAAGATGCTCTAGTGCCTGGGGTTGCGCCATTGCCAGCACTTCGATGTCTGCTGGCTGCATATCGGCGTTTTTGAACAATCCTGGTCTGGACGCAAACCTCTCTAGCTGACGTGTCCGGGCACGAAGTACACGGTCACGAACAACACTCGATGGCTCTCCAGGGTCAGTCTGGGAAAGGTCTTGCACATTCACGGCAGGAACCTGTACATGAAGGTCGATACGATCTAGAAGCGGACCGCTGATCTTTGCCATATAGCGAGCTACGTCGGCCGGTGCACACGTGCATTCGCGAAGCGTGCTCCCAAAGTGACCACATGGACACGGGTTCATGCTACAGACAAGCATGACGTTGGATGGAAACTCAACCGTCGACCTCGTCCGCGAGATCAACACCTTCCTATCCTCCAGCGGTTGTCTCATCACTTCGAGTACGTTTCGTTGAAACTCCGGAAGTTCGTCTAGAAAGAGTACGCCGTGATGTGCAAGAGTGATCTCACCGGCTCGAACGGTTCCTACACCGCCCCCTACCAAGGCCGCATCACTGATTGTGTGGTGTGGAGCTCTGAACGGACGCCTCGTAACCAAGGCCGTACCGCTTGGGAGCAAGCCAGCCACGGAGTGTATGGCTGTTGTTTCCAGTGATTCTTCAAGAGTAAGCGGCGGCAGGATGGATGGAAGTCGTTTGGCAATCATGGTCTTACCTGCACCTGGTGGACCAACCATGATCAAGTTATGTCCGCCAGCTGCAGCCACTTCCAATGCTCGTTTCACGCCTGCCTGACCCTTTACATCCTGAAGATCGTATAGATCCTTGCCTAGTGCTTGCTGGAAGATTTGTTTAACGTTGACGGTGTGTGGTCTTATTGTTTGTTCACCCGTCATGTACTCGATGGCCGTTCGAAGCGTGTCGATCGGTATCACTTCCAGGCCTTCCATTATTGCTGCTTCGTCGGCATTTGCTTCCGGAACGAGTATGCGTTTGAATCCGCGCTTGACCAGCATTGTTGCAATGGGCAGAATACCGTGGGCTGGTCTGAGCGACCCGTCGAGCGAGAGCTCGCCGAACAGTGCTGTCTCTTCGACAATTGGAATTGTCCACCTATTCAACGATGCCAACACACCGATGGCGATTGGCAGATCGAACATACTCCCTTCTTTACGAACGTCAGCTGGTGCCAGGTTAACCGTATACCTTCGCGATGGAACCTCGAAGCCGCTGTTCTTGAGTGCTGCTTGCACTCTCTCCTTACTCTCTCGCACCGAGCTGTCGGGTAGGCCCACAACCTGGAAGGCTGGCAGCCCCAACTCTACATGTGCTTCAATCTCGATCGGGTAGGCGGCAATGCCCAGCACTGCGGCACTATACGTTTTTGCATACATGTTCCGATGTAGAAAATTCACCCAACAATGTGACTAAGCCCCAAGCTTTCCGTAGATTCGCGCGCCTATGGCCATTATCAGAGCGCCGAAAAAGAGTAAATGGTATGTTGTGTGGATCGGACATGCCCCTGGTATTTATCCATCATGGGATAAGTGTCGATCTCAAGTTGAAGGCTTTCCCGGAGCCAAGTTCCGTGCATACGATACCCTGTCAGAAGCACGAGATGCCTTTGCGGCGGGTCCGCCAAGGATAGGCGGACACAAGCAAGCCGAGGCAAAGGAAGCCCAGAGTGCGACGCCATCAACCACGGACGCTGCACCAGCAAAGTCGGCACGGGCTAAGAAGTCCACAACAGTTGCTGCCAAGAAGCCCGCTAAGCGTGGACCGATCACACCAAGCGTAAGCGTCGACGCTGCATGTAACATGACCACTCGGGTAATGGAGTATCGTGGCGTAGATACCGAGACTGGCGAGGAGCTGTTTCGGCTTGGACCGTTTAACGACTCAACCAACAACATGGGTGAGTTCCTTGCAATTGTCCATGCACTGAGTCTGCTTAGCAAGCAGGGGAAATCCGTTCCCGTGTACTCAGATTCGACTACGGCAATCACGTGGGTTCGTAATAAACTGGCCAAGACAACGGTTGCTCCGTCAAAAGGCAACAAAAAAGTCTTCCAACTCATTGCTCGTGCCGAAGAATGGCTCAAGACCAACACGGCGCCAAGCAGAGTTCTCAAATGGGAGACCGACAAGTGGGGCGAAAACCCTGCTGATTTTGGACGTAAGTAAGGGGCTATGTAATGCGCGTCGCCGTTGTACAACTTGACGGTGCAGCAGACCTGCCGTTACCACACTACGCTACGGATGGGGCGGCTGGGATGGACGTGTATGCTGCCGTAGACCAAACACTTACCATTCCGCCCCATGGCATCGTCATGGTACCAACGGGATTGTGTATTGCCGTTCCTTCTGGATTCGAATGTCAGGTCCGCTCACGTAGTGGTCTTGCTGCAAAGCATGGGGTGTTTGCTCTCAACGCGCCTGGCACGATCGACAGTGACTACCGTGGTGAGATCCAAATTATTCTTGCCAACTTCTCCGCCAACCCATTCGTGGTCGAAAGAGGTATGCGTATCGCTCAACTGGTCATTGCCAAACATGAGCGTATCACGTGGGAACGTGTGGACGTGCTGACCGAGACCAACAGAGGTGCTGGTGGATTTGGTAGCACTGGCATCATGGCTACTGAGAACATCGAAGGACAATAGGTATGACCATTTGCGTTGGTTCGGACCATGCTGGCTTCACATACAAGGAAGCTATTAAATCGTTTCTTGTCCATCAGGGCTATGTGGTCGTCGACGTCGGCACTGATAACGAAAGCTCCGTCGACTACCCTGATTTTGGCGTAGCAGCAGCCCGACTTGTGTCTACCGGTGAAGCTGAGTACGGCGTAATCGTCTGTGGGTCAGGTATAGGGATCTCCATTGCTGCAAACAAGGTCAATGGCATTCGTGCTGCGAATGTTACCAGCACGGAGATGGCACAGTTGGCTCGTGAACACAACAATGCCAACATGATTGCCATTGGTTCCAGAATCAACTTGTTGGAAGATGCTCTTGAGATGGTAAAAGTGTTCCTCGAAACGCCATTTCAAGGTGGACGTCACGAAAACCGTGTGAAGAAGATTCATTCTCTGGGAGATATTCATTGAGTGCTGATGTTCTTGTACTCTCTGCTCATCCTGATGACGCAGAGCTTTGTGCTGGCGGCACCATTGCAAAACTTACCTCAGAAGGCAAGCGCGTAGTACTTGTGGACTGCACGGCTGGCGAGCTTGGTACACGCGGCACTCCACAGATTCGTGCCGAAGAAGCTGCACATGCCGCACATATTCTCGGCGTTCATGAAAGAATCATCCTTTCGATGCCTGACGGTAACATCACCGACAGCCAGGAAAACCGCCTTGAAGTTATCCGTATGTACCGTCGGTATAAACCATCGTTGATCCTTACCTCGCCGTCCATCGAACGTCATCCCGACCACGAAGCCGTACACCGTCTGGCTCGTGCTGCTGCTTTTTTGTCGGGACTTAGGCATATCACAACAACCGACGATGGTGTTCAACAAGAAACGCACCGTCCGAAGCGCATTATGTGCTACCAACATCAGCACGATCTACCGGATGGAGCAGATTTGTTGGTGGATGTTTCTAGTACATGGGATTTGAAAATTGCTGCGATTCTTGCCTTTGCAAGCCAGTTTCATGCACCGAATACTTACACGTCGGACGAGCCCGAGACGCTCATCTCTCGTCCCGCCTTTCTTGCCGAAGTCGAAGGTCGCGCACGCTACTACGGCAGTCGGTTCGGTGTGACGTTCGCTGAGGCCTTCAAATCTGTCGAACCACTGGCTGTTGACAGTCTCTCCGTTTTTCTGTAGCCCCCTGGCATCGTTAAATGGCACGACTGGATCACCATACCTACCACGTTCCAGTGATGGCATCGGAATGTCTGCACTACTTAAATCCATCCGTTGGCGGTGTCTTTGTTGATGCCACGTTTGGCGGTGGTGGACATTCCCGTCTGATAGTCGAGGCAATGCCAGAGGGGTCGACTCTTGTAGCATTCGATGCCGACGAGTTTGCCCTACAACGTGCAGAGGCGGTGCGGACGCTTGCCACACAAAAGGGTGTCAACCTAGAGTTGATCCACGCCAACTTCGTGAACATCGGATCGGTCGGTGCCTCATTCAAGCCCATCAACGGCGCTCTCTTCGACCTTGGTGTGAGTAGTTTTCAGTTCGACCATCATCCGCGTGGCTTTTCCTATCGCGATGATGCACCGTTGGACATGCGCTTCACTCCGGAAGGCAACACCGCAGCTGACCTTGTAAATACGCACACGGAGCAGGAACTCACGCAGATGTTGCGGGACTATGCGCAGGAACCGTCGGCCCGTCGAATCGCCCAAGCGATTGTTCGACGCAGGTCCCTAGCCCCCTACAAGACCACTGTCGACCTCCGTGATACGATTCTCCAGCACATACCGCCACAACATCAGGCAAAGACGTTGGCTCGGGTGTTTCAGGCGCTACGCATTGCCGTCAACAAGGAGCTCGAGAACCTGTCCGTTGCCATTACATCGATTCTACCGTTGATGGCCGAAGGTGGAACGGTGGTGGTAATGAGTTATCATTCTCTTGAAGACAAGATCGTGAAGGATGTGTTTAAAGCCCACGGATCGGCTTCAGCACACACGTCAACACGTGTTGAGATTCTCACTCGCAAACCAATCATGGCCACACCCGAAGAAGTCAGCGTAAATCCTAGAGCACGAAGTGCCAGACTACGCGCTGCAAGAGTGTTGCCTGAACATCAATAATCGTCTATGGACAATCGAGCGACGTTTTCTGCCGCAGATCTTCTGTCATGTTTTGGTGATGCTGCCGCAGCATTACCCAACACTTTTCATGCAACAGGTGTAAGTACCGACACACGCACGTTGGAGCCAGGCAGTGTGTTCGTGGCCTTGCGTGGTGAGCATTTCGACGGACATGAGCATGTAGAAGCTGCATTTCTAGCCGGTGCACGACTGTGCATTGTCGAAGCAGACAACCCAATCTCACGCACAAAATCCCATGAATGGTTGGCCAGCAACAAGCCAATCATCATGGTGCCCTCTACACTCCATGCTTTGGGTACACTTGGATGGTATCACCGCCGACGATTTGCAATCCCTGTGGTTGCCGTTGCAGGATCGGCTGGGAAGACCAGTACGAAGGAGCTTACGGCCCATGTACTGTCAGAGAACTACACCGTCCTCAAAACTCAAGCCAACTACAACAACAGAATTGGCACGCCACTAACGCTCCTCCAGCTTGATGAATCGCACACCGCAGCCGTCATCGAGATAGGCACGAACGAGCCCGGTGAAATAGAGCTGCTAGCAGCCATGGTTCAGCCCACGCACGGCATTATTACGCAGATTGGTAAGGAGCACCTAGAGAAGCTCATCGATCTTGATGGCGTGGAGCGTGAAGAGACGGCTCTGTTTGAGTATCTCCGTGATCACGATGGTGTGCTACTCGTTAACGCCGATGATCAGCGGTTACGCTCTTGGTATGCACGAAATGGAGGAAAGGGGCTGACCTTTAGCGTCGACTCCCCTGCTGATTTTCAGGTACAATTGAGTTTTAACGAGTCACTGAATCCGTCCATCCACCACGTTGCACCTGATGGCGGAATGCGTGCAACCATGTCGACGGTCGGACTTGCCGCTGGTTTGAATGCCATAGCTGCATTTGCCGTCGGCAAGGCCCTAGGCATGCACGTTGCTCAAATCAAACATGGTCTGGAATCGTACCAACCACCGGCAGTGCATGGCTATGCACGAATGGTTGTAGAGCGCATAGATGGTTTTTCTGTCTTGAACGACACGTACAATGCCAACCCTGAGAGTATGGCTATGGCCCTTCGTACGCTTGCCCAGTTTCCGTCAACAACCAGAATTGCCGTGCTAGGTGATATGCGAGAACTCGGCGATGCCGCACATACGGAGCATGTTCAGATTCTTGAGCTGGCAGTGCAGGTTGCTGACGCTGTGCTCACGGTTGGATCTGAGTTTGCTCAAGCAGCTACGACCTATTCTTCTGTGCATGTTTGCCCCAATGCATCAGAGTGTGTTGCTGTACTTCGTACCATTGCAACGGCTGGTGCCGCTATTCTTGTCAAAGGATCGCGTGGAATCCAGATGGAACAGGTGATTACTGAACTGAAAGGTGCGTGATGCTTTACCACTTGGCAATGTGGCTTAAGGGACTTGTTGACATTCCTGGCATTGGTGTTTTCCAGTTCGTTACGTTTCGAGCTGCCGCTGCGGCAATTCTCTCGCTGCTCATTGCTCTCTTCGTGGGACCACGCATCATAGCCCTGCTCAAACGCATACAGATTGGCGAGCAGGCCAAGCGTGAGCTGCAAGGTGTTGGACAACACAGTCTGAAGGCAGGTACACCAACCATGGGTGGCTTGATTGTACTCGCTGCCGTGCTGATACCTACGTTGCTGTTGGGACGGGTCGATAACATGTACATCATCACCTGTATGACGGTGACGGCATTGCTGGGAATCGTGGGCTTCATTGATGACTACCTTAAGGTGGTAAAGAAGCTTCCGAATGGACTCATCGGCAATTACAAACTCATTGGTCAGATCGCTACGGGAGCCATGGTCGGCTCTGCCCTGTACTTCTTTCCCGAATGGTATTCTCCGACCCTAGAAGGCGTTACAACGCTTACCACCGTACCATTCCAGAAGATGGTCAACTTCGACTTCGGGATTTTGTACATCCCTATGGTGGTGTTCATCATCACGGCAACGTCAAATGCCGTAAACCTGACCGACGGCCTGGATGGACTCTGCATCGGAACGGTTGGCATTACGGCCCTTACCCTGGCCGTTATTGCCTATTTCTCTGGCAATGCCTTCTTTGCTGAGTACCTTAACATCATTCACCTCCGTGGTACCGACGAGCTAGCAATTTTCTGTGCCGCTATCGTAGGGGCTGCAATGGGATTCTTGTGGTACAACGCTTACCCGGCACAGATTTTTATGGGTGATACGGGTTCGCTTGCCCTCGGTGGTGCCGTGGGAGTACTCTGCGTCCTGATAAAGAAAGAATTTCTCTTGCCAATCCTCGGCGGAATCTTTTTTGCCGAGACAGTTAGCGTGATCATTCAGATTAGTTGGTTCAAGTACACAAAACGTAAGTATGGCGAGGGTCGGCGTTTGTTCAAGATGGCCCCTCTTCATCACCATTTCGAAAAGAGTGGGTGGCATGAGTCAAAGATTGTTAGCCGATTCTACATCATTGCCATTATGCTTGCCATCATTACAATGGCAACCTTCAAGGTGCGCTAAAGCTGACTGGTGGCCTGAATATTCAACGTTTTTTGCACGTATGCATTCTCAATGAAACTTGCTGTCATTATACCTGCTGCCGGCATTGGTCAGCGTTTCGGTGGACACCTCCCAAAGCAGTATGTGGTTCTTGGTTCACTCCCCATCATTGTCCACACACTCAACACCGTACTTGCCTTGGCCGATCTGCATTGCGTGGTGGTAGCAAAGAACCCTGCCGACATCTACCTTGACCGTGTGCTGGACGAACATGGAATTGCCGACTCAAGATTGGGCATTGTCGACGGAGGCGAGCAGAGGGCAGACAGTGTGCGGGCGGCACTAGCCCATCCAAGTGTTTCGGATGCCGACGTTGTACTTGTGCACGACGCCGTACGGCCTCTGGCTTCGGCATCGCTATTCTATCGCATTGCTCAAGCTACCCGACCAGGTCAGGTTGTCATCCCCGGGATTCCCATATCCGATACCCTTAAAGTGGTGGATCAGGAACAAGTAGTCCGCACCATTGACCGAAGTACCGTACGGGCAGTTCAAACGCCACAGGGTTTTTTGCCCGAAACACTACGGTCCTTGTACCAAGCAAGCACGGACGGCGTGACCGACGAAGCCATGCTTGCCGAACGTATGGGGATACCAGTCACCGTCATCCCTGGCGAGCCCTGGAACATTAAGATTACAACCCCTTCTGACCATGCCTTGGCAAGCATTTTGATTGGCCACCCGGAGCTCGCGAAAAACGTTAGTGTTGAATGAAACAATTGTCCGAACAATTGGTCGTTGTTGCGTTCCCTACAGACTACGTGTATATTCGCGCCCGTTTTAACCACCACGGCTCCCACCAAAGGAACGATCATGTTTTGGACTCCCGAACTAGCTGCCTATCTGGAAGATGCCCCTTGGCCGGCAACTAAAGATGAGTTGATCGACTATGCAGATCGCACTGGTGCGCCTATCCAGGTAATTGACAATCTCAGAGAGCTCGACGATCCTGAGGATCCCTTGTACGAAAGCATCGAGGACATTTGGCCTGAGTATGAAAGTGCATCGGACGACTTCTTGTTCAATGAGGATGACGATAGCGACTATTAAGCTTCGCTCTCGGAGTATTTTCGTGAGGTGAGCCAAGCCCCTCGCAGTCTATCGCAAGTCTTGCTTTATAGCGTACTACTGATCCTGTCGGTCTATCCGATATGCCTCAGTGCGCAGATTAATGAGCAACTGGCACCTACAAGCGTTCCTGGTCCTGCTCGCAACTCCCTTGAGCTAGAGGCAATCACCTGGTCGGGTTGCTCTGGTATTCAACCTCAACAATTGCTTGGCGTGATTCAGTCGCGTGAGAGTGAGCTCTCTCTTACACGCCAACTGGCATTGTACTACTACGAGAACCTTAAGCGCAACCCAGCAACTCCTCCGCAGATGATGCGGACGCTGACTGGTGTACAACACGATCTGCGCGAAGAGTTGCGATACTTTAACCCACATGTTGCCGAAGATGATAGTGCCGCAATCGTTCGCTTTTACGATGTAAATGGCTACCATCAAGCAACGGTAACATGGAACTTTGGATACGTACGGTCAACCGACAAAAACACGCTGTCGTTTACGGTTCAAGAGGGTCCACGAGCAATAATCGACTCCATCTTAATCGTTGGTTTAGACAGCCTGCCGGTGGACGTTCAACAGCAAATTCAGAGCGTCCGCACCGTTAAGTCGAACAGCCCGTTTTCTGAAGCCGACCTTGAGGCAGACTTCAGAAGTATGGTCAAAACACTTCAGAACAACGGCTACTATCTGGCCGGTTATGAACGGCCAACCGTGATCATGTCGGCCGATAAGCTTCATGACAGTGTGGCTGTCATATTCCGCACCGGACCTCGAAAGCGCATTGGAACCATTGTGTTCGAAGAAAACACAGCTGGTTATGGCGCCATTACGGAATCAATGAAGCAACGGCAATTGGAGTTTTCGGTTGGTGAGTGGTACAATGCCGACTTGATCGAAAAATCCCGCACGAACCTTATCAATCTGTCGGTGTTTGAAACCGTGATAATCGACACCGTTGCATCCGAGGTTCTTGATTCTACATTCAACCCCATTACCGACAGTAATCTGGCTATTCGCGTCTTTACCAAATGCAGTAAGCCGTACGATGTTGGTGCCAACCTTCTGCTGTATCAGACGGCGATCGACAACTACTTGAACTTCGGTGTTGGCCTTACGGCACTCCATCGCAATGCCTTTGGTGGTGCTCAGACTGCGTCTGTTACGGCACAGTACGTACTGCAGGACATCAGCCGTGTCTTCCAGAATCAACCACTCCTTAGTGAAGCACTGCTTTCCGGCGTACTTGGATGGCCTAGCATCTTCAGGCTGTGGGATTGGCGTGCGGGATTGCAGCTCAACACCTACTACTCTCTTCGATTGCTCGTGAGTCCATTTCGGTTGGAGTCATTCGGGGTAGGGGGCCGACTACCTGTAAACCTACCTGCGACCCGCGTAGTCAATGGTTTTGACGTAACTGCAAGTGTTGAGCGACAACTCCCAAGGAATTTTGAACAAGCCCTTGACAGTGCTTTAGCTGATGCACCGACAAAGGAGGATTCGTCATACGTGCTCAGCACATACAACCAGTTCTTGGTGCTTGATAATTATCTCAATGGTGCCAAGCGGTTCTTCACCGGCATCTATGCTGGTTTGAATATTCGGGGTGAGCATCGTGATAACCCCGTTGATCCACGCAAGGGGAACTTCTACAACCTTTCGGCAGAAGTTGGCTTCGGTGCTGGACGATTTGTGCGCTCACAGTTCTTCTACACTCAACTGATCCCGTCAAGCGAACATCTAACCTTTGCTACGAAGGTCAAGATTGGTCACATCCAATTGTTGGATTTTACCAGAGGAAGCAATGGGGCAGATACCAATACCTATGTGCCTCTGGATCGACAGTTTTTTGCCGGTGGTGCTGCCAGCATCAGAAGTTACCCGTCTCGATTGCTACACGATCCACGCAGTGGCGTGATTACTTCACTGAACCCTTCACAAAGTGAAATACTGGCAAACGTTGTCGGTAGTGCCAGTTTGTTGGAACTGAGCTTTGAGTCGAGATACCGATTTCCCAAACCAACTGGCATGGATGAGTTCTGGGCTAGCATCATTGCTCGAAGTGGAATCACCGTCTTTGCAGATTATGGCAATGCCTTCAACCGGATGACGAAGGATCTCTACGGTGCTATGAGATTTTCGGACTTGATCGAAGGCAGCGTGCTCGCTGCTGGTGTGGGATATCGCTTTGAAACCCCAGTGGGACCGTTTAGGGTGGACTTTGCAACCAGTGTGTACGACCCACTTCGGTCAGAAGGACAATGGATTACCAATAGAAAACTGCCTTTCTCAACCTCGAACTGGTATTTGAGTCTCGGTCTCGGCCACGCCTTCTAACACTGGATCACAAGATCCCGACCGTCTTTTTCCCCCAAGCGTCAATCGATGCACGGTACATCCCTGGCGTCGAATATGGCATCGCCACCTCGCCGCGAGAACCAATGGCTATCATTCCACCGGATCCGCCTATTGCCGACACCTCCGATAGTACGGCCCCTGCTGCTGCACCAATGGACTCGCCCAATAGTTCAACACGATGGACGACAGCCGATGCTGCAGATGTGCGAATGAAATACTCGCCATACCCCGTGCAACTCACAGCTCCGACGTTATTTCGCGCGAACGTTCCTGCACCAATGATGGGGGTATCACCAACCCTTCCTGCTGCCTTGTGCAGCGTTCCACCCGTTGACGTTGCTGCTGCAACATTGCCTGCCTTGTCGCGGGCCACAGCACCAACCGTTCCGTGATTGTTCCACGCTGATGTAGTCTGAGCGTTGCCAACTGCGGCCACATCGCAGGGAACAAAGTAGTCCGGTTGAACAAATTCAAGCCCGTGCATTTCTGCCAGAGCTTCCGCCGGCTGGCCCACCAACAACACATGTGGTGTCTGTTCCATTACCAGTCGGGCAAGTCTTATCGGATTACGCACGGAACTCACAACGGCTACCGATCCTGCGTTTGCCTGAGCCCCTTCCATGATGGATGCATCCATCTCGACGCGACCGTTGGTGGTGACGCATGTTCCCTTGCCTGCATGGAAGTAGCCAATGTCTTCGAGCAGCACAACGGCATTGGTGACCACGTCCAAGGCACTGGCGCCACTCTCTAGCTGTTTGTGTAATTCCTGAATTGTGTGGTTTAGAAACAATTCGGCTTCTTCAAGCCTGCCGGTGCCAATGTACTTGTCAAGGTTTCCGGCACCACCGTGAATAGCGATTGATGTCAATGTTGCTCAGCAATAAATGTGTTCAATCAATTTCTGATCTTGGCAATGATTCCATCCTGGATATCAACAGGGTTTGCATGAGCAAGGAGCTCGAGGATTCCCTTTGTTACGATGTGTGGCTCATACGAGGCCTGGATACCTTCACGGAGCAGTGAATCCAGTACGGCATTGCCTTCTCCACCGGTGACAATGACCTGAACGGACTTCCCACCAAAGTGATGATCCTGAATTGCCCGAATTCCGTTGATGATTCCACCTGTTACAGCGGACAAGACTCCGGCCATGACGGAATCCTGCGTGTTAAGTCCGACGGAAACCGTTGGCTGTGAAAACTTGAACTCAGGTATGCCTGCTGTCTGCTTGTACAAACCAAAGAGCTGTGTACTAATACCAGCAAAAATGAGTCCGCCCAGAAACATCTTGTCCTCCGAAATGCCATTGATGGTAACAGCCGTTCCACAGTCAATGGTAATAAGCGGAGCCGATGTGTGAGCCATACCACCAATTGCACCAAGCATCCGGTCAATCCCTGCATTCTCTACCGAACCAAGCTTAAGCAGTTTATCATTCTGCATCAGCAGGTGGTGCACATTGATTACTTGATGTCCGGTGATTCGCTGCAACACCTTAATGATCGATGTTGTGTGTTTTGGATTGACGCTAGACAGGCCAATTAGATAGCGTTTGGAAACGTGGTCGCGAAAATGAACCTGCACATTCCTTTTCCAGTCTTTGTCATACGGAAAAGAAAGCGACACATCATCATGAAGGATTTTCACTCGACTGTTTCCGACATCAATTCCACTGATGCCGTACTGCACGTTGTTGATGTCAATCAAGGTATCGTATCGTGTCGCCATCGGTTATGATCCGTTCTTTTGTTGTACGTTCATTCGTTGCTACCAACCGCCCATCTGGCAAGACTTCCAAAACCTTCCAGATGCCTTCTTCTCCTGCGATACTAAGCTGTTTATGCTGAAGATCAAGTTCCCTGATCCACTCTTCGTAAACCTCGTGCCATGGCCTCATGCGCTGAACGGTAATGTTTGACTTCAAGCACTCAAGAACTACAAGCACGTTAGCGTGAACACCTAGTTGGTAAAGTGACGTACCGATTGTTGAAATCGTCTCTGGAAACCGTTCTTGTTGCACGTTCACACCAATCCCAATCACCGATGTCATACATCGATCGCCCTGGAACTCATGTTCAACCAGTACTCCACAGATCTTCTTCCAACCATCCGGAGTGAGTGCATGAACATCGTTTGGGTACTTTAACCGAAACTGTATTCTGTCCGTTATCGACCGCAGTGCATCAATTGCTGCCAATGCACCGCGGGCCATGTATGAAGAGAGATCTTCGTACGAGAGTTGAACTGTATGCCGAATACCTAGTGAACAATAGGCGTTCAGACCGTAGTCACCCGACCAGGATCTACCTTTACGTCCTCTACCTGCTGTTTGATGCATTGCACTAACAAACACGTAGGGGTACGTTACCAACAACTCTTTGGCATAGTCATTGGTTGAGCTTACTGTTGGTAGATGAAATTCAATAGGGGTCGGGTAGCCCATCGATGCTAAACTTGTTTAGTATCTGGTTGGTCGACTTGTTATTTGCTGCAATGTAACTTGCATGCTTCGATGAACGAACTCCACGGCGATACAATCTGTGCATTGGCAACACCGCCGGGTGTTGCTGGCCTTGCTGTGATACGCGTAAGCGGTCCGAATGCTGTCGCTGTTTGCTCGTCGTGCTTTACATCAGCCGTTGCATTGTCCCAAGCCCCCTCCCACACCATTCGCGTGGGCTGGTGGATGGCAGGAACAACAAGAATCGACGAGGTCACCTGCACCCTCTTTCTTGCCCCGAACAGTTACACGGGCGAAGATGTTGTAGAAATTGGTTGCCATGGTGGTGTGTTCGTTGTAAACCAGATCATCGCATCATTGGTGGACTGGGGTGTCCGACCTGCGCTTCCTGGTGAGTTTACTCGCAGAGCCTTCGTAAATCATAAGCTCGATTTAACCCAAGTAGAGGCCGTTGCCGATATCATCCATAGTCAGAGTGTACCTGGAGCTCAAACAGCTGCCAGACAGCTTGCTGGCGGGTTTACTGCGCAGTTGTCTGACCTGCGCTACCAACTCCTTTCTGCTGCTGGGCTCCTTGAGGTTGAATTGGATTTTTCGGAAGAAGGCTATGAGTTTGTAAGCAGAGAGGCCTTTGCCAAGGCCGTAATCAAAGGACTTAGTGTGGTGAGCAACCTTCTGGACTCTGCCCGCGCTGCTGAAGTGCTTCGTAGCGGTTTTCAGGTGGCCATTGCTGGCTATCCAAATGCAGGAAAGAGTTCCTTGTTTAATGCCCTTCTTGGCCGAGATCGTGCCATTGTTAGTCCTGTTGCCGGTACAACACGAGACTATATTCAGGAACAACTGGTGATCGATGGCTGTACTGTGCACCTAGTTGATACGGCAGGGTTGCGAGATACGGCTGATACGATAGAAATGCAGGGCATTAGGATTACTCGCTCACAGATTGAACAGAGCAACCTTGTCCTCGTTGTAAACGATGCTTCGGCTGGTTTTGCCCATAGCATGGGGCTTTGCGCCGAACTCGAAGACAAGTTTCCTGGACATAAGGTTGTTACGGTTCAGAACAAGATGGACCTTCTGAACATGGACCTAGGACAGTGGGACTCGTTAGTCCCTGCAGGACACGTTGCGGTGAGTTCCCTGCATCCGGAGGGCGTGTCGGCATTGCGTGGTATCTTGTCCGAAGCAGTTTCTGCATCATACGATGGTGTAATGGATGCATTGGTCAATGCCAGACAGGCAGCCTTGTTACAAACCATCAAGACCACGCTGGAATCCACATTACGCTCACTTCAGCACAACATCCCGGCTGATCTCATTGCTATTGATGTCCGATCGGCAGTTCGAGTTATCGGGGAAATCACTGGTGAGACGTGGAATCCCGATGTTTTGGATCAGGTTTTTAGTCGTTTTTGCATTGGAAAGTAAGTATTCATGAGTCAACCTTACGCCATTAGACCCCTTGAATCTGCTGATTTTGCGGCATTTCTTGACATTCAGGGCGATGCCTTGAAAAATGCGCCGGAAATCTTCGGCTCGGACTACGATTGGTTTGACTCATTATCCATTCTGAGTAAGGAACAGCGGTACGAGAAATTCGTCCTCTTCCCCTACCAATACCTCCTTGCTGCAGTTTCTGCCGACCGGACCATCCTTGGTATGGTCGGTTTCTCCTGCGATCACCACCTTACAAAGCTTCGGCATAAGGGACGGATTTGGGGACTCTACGTCAGACCAGCCGTGCGTGGCCACGGAATCGCCTCTGCCCTTGTCCGCAATGTGATTATGGCCGCTGAAGAAATCGGATGCGAACAAATTCAACTTTCCGTAAGTACAAACAACAAAGATAGTTACAGCTTGTACTTGCGACTTGGCTTTTCCGTCTACGGTACAGAATCGCACGCTGTTAAGCTACAGGATGGCTACGTGGACGAGTACTTGATGTCGAAGTTCTTACGATAGTGTTCCACGTGGAACGTTTTCGCTTGTTTACCAACCCCCTAGTTGTTTCACGTGAAACATGTTTGATGTTTTAGTTATTGGCGGTGGCCATGCAGGTATTGAGGCCTGTTGGGCTGCATCTAGACATGGCCTGCGCGTAGGCCTTGTCTCTATGGAACGGCACACGATTGGCAGATTGTCCTGCAACCCCTCTATTGGCGGGAGTGCAAAGGGACACTTGGTGAAGGAGATTGATGCTCTGGGCGGGGTAATGGGTCGCATTGCCGATGCCAGCGGCCTACAGTTCAAGATGCTCAACACGTCCAAGGGGCCAGCTGTGTGGTCGCCACGAAGCCAGAACGACATCGACCTCTACCCCCTATTCGCTCAGAACCTACTGCTTTCCATTCCAAACCTTCAGATCATCCCTGAAAAGGTCGTAGAGATCCTTGTCGAGAAAGGGGTTGTAAGCGGCGTGCTTACGGCATCAAACGAGACCATCAAGGCACGCGCAGTAGTCTTGTGCTCGGGTACGTTTTTGAATGCGGTAATGTGGACGGGCCTGACGCCGACGTCGGGCGGAAGAATAGGTGAAAAGCAAGCCGATAAAATTAGCGATCTTCTTACAAATCATGGACTTACGAAAGGTCGGTTAAAGACCGGGACACCGCCAAGAATTGACGTTAAAGGTCTCAATCTTAGCCAATTCGAGCTTCACAACGGCGATGCACGTCCTCTCCCATTCTCAATTCATACCCGTTCAGTACGAAACAGACTCTCATGTTATGCCACACAAACAACAGAGCAGACGCATGATATTCTGAGGACTGGGTTTGCCGAGTCTCCCATGTTTACCGGGCAGATCGAAGGTGCGGGGCCGCGGTATTGTCCGTCAATCGAGGATAAGATCAGTCGGTTTGCCGACAAACCTCAGCATCAGATCGTACTCGAGCCAGAGAGTCTTTCAGGCACGTCACTCTACGTCAACGGTTTCTCTACGAGTTTGCCCGCTAGCATTCAAGAGCAGGCCTTGCGAACGGTTCCTGGGTTGGAGCATGCCAACATCCGTCGTTATGGTTATGCAGTCGAGTATGACTTCTTCTTCCCCTATCAACTCAAGTTTACCCTTGAAACCAAGGCCATTGACGGACTGTACTTTGCTGGCCAGATTAACGGAACCTCTGGCTATGAAGAGGCCGCTGCCCAGGGGTTGATTGCCGGTGCCAATGCGGCGTTAAAGCTTACAGGTAGAGAGCCCCTTACCCTTCAGCGATCTGAAGCCTACATTGGCGTGTTGATTGATGATCTGGTCAACAAGAACACAGAAGAACCATACAGAATCTTCACGTCGCTTGCAGAGTACCGACTTCTTCTTCGTGTTGATACCGCCTATTCACGACTCATGGGAAAGGGGCTTGAGGCAGGCTTGGTGAGTAGGCAGACGTATGATGGTTGGTTGCGTATGACGGAGGTAGACAAACAATTCGAGCAGGCGTTAAGCACTAAGATCACGCCAGACCAAATCAATGAAATGCTCAGAGGTCTTGGTGAAGAAGAGATTCGAGAATCTACGACGATTCACACCGTAGCCAAGCGGCCAACAGTTCCATTGAAAGCGTTGTTGAGCCTGTCAAATAGCGTTTCACAAACGTTCCTCGAGGAACATGCCGATGCCGTTGAACGCGTTCAGACAGGCGTGAGATATGCGGGGTACATTGACAAACAATTGCGTGATGTTGAGCGATTCCGGGAGTTGGAACATAAGGCCATACCCGAAGGGTTCTCATACGATGCAGTTCGGTCATTGTCGTCTGAAGCACGAGTAAAGCTCAATCGCATTCGTCCATCGAGTTTAGGACAGGCCTCTAGAATCGCTGGAGTATCAGCGTCGGACGTGTCGATACTAAGCATCTACCTAAAGTAAAGAACTTTACCAACCCGCTTAATGGCATCAGTATCTTTGTGCTTTACGTAATGCCGTTAACAGGTGCACAATGCTTGATATCCGTGTTGTCCGCGAACAGCCAGATATGGTTCGCGACAATTGTCGAAAGAAACTCACAGACGACTCGTTGGTTGACGCTGTTCTAACGCTTGATGAACAGCGAAGGGAAATCATTGGTAAGGTCGAGTCGCTAAAAGCTGTGCGCAACAGCAGCTCGTTAGAAGTCGCTGCAAAGAAAAAAGCCGGTGAACCAGCCGACGAGTTGATCGAGAAGGTGAGAGCTATCGGTGACGACATCAAGGTACTTGATAGCGACCTACGCGACGTGGAAGGCAAGCTAACGGAAGCCATGTCATGGCTGCCGAACATTGCACACCATACTGTTCCTGTTGGAAAAACTGCTGACGATAACGTTGAAGTACGTCGCAGCGGCAGTTGTGCAGAACGACAGTACAGGAAAGACCATCTAGAAATTGGTGCTGCACTTGGCTTGCTTGATTTCGAACGCGGTGCAAAGGTCACGGGAAGTGGCTTCGGCTTTCTCACTGGTAAAGGAGCCCGCCTTGAACGAGCGCTGATCAACTATTCGTTGGACGCCGCTGCTGCTGCAGGATATACGGAAATCGTTCCACCGTTCGTTGTCAACCCTGCAAGTGGCTTTGGTACAGGACAACTCCCGAAGAGTGCAGAAGAAATGTACTTCGTCGAAAAGGACGAACTGTACCTTATTCCAACAGCAGAAGTACCAATCACCAACTATCATCGCGACGAGGTATTGGACGCCGCCGATGTTCCACGCTCATACGCTGGGTACTCTGGTTGTTTCCGTCGTGAAGCTGGTAGCCACGGCAAGGAAACACGTGGCTTTCTTCGAGTTCACCAGTTTAACAAGGTCGAGCTCGTTCACTTTGCCCGTCCCGAAGATTCATACAACGTCCTCGAGAGCATGGTTGCTCACGTAGAATCGCTTCTTACGAAGCTTGGCCTAACCTATCGCGTGCTCTTGTTGTGCACGGGCGATATGACGTTTGGTGGTTCCAAGACGTACGACATCGAGGTCTGGGCACCAGCCGAGCAACGCTGGCTAGAAGTAAGTTCATGCACGAACTTTGAAACCTTCCAGGCTAGGAGAGCCAATATCCGCTTCAGACCCGAAGCAGGAGCAAAGCCTGAATACGTTCACACGCTCAATGGTAGTGGCCTGGCAACGCCGAGAATTCTTGTATCTCTGCTCGAACAACATCAGCAGGAGAATGGTTCGATCGTAGTGCCGGACGTGCTGGTACCCTACGTTGGGTGTTCAGTTATTGAGTAAGCTGGAAAGATCAGCAGTTCGATCGTCAGCGTACCAGAACTAATTCAAACATCTACCACAAAAATCAGAGAACCAAATCCACCGTTTGGTAATCATCCTCAGTTGATTGTGTAAAGTTTGATATAAGAAATGGTGATATAAGCGTGTGAATAGTGTGGATTTCAAAAAGCCGTACTGATTGCGCTTATCCAACTCCATTGTTCAAAGGATCTTGCAATGAGGCCGAAAAATGCAAGTACCTTGAACAAGTCTGTGAATAAGTCTGTGTACAGCTCAGCAAGTTTGGAAAACGACTGGTTGACATCAATGTTCATCAACGAAGACAGAAGGTATTCAGCAGTTATACAACGATTGCTGTAACATGGCTTTCATAAATGTGAATAAAGCGCACAACTCAAGACACACCAAGCGTATACGTAGAGCGCTACGATGTGGATATCAACAATCTGGGTAGAACGTCGTGGACAAAGCGACCGACATGCCTGGTACACACCCGAAAGCGATGGGTAATTGCTTGATGTAGAGCACAAAAGCCAACACGCACCAACACTCAATGTCGTATCAGAAATCTTACGACGAAGTCAGCATGTGACAAGGTTGTACTCGTTCTAGCTCTATAGTGGAAAGCAGAGCTATCCAAGAAAGGCAGAGTACATCCAGACGAGTTTTTCGTGCTGACGGATGTAGTCGGACATCATAGCAGCAGTTCCTTCATCGCCGGATTTCTGTGCTAGTTCAAGGAGTTCACGCTCGAGCAGGAGGATAGAGGTGAAGGCAGCAAGAATGCGTTGAACGGCGCGCCGACCATCTTTGATGCTCTCTGCAGGCTTGACGACGCTGCTTTCCAGGAACTGTGCGTAGGTGTGATATGGAACGGATCCAAGAGTGAGTACACGCTCTGCTACCTCGTCAATCTTCAGCTGCAAGTCCAGATACAACTCTTCGAATTTTGCATGGAGTTCGAAGAACTTCTCACCACGGATATTCCAATGGAACCCACGAACATTCTGGTAGAACACAGAGAAGTTCGCAAGGAGCTCGTTGAGTTCGTCAGATAGTTGTGTGGCTTTTGCCGCAGAAAGACCAATTGCGTTGGTTTTAGACATGATTGTCCCCTGAATCGGATAAAGGTCCGCCTACAGACGATTTACACCATGTGTTGTTTGACGTATGCCTCGCAAAGGTCCACCGTAGCCGTAATTCCGTCCTTATGGGTACGCTCAACGCCGTGGGAACCTGCAACGCCCGGCCCTATCAACCCAACACGAGCATCAAGGCCAGCGCGAAGGGCTGCCGTGCCATCAGAGCTATAGAATGGGTAGACATCCACGCTATATGGGATGTTATGGGATTGTGCGAGACTTACGAGTTCGTGGCGCATGTTGTAGTCATACGGACCTCCGCTGTCCTTGGCGCAGATAGAGACCTTTGTTTCTTGTCCGTCGCAAGCATCACCGATAACCCCCATATCAATAACCAGCAGATCCTTGATGCCACTGGAAAAACCAGCAGCACCGCCATGACCCACTTCTTCGTACGTCGAGAAGAACAACTCCACAGGAGGTTTAATGCCTTGTCGGTGATAGCGCATGGCAAGCTCCCACAGTACAGCGCAGCCAGCTTTGTTGTCAAGAAAGTGACTTTTCACATAACCGCTAGGAGTAACTAGAGTTCTTGGGTCGACGGCAACGATATCACCTACGCCAACACCAAGACCTTCTACATCGGCCTTACTGGATACCGTCTCGTCCAGTCGAACATGCATACTCTCGATTACGCGCTCACCAGAAGCCGCTTGCTTATTGGCATGGGCAGAAGGGTTGTTAAACAACAACGTTCCGGTATACATCGTACCGGCATGGGTATACACGCGCACATAGGCACCTTCGAAGGGACTCAGTAGGGGGCTTCCCAGTGTAGATATTGAAAGCAGGCCGTTCGACTGAACCTTGGTGACGATAAAACCCAGTGTATCAACATGCGCTGCAATGCCAATGGTAGGATTCGGATGTAACTGCAGAACCAAAGCCCCCTTCCTTGTCCGCCTTGACTGAATACCCAAGGTAGCGGCTTCTACTTCAACGAAGTCTATGGCTTTTGAAGTAAACCCTGTAGGAGAGTCGATTGAAAGTAAACGTGTGAGAAAGACGATGGTGTCCATGAAGTGAATCCGGTTGTATGTTCGTTACAGAAACCACAAAGTAGTCACTCTACGCATACCTACCTAGTCAATGCTGAACCTTACCATTCATGAATACACGCTGGCCAACGGTTTGCGTGTTGTGCTTTGCCCAAAGCCAGGGGCCCCAGTAGTGTCAGTCAACGTTACCTACCATGTAGGAAGCATCAACGAACAAGTTGGTAAAACGGGCTTAGCGCATTTGTTTGAACATTTGATGTTCGACAACACCACAACAGGAATCGATAAGCAATACGACAAGTATTGTACCCGTGCTGGTGGTTCGAACAATGCCTATACGACCTACGATCACACGTCGTACTACATAAACCTGCCAAGCCATCAACTAGAACTAGGACTATGGCTGGAAGCACAACGCATGGCAGGTTTTGCAATCAACGAAGTAGCGTTGCAAACCCAACGCAGTGTTGTGCTCGAAGAGATCAAGCAGAACATGGAGAATCAGCCCTACATGAAGTGGAATCCAGCGATGGATGCCGCGGCATTCAAACCAGGCAGTAGTTATTCCTGGAATGTTTACGGTTCTCCTGCTGATGTTGCAGCGGTCCAGATGGACGACGTTCGTGATTTCTACAATCGCTTCTACCATCCTAAGAATGCAGTGTTGGTTGTTGCTGGCGATGTGGAAATTCAACATGCAAAAGAGCTCATTGATCGAACGTTTGGACAGATTGCAATAACGGAGTTTCCACCCAAAACACTTGTTGTCGACAATGATTTTCAGCGGATGGGAGTACACGTTGTAGAGCCAGATGATGTACCACTACCGGCAGTGTTCCTTGCCTACCACTTGCCGCCTTCTACTGATGACAGGATGTACGATGCAGACTTGCTGTCGGGATTCTTTGGCTCAGGAAAACGCGCTGTCCTCTATCGCGAACTCGTAGCAACGTCCCGCATTGCCAGTGCCGCAGGATGTTTTCTGGACAAGCGGATGCATGGTAGCATGCTGGTAACGTATGCCTACACTCAGGACCCAGGGACAAGTGCCGATGAACTCGCACAAGCGATGCATAAGGCGTTGTACGAGTCAACTGTACAGCAGCAAGACAGAGACAGACTCGTTAATCGTATCCGTGCTAGTCTCGCTTCCGACAATCAACGGGTTGGACGGATTGCCGACAATCTCGCTTGGGCAGCAACCTTCTACAAGGATCCCTCGCGTATCAATCGGCAAATGGATCTCTATTCTACTCGTACTGTTGACTCCATGCGCGACCTGCATGGCAGTGCTATCAAACAAGAAGCTGCTGTTCGTGTAGACATCGTACCCAGGACGTAGATAGCTAGCAAGGGAGCAGATTTCAGCTCACACTTTCTGCGATCCAAGTTCTAGCGAAGCTTGTGCTAAACGCTCACCAGCAAGGCGGATTATGTGGTCTTGTTTAGCAAAGCACACACGCAGCGCTGTGTCGCGCTGTTCATCGTTGGTGAATGGCGACAAAGGAATCGTAGCCACGCCATACTTCGTGGTGAGCAATCGTGCGAGGTCGACGTCAGTCCCGTCCCAGAAATCCGCATAGTCAATCAATTGGAAGTACGTGCCATAACACACGCGGCGTTTCCATAATGACCCATGCAACGACTCTTCCAAAATCATGCGTTTCTTGTTGAGGAAAGGGGCTAGGTCAGTGAGTGATTGCAGCGATTGTAAGAATGTGGCTAATCCCTGTTGCGCCGGCGTGTTCACGGAGAAGTTGATAAACTGATGAACCTTGCGGAACTCCTTAGTAAGCTCTGCACTGGCAACACAAGCTCCAACCTTCCATCCGGTAGCGTGAATCAGCTTGCCAAAGGAACTAATGACGAATGATCGGTTTCGTAGAAGTGGTTCAGACAGTACCGATACGTGGGGCTTCTCGAACGTGATAAGATCATACACCTCGTCGGCAATGACATAGCAACCAACGTTATCACAGATTGCACCAAGCGTTGCAACGTCATCAGCACTCCACACCGCACCAGAAGGGTTGTGCGGATTGTTGATGATGACGGCCTTTGTATCCGGCGTAATCATCTCCTTCACACGCTGCCAGTCAGGGAGATATGACGGAGCGTTTAGTGGCAGGCGAACAACAGTTCCACCAAGAGTGATTACCGAGGGGGCGTATGAGTCGTATGCTGGATCAAAAATCATCACCCTATCACCTGGGCCCACAAGTGCTGCCAAAGCAGTAAAGATGGCAGCTGTTCCGCCAGGGGTTATGGTGACCTCTGTCTCCGGATCAACATGACAGGAGAGCAGATGATGGTACTTGGAAGCAACAACCTCCCGCAGACTAAGCAATCCGGGCATTGGAGCATACTGGTTGAAGCCATCAATCATCGCCTGACTGACGGCGCTCACTAACGCCTCTGGCGGGTTAAAATCTGGAAAGCCCTGTGATACGTTGACGGCTCCGACTTCTTGAGCCAGAGCCGTCATCACGCTAAAAATCGTGGTTCCAGTATTGGGGAGTTTCGAGATCAATAGTCGTCGTCTATAATAAGCCGAACGTTCTTGGCCACAGGCTCTCCCTCGCTATTCTGTGCCAGATTGAACTCCACAGCGTCCCCTTCGCGAAGCTCGGTGAAGTCTGCATCAATCAGGTCACTATGATGGAAGAACAGATTGTTTGGTGGGTACTTGATGAATCCATAGCCATTCTTCAGGGCAAGGATCTCTGAATCATACGTTTCTTCGCTGACCAAAGAGTCTGGCTCTGCCTCATAGTTCCTGCCTGGTACAATCGTCCCGCCAGCGGTGAACCCAGCCCCCTGCTTTGGTGTGAAATCTCGCATTACAAACAGGTTCTGGATCAGAACATCGTTT
Organism: Bradyrhizobiaceae bacterium; assembly: GCA_024103135.1. Classification (GTDB taxonomy): domain Bacteria; phylum Bacteroidota; class Ignavibacteria; order Kapaibacteriales; family Kapaibacteriaceae; genus OLB6. Next base: position 12,759 of record JAGFIZ010000070.1, on the reverse strand, counting down.
CTGCGTGAGCGCGTTTCCAACAGTTCATGCATTGCCACGGGGTAGGTAACCTCTTCGATCAATTCTTGTGAGGTTCGTGTTACCACTCGATTACCCTCGTGATCGACAAATTCAAAGTCCCAAGCCAGAACCATCACACGGGCTCCGAGGGTGTTGAGTTTGCGAATCAAGGGGACGTAGTCACCATCTGATGTGATAAGAACCACTACGTCGAGCTTCTTAAGCAAGGTTAGCTCGTAAGCCTCTAGGGCCATCCATACGTCGATGCCCTTTTCTTCGCGCTTTCCACCAGTTGTCCGCACTGGTAGATAGTGGGTGTATACGCCTTCCCACATCAGAATATCGTCGAAAACCCGCTCGTAGTACAAAAGATTGCCTCGTTGTTGGGCTTCCTGTGCTGCAAGCCGACCACGGAAAAAGTGACTGTCAACAATCTGACAGTGACGTGCTTCGGCCACCTCTTCCTCGGCTACTTGGTGGCGAATGAACTCATGCAAGCCGCGGATACTAATGCGACTTTGGCGTGCATGATTAAAGGCGTAGTAGTTGGAGACGTGCAAGAAGTAATTGCCGTCGTAGAACACGCCAATGCGAATGAGTTCTCTAGGTGATGACACCTGGTACCTCTATATAAAAGTTGATAGTTGGAGCTAAACCTATATGCTATGCTAACCGTGATCTACCACCTTGCGCCGGCTCCTTTCAGCACACGAATCACGGGTTTATGATTATACTCCTTTGCATAGGATAATGCTGTTCGAAGAGTAAGATCGACAGCGTTAACATCTGCTTTATGCTTGATCAATAACCTGGCCATTTCGTATTCGCCAAGTACGGACACCAACATCAAGGGTGTACGACCAAAGATATCACCAGAATTTGGATTGGCTTCTTCGTCAAGCAAGGCGTTCATGACGTTCAGATTTCTGTTCCCACAAGCAATGAGCAGGGGCGTATTCCATTTGCCGTCCCTTCGCTCGACACTTGCTCCGTTTTCCAAGAGGATGGTAACATGATTCACCAATCCTAACTCGCAAGCAACATGCAGAGGTGTACGCAATTTATCGTCGACGGCATTGGCCTTGGCTCCTGCCAACAAGAGCGGTCGCATTACACTTTCATTCTTGTAGAAGCAAGCAGCATGGAGAGCCGTCATACCCTTTACCGCAGCAATGTTGGGATCGGCACCATGGTGTAGAAGGAGTTCGATCATCAGGGAATCGCCGACGATGGCAGCAGCGATTACTCCAGTTATGCCGTCACGGTCTTGCTCGTTGATGTAGTAGCCACGTCGACCAATTACTCGCTCAACTGCCTTGATGTCGCCAGTCTTTACGATATCCAAAAAACTCTGTGCATTGGCAGTGCCAGCACAGACTAGCACCAACAGGAGAACGACAATCATAATCCCTGCTTTTCGATGAACACGCCCTTGTCGACCTTGGCAAAGAAGTTTTGATAAAACTTCATATCGTCCACAACATACACCTCCGATGGGTCGCCCTTGTTGTCCAAGACCTTCGCTGTAAAGTTTGCCCTAACCTTGGTTCTGAGGCCTAGTTCGGTAACGTTTATGCTGGCTTCGATGACCTTGAACTTATCAAAGCGGGTTTCACCCTTTCTTGAGTTGTTAGGGGTGGACGTTTTGAAGATCTTGGCAAAGATTTCAGCCCAAGCATCATCGGAAGAAGCGTCGTTGGATGATCTGGAGGAGCTAAGCTGTAGCTCTTTTGTGGCTGTAATCAGGCCCAGGTCGACAACGGCATTGCGGACCACGAACCCGTCATCTTGCAAGGTGTTAAGAACAGCCTTCATAACAAGTTTAACATCGTTCGTATCAAACTCACGTGTTTGATAAGCCCGCACCTGAAGCTGTGTTTGCGGAGTTTTTTGATTGTTGCTGTTAACAATCGTACAAGCGGGCAAACCAACCACAAGCACTAGTAGAATGCCTAATGGCTTTAACATGTGGTGGTTCTCCTAGAACTTGGATGTGTGGTAGGTGTATGACTCAACATTGTCGGAAGAGTCGAATTTAATCACCACCGTCAGGGTTCGCTGTGTTGTACTTGCTGCACCACTCTGGTTGGCAATGCCGCCAAGAATAAGGAATAGTGCATTCTGCGACTGAGAATACGATGCCTCGGTGGCAATCTTGTCGTAAATCCAGGTCTCCTTCCCATTCTCGTCGCGTGACGTGAGGTTGGGAGATCCAAGAGCAGCAGCTACCTCCGACATAGGCATGCCTTTACGGATTTCGCGCTTTACGATACCTGCCGTCATCTCGCGTTCTTGAGTTGAGCGGAGGTCTTGTCGGTTGTCTTCCACCGATTTACAGCTGGCAAGGGTGGCGATGCAGACGGCTAGAATGATCAATGGTCGCATGGTTGGTGTAGTGATGGTGGGTGGATTGGTTTGTTGACGTTGAGAATTGGTCTAGAATTGGAAGACAAGTCCAATTGATGCGTGAACGTTATCAGCGCCGGGAACACTTCGGCTGGCTACTTGATAGGTCTGGTCACTATTGATTGTAGTCGAAAGAACGCGTGTACTTCCACCCCACATATACCGGCATCGGATATCAAGAAGCAGCCTGTGAAGCTCATTCGGAAGGGTGATGCTGTCCAAAAGCTTCACCATTACACCAGCACCTACCCCATACTGCCACAACGAACTACCGTCACCCTCAGACGTTGATGTCTCGATCTCTCCATGCTTGCGTGTAATCACCAGCGACGAGCTGATAATGGTTACTCCACCAACGACTTCGGCGTAGGGATATGCCCAGGTAAGGATGTTGGGCTGGACTCGCAGGTAAAGATTCAAGGGGATATGGGTGTTTATCGACTCATAGGTAAGCGTGTCTCGGAATGGTCCTACCATCGGATAAAAGGTGCGGCTATTGTCACCAAAGAATGCCGCGCCCCCTTGGGCACCAATCACAACTGGTACAGGGTCGAAATAGTAACCGATGTCGAACAAGAAGCCAAGCCCGGTTCCTGGTGAACCAATGTCCTCCAAAGCCCTCCGCAAGGAGTCCTGTGGATTCATCACAAAGAAGGAGAGGCCGAACTGCCAGTTGAGGTTATTCTGTTTGATTCGTTCAATTAGGGCATTCTCTGTTGCATCAACCGGTCTGTCAAACGACGGTTCCGATCCAGTAGTTACGAGCCGCGGCTGCGCAATTGTCTGCGTAGTGAGCAGAGTGAGTATGCCAAGAAAAACGCTGATCCGAAAAACGTTCATAGTATCCATACAAGTGAAAATGGGTGAAATCACATGTGTACACAGACGCAGACGTACGAACCAGGACAACTCTTAGTTGCAACCATGAGGTTGACCTCACTAAACCCAGCAAAACAATTCTACGAGAATATTCAAATTGTTCACTGCAGGTATTCACGGATGTACCGTAACTCGTAGTTTGAACAATGATTTGGAAGGGGGCTTGTGGCTGGCTTGTTTGACGAATTCGACAAAGAACAAACTCGGCGGTTTCGACCGTTGGCAGAGCGAATGCGACCAACAACCCTGAATCAGGTTGTTGGCCAGGCGCACATCATCGGGAATGGTGCACCGCTTGCAACATTCGTAGCATCGGGCTCGCTACCAAGCATGATCCTGTGGGGTCCGCCCGGCACGGGCAAAACCACCCTTGCACGATGTCTAGCGGCAGATGCAGGACTTAGACTAGCACAACTCAGTGCTGTTGACTCAGGTGTCCGCGAACTCCGTGAGGTATTGCAGACAGCGCAACACCGATTGAAGTCGGGTGAGCGGACGGTGGTGTTTGTGGACGAGATTCATCGGTTCAACAAAGGACAACAAGATGCCTTGCTGCATGCTGTAGAACGGGCCGACATTATTCTCATCGGTGCCACGACGGAGAACCCGTCATTCGAAATCAACAGCGCTTTGCTGAGCAGGTGCAGGGTATACCACCTACAGAGTCTAACGAAAGCCGAGCTTACAACACTGATCAACCGCGCCTTGGAGACTGATGAACAACTGCGAGAGATGAACATTGAACAAGTTGATATCGAATCCTTGTTGCAGTTGAGCGGTGGTGATGCACGTTCTGCTCTGACGTCGCTTGAAGTGGCGGCTCAGTTGGCGCAACCGAATGCATCCGGCGGACGAATCCTTTCACGTGAAGTCTTTCAAAGCGCCGTCCAGCAGCGTATTGCACGGTATGACAAGGGTGCCGATGCCCACTACGATACCATCTCTGCCTTCATCAAGTCAGTTCGCGGTAGCGATCCCGATGCAGCACTGATCTACCTTGCGATGATGATCGACGCTGGTGAAGACCCACGCTTTATTGCACGTCGTTTGGTAATCCTGGCATCAGAAGATGTCGGTAATGCAGACCCACAGGCAATGTCGCTTGCGATTGACACGTTCCAAGCCGTAGAACGAATTGGAATGCCCGAGGGGAGAATACCGTTAGCACAGCTTACCACATACCTAGCGCTTGCTCCGAAGAGTAATGCTTCCTACCAAGCAATCGACAAAGCTCTGGCAGTTGTGCGCTCAGCGGGTGAGCTGACCATTCCACTTCATTTGCGTAACGCAGCTACTGGATTGATGAAGGCAGAAGGCTACGGGAAGGACTATCAGTACCCACATGCCTCGGATGGTCAGTTTGTTGATGAACAGTACTTCCCAACGGAAGTGCCTGAACAATCACTCTACACCCCAACAAGTACAGGCAAGGAGGCAGCTCTGCTTGACCGGATTCGAAAACTCTGGCCTCGACGAGCGGTTAATGATGAACCAGATGCAGACCAATGAGTAGTGCCGTCTTACCCGTGATGGTTGCAACACCGCCAGTCACTTCTCACGTTCGAAACCTCGTTAAAGCCCATCACGATCACTAGTTGGTCGATGGCGACAAGGTTTTCTCGATGCTCGGTGTAATGCGAGCTAACGAATCAGCCCTACGCTTCTTCTCTGCTGCCATGCGCTTGTCACGACGAAGCTTGTTGTAGTCAATGCTCTCTCGAAGATGCACACCTTCGCGAATCCATCCCCTTTTTCGAAGCTCTGTTTCGGCATTGGCATAACGTTCGTAGTCTGGTAATGCACCACGAACAACCTTGGGTATCTGCGACATTGGGATCAATGCAGGTTCAACTTCCATGGGCTTTGCTGGTAGATCATCGATCTGTGGCTTGTTGTTTGCCAACTCCAGCCATGGACCACCACGCTTCCTTGTAAAGTCAAACAACCCATGGATAATCACCGGCGTGCCAGTATAAGGAATGAACCGACGGTTGCTATCAAGTTTTGCAACACTAATCCATTTGTATACCCACTCTGCGTCCGACAAGAACTGGCGCACGCAGGAATGCGACACAGGTCGGCCAGGCATATCAAATTGATGCATGGCGCTACCGGCATATTGGTGGATGTTTATCGTAAATGGCAACACCCATGTGCTATCAAGTGAAGAGAGACGCTTCCGTTGCTTCCAGGTGGCTGCATATCGTCCAGGGAACGTGGGTTTGCGTTCCTCACCAGTGTTCGCCGCGGCAAAGCGCACAAGCTTGCCGTACTCGTAGCATGCATAACACTGCCACTTGTTCGAGATCACGATAAGCTTAGGTAGGTCCTTGGCCCCCTCGTAATAAAACGGAAACACTGAATACATCCGAAGGTCTTCAACGACCTTGTTGGGTAATACAATGGTATCGCCGACACGGAAATACTGAATGTCCTTACGATTCAGTAGCGTTAGTGCTCGATAGCTATCCCACGTTTCCTTTGTTTTGGCACAATGCTTACGCAAACTGTCACGCAGCTCGGACGTAACAACAACACGCTTGTACTGGATTTGAGGCTGGGCCGACACAAGAGAGTCGGCTTCAGTCCGAGCAAGTTCTTCTTCGTGAAGAATGGAATCGTGTACTGCCTCTATGCTATCGGCTACCTCTTCATCCGGCGTGCGTTCGTGGTCGCATGCCGTTAGAATTAGGAAGCAGAGTGCAAAGAGAGTATGTAAACGCAGTTGAAAGGGGGCTATGGTAGTCATGAAGTAACGTCGAAACTACGAATCAACACGGAGCCAATTACTGTAACTACTAGGTTTGCAGCATGAAGTATGCCACACTCTTGCTGTTCCTGGCCGCATGCATTTCTTGTTCTTCAGAAAGAACACAGTCGGCAGTGCATTCAAACAACGAGTCAGCAACCACACAGCAACCAAAGCCCCCTACCACACCTACGGTGGAAGGAACGATTGTGAAGACGTTTCCACATGATACGATGGCGTTCACGCAGGGGTTGACGGTGAATGGAGGACGGTTAATTGAAACAACGGGACAGTACGGCGTTAGCGAGTTGCGTGAAGTGGACCTTGCTTCGGGAAAGGTATTGCGTAGTACACGGTTGGGTGGACAGTATTTCGGTGAGGGATCAACGGTCATTGACGATAACGTGTTTGTGATCACGTGGCTTAATCAAGAAGCCTTTGTTTATGGTTTGAAGTCTTTTTCGAAGACAAAAACCTTTAACTACTTCGGTGAAGGGTGGGGCTTAACAACAAACGGACGTGAGCTGTTCATGAGCAACGGAAGCGAGGTGATTACCGTTCGTAATGCCACGGACTTCTCGGTTGAGCGTACGATCTCCGTCCGCCTTGACGGCCAACCATGCAGATATCTAAACGAACTCGAATGGGTCGAGGATGAGATTTGGGCAAACGTCTGGCAGACGGACATGGTGGTTTGCATCAATCCTCAGACAGGGACGGTGAACAAGGTCATCAACCTAGCAGCGATCTATCCGTACTCGTCGCGTAGTGAACGCGCCGACGTGCTTAACGGAATTGCTTACGACCAGCAGACAAAAGCCGTCTACGTGACGGGAAAGAACTGGCCTAACCTCTATCAGATTCGCGTCCAATAGTCCTGATTCCATCTATTTCGATGGTATAGAAAAACAGGTCACACTCGCTTGTAGCTCTTACACATGATGATTACTGCCGAGCACTTTCATCGGCATTGTATCACCATTCTATCAAGGAGCTGCTATGCGTCTTTCCATAGTTCTAGTTGCTGCCTTCTGTATCGCAGGCAAGTTGCTTGCGCAAGTAGATATCCTCTATCCACAACACCATCAACGAGGTGTTGAAAGGTCACCCGAAATTCTGATTCGAGCACCAGGTCCAATCATACCAAGCTCCGTTTCGACGTTCTATCCAAACTCAGATCCAATGGGCATGGTACCGCCTCGGCCGACGGTACTCGTGGTTGATACGGTGTACCAAGACATGCCAATCAATACTCAAGTGCGGCACAGTGCTCATGGGACCTATGTGTTCAAGGATCCGCGTACCATAGCGTTTACGCCAACGCACCTTGTACCCGGCCGTACCTACCGAGTGAATGTTGATGGTATGTGGGCCAATACTCCTGCGCCAATGCTGCTCCCGGCTGTCGAAGCCACCTTTACCGTTGCACCCAACACACCTAAGGTTTCATACTGTTCCGTGAGGGGGCATTCCAGCATTGGATGTGCGGACAACATCACGGTTGAGTTTACCGAACCACTTGACCAGGGGCTGGCTGATGCAGGAAGAATCATGGTACTCGAATGTGCAAATGCAGAAACCAATGGTGAATGGGTCGTGGTAACGCCCGTACTCCACGTGTCGGGAGCCCAGGTACGCGTGCAGCCGGAAGTGCCGTGGAAACCCGGTGACAACGTTAGACTCAACGTCAACCTGAGCCGAATCACCGGTGACGTGCTTGACGATGCAGTCTTCAGCACCATGGTCAGGAGAGTGACAACGGTCCACGTAGAAGCAATTGAAGTAGACGGGAAAGAGTTGCCAGCAGAGATCGTAGAGACAGTAAGTGCCATGTCGGCACAAGCAGCAATACCCTCTACCTTCTCACTATCAACCCGGTCTGAGTATGATGGCAGGTACAGGCTTGTTGAGTGGCGGAGTTCTACACGACAAGATCCACTTGCTGTGGACAGTGATCTAGCCATTACCTGCGACAATGCGGGCAAGGATATTTACCTGCAGGCCGTATTTGACAAAACCGATACACTATTTGCGGTGATCGATGTTGGTGACAACGGTTCCGTTTCCGTGTATGACAACGACCATCAGCTTTTACGAACGATAGATGGACTTGACACGATCCTGATAACCGATCAGATGCCTACATGCACCGTTGTTGCCCAAGCAGCTTCCGGATATACGTTTCAAGGTTGGCAAGGGGGCTTGAATAACACGTATCAGAACTCATCTCCAGTTGTTGGCATATCAGGCGCATTTGTTAGCGCAATGTCGCCCCCAGTAGGAGTCGGCAACGCCTTTACCATGCGACCCAATTTTGGATCGATACCAGCCACGTCGGAGGTGTACAGACTAAGTGGCGCCGTCTCTGACGTTGATCAAACCGACGGCTGGGACCCAAGTGGTGCAGTTCGCTTTACAACACAGCAACATTTTGTTGGAGCCGTGCCAGTTTACCAGACCTTATGTATCGAGGTTGACGATTGCTGGGAGATTACGGGGTATGTGTCGAGCATCGGTGGCGTAAAGGAAACGTTCGACGAGCCGGTACAACAGGCTTGTGCAACAGAACCGATGAACGACCCAGAAAATATTGTCACCTTCCTCGTCCAACGAAAACCAATACAACTGCGCTTGGAGAAAGTATTGATGGCATCGGACGATCCAGAAAACTTACTGTCCCCCGAGACTCTTAAGTCATACACTTCCATTCGTGTTCAGCTGGGCAAGAAATCTGGTTCAAAGACAACGTGGACGTCACTGACGGAGAAGGTCTGCTACGACAACAAGGTGCAGTTTGCCCTGTACCGACTGCATTGTGGTGATGTAGTTCGGCTCACGATCAAGGAGGGCCTGGAGCAGACACAGAAGTATCGGTTCTTTGACGCAAAACAGGACTATGTACTCCCTACTGAAGGTGAGTCCACATCAGAAGAGTTGAATTTTTATGTAACAATTACTCCAGATGCAGTTGGCTTTGATGGTGTGGATTGTGCAAAGGTTGACAACCACACTCCAGAGATTCGATCCCGTGCCTGTTTCCGGCAAAACTTTGGTATTGATGCCTATGCACTGAAGGTCATGGTTACCGATGTAAGCGATCGATCTTCGTCACGATTCGAGTGGCGTTGGTTCGACGTGAATAACGCAGATGTTCTTGACGAAGACGAACCGCAGACAGGCAGACACATCGAATACATTCCATTGGACGGGACGACGATAAAAATCAGATTCTCACAACCCATAGATCAGACGACTATTCTGGAAGGTGGAATAAAGGTTGAATCGTATGGCAACGTGTTGTTCGACGAACCAATGAGGACGGATCTGAGTTTCTCGACAACATCGCAGGATGGGAATGTATCGTTCGAAGGAATGCCCGGATACTCTCCAAATACGGTGGTGCTGAGTATAAACGATCCTACAACTCATCCCCGTAAGCAAGCGCTTCACATGGGATTGTTCAAGGTGACGTGTACACGCGATATCAAGTCATTATCAGGAGTGCCACTCGAGTATGTAACATCTCAACTGTTCCAATCACTCGAAATACCCGGGTTCAGTCTCAGATTCCACGAAGCAGAATATGAGTATGACGGAGATACGGACTATCTACCATGGCCTTTCGATGGAGAAATCTATCACGCTGCGTTTGGTGGTGACTTTGGAAAGAAAGGCGTCTATGGCATCGACCAAGGATTCCAAAGAATTCCTGATTGTTCAGAACAACAGGGAGTTACTCCTGGTGAATGTACACTTCCGCATAGTGACGAAGACGGCCCACAGGGCTATGGCGACATGTTGTTGTTGATCCAACCACAGTGGTTAGAGTGGGGAGATCTTGCCTGGTGGCATGTAACAACTTATGACGAGGATTGCAAGGATGAGAATGACTGCTTTGTAAATCGAGTTCAGGATCTGCTTGATATGGCCAAGAAAAGAGCAGCAGACATGGCTAGCAATGAACAGGTCGGTACGAGTCAGCTAAAGTCCATTGCAGATCTCGGGGTTGAATTTGTCAGAGCCCTACTTCCCGCCGATGAACAAGACGATCACCTTGGATACGGGACCTTTATTGGGTCGATAAATAATCTGTGGGGCACCAAGAAAGCAACCACCTATCTGGAAATCGGTGATGAAAACACAACCTACCGGTTGTTACCCCATTTTCTAGTTAGAAGAGGAGTCATTCGATGAACGGTTTTGTTGTCGGTGCTCGACAGATGCTCCGCCCAAAGAGAAGCGGGTTGCGGCGAATGCATTCACGGTCAAAGGAAACACTCTTTACACAGGTGGTTTGCCTAGCATCACTGCTCGCACTCTGTTCGCAAAAAGTAGAGGCGCAGTATTGTTACCCAAATGGCTTTGTAGGAGCTAAACAAAATGGAATCGTAGCTAATTGTGCCGACACCATAGTACTGCAATACCTCTTTCCCATTCCACCAAAGTCCCCCAATGCCACCGAGGAGTCACCAATCCACATGTGGAGGGATAAAATTGATTCGCTTGGCGATCTGGTCGTAGTGCCGGTAAAAATTCAAACGTTCATCGATCATGAAGCACGACAGGTGAAAATCAAGGTTCTGGATGAATTTCCAGTATTCGAACCCATATCCGGCAACAGAACGATTTACACGATTAGCATCATGTGTAGATGGTGGGATACAGAGATTTTTGAGGACAGCGTTATCAAACCAATTCAAAAGAACATCGAGGTGAACTATCGAACTGAAGCCCGCATGGTCGAAGACAGTTCATTGCTCGATACCATTTACACAATGCCTATAAAACACTCTGGCATTCTGGTCTACGAAGCTGACAACTGGATAGAAGTCCGCGAAGCTCCTCCTGGCACAACCTTTAGTCATTGGACGACTTCTGATCCAGGTGTGACCGCAGAGCAAACCCCAGAGTTTCAGGTTGTATCAGATAATTGTTGGCCTGTGTTTGATACCGTGACCTTCACGGCATGGTTCGAGAAAACAACCAAGGTGAACGACAATGAAGACAAGGCGAAACCCACAATACGGTGGATCAACCCTGCTCGTGAGCTTATCGTCTCAAATCTCCAATCGTCAGAAGCTCGACTTTCGATATTCAATGTTCAAGGATCCGTTGATTGGTGCCAAACGATCTTCGAATCCGGTGGTTCGTTCACACTACCATTATCGCTTACACCTGGAGTCCACCTGGCCGTTATTGAACAGCACGGAGTAGCAACTACCCTACCATTCATCGCTTTTTAACACCTCTTTCACAGGAGTGCATGATGAAATCAACTATTCTGGCGAGCACCATCGCCATGGCAATTGTATGCGGTACCGGACAATGCATTGGTGCCGTACTCACTACGATACAGCGCAACCTAAACCAACCTGTTAATGGTCAAACGCTCAGAGTTCGGTGGGACGGTAACCTGCCTACTGGTGTCAAGCAAGTGTTTCTGTGGGATGGCGACAGAGGAATTGTCCGTCCAATCTCCGGAGAACTACCGGACAATGTCCATGAATTCGAGTGGCCTGTGCCACCGGATGTTATGCCAGGCAATCGGTACCGCGTGAAGGTGTGCAGTCCAGACAATCAATCCGTTGCAGAGTTCTCTGCAGGGTTCTTTTCATTACAAGGCCTACAACCATTCGTGGCAAGTGTGATCATTGATAACAAGTCGGCAGAGTTCCGGTGTGCACCTATACCAGCGCGAGACGTGGTCAAGATTAGTTGGAATCCGACGGTCACCATCCTTAAAGCTGAATTGCTTGATGCCACATACGCTACTATGGCTACGACGAATGTTGCCGAGGGTACTTCGACGGTTGACCTGGCTCTTGATCACATCCCCAGTGGTTTAGCGATTGTAAGGATTACATCGTCGGATGGTCAAACGGTCTCCCAACCTCTTCTTGTTGTTCATTAGACCAATCGTCGAGGTTCTTGCCGATAGCATACGACACGCCCTGACGTGGGATGACAACGCGCACACCGGGAAGTCGTAGGCGGATGCTTAGTGCCAGGTTGTTGCATGCATCCGGTTCGCCGTGCATAATCACAACCGTGGACGGGCGGACGTCAGTGATGTAGTCTACAAGACCTCCAAGGTCTGCATGTGCAGAGAACTTGAAGCGTTCGATTTCGCATGTCCGCACGTAGGACTTTCCAGCAAAATCGAACGCTTCGTCCTTTTTAGAATGAAGCAAGGCATGACCCGGCGTTTCAGGGTCTTGATATCCGATGAAGGCAATTCCAAAGTTGGCGTGCTTGAACCAGTGTTTGGCAAGAACAAAGCTCATGGTACGCTTGGTAAGCATACCAGAAGCTGCGATCACAATGCTTGGAGTGTTGAAGAATGGACCAGAGTGAAGACCTTCCCACTCCAAACGTTCTTGCGGAATATCACTTATCTCAAACCCCGGAACCCGCATCGGCTCGGTATAGCAATACTCATCGTACACCTTCGAAACAGCAGTGCCGAGTCCGCCAGTGTATATCGGCATCTGGCTGATCGTGCCTTTGCGCATTAGCGAGTAGACTCTTGACAGGATTTCCTGCGTCTTGCCAAGCGCAAAGCACGGGATAAGAACCGAGCCGCCAGCATTCGTAATTCGATTGATAAATGCACCAAGCCGCTTTGTCTCTGCTGCATAGGCAATGGGGTTGTCGGTGGCGCAGTTTGTTGCTTCAGTGATAACAACGTCGGCATGGTTGCGTGGGAGTTTTGCACGCTGGATAAC
>JAGFIZ010000064.1 GCA_024103135.1 Bradyrhizobiaceae bacterium | reverse complement strand
CCTGTTCATAAGGCGTCTCCTGGGGATAGTTTGAAAAAACTGTATTCAACCACAGGTTACGCCTTTCTTTTCTTTCGGTCAAGTCGTAAGTTCTACCACCATCCACAACTTTCTAAAGTATCTCGTGGAGATAACGATGACGTCAGTCCAATTCGCTGTACTCTGTGGCTTCTTGCTTGCCGTGACCACACCCACCGTGATGTGTCAGCAAGTGAGCTACCCACTACCAGCCACGTCGGCAAGCCGGAGCAACCCTAGTCTGACCCTTGCTGATGATGGACGTCTGGTACTTTCCTGGGTGACACCGTTGATCGTCGGTTACCAAATCGGTTTTGCAACATCAACGGATGACGGACAGACGTGGAACGTGCATGACAGTGTGCTTACCATGCGTGCATACCTGCTTGGGTTGCAGCGTAGACCAGTAATTCGAGCAACAGGAACGACTACGTTTGTTTGTGCCTATCTCGATTCCAAGGTCGGCGATGCTATGCCCAGGATCTACGTATCCCGTTCCACTGATGGTGGTGATACGTGGCTTGGGTCCGTACCGGTAGTCCGTGGCTTCCAGTCACCAATGCAGGACTTCATGAGTATGGGGCAGGGGGCTGATGGCACGCTGGTGATGTCGTTCCTATCTGCCGACTCTCTCGATCCTGGTACCCACGTGTTTGTTGTTACCAGCACCGATGGTGGACAGACCTGGTCCGATCCACGTCGGGCCAACATTCCAAGCTGGGAAGGGAATTCCTGCGAGTGTTGCATGACTTCTGCTGCCATTGCACCGAACGGGACCATTGGCGTTGCCTTTCGGGCAAATAGAGACAATGTGCGGGATGTGTACCTTGCCTTGCAGTATCCTGGGGCGACGGAGTTTGCCGAACCAGTGCGAATACAGAATCAACCATGGAGCATTGATGGCTGCCCGGCAACAGGTCCATCTCTCACCTTCGATCGCTTTAGCATGGCACACGTATCATGGCGGGACTACCGTGATGCCGTAAGCAAACCCGTAGTGTACTATGCGCGGTATGCTGTCGGTGCTCCAGAGCCCCCTTCCAACATCGACGTTAGCAGTGCATGGGTTGCAGACGCGGAGTATCCAGCCATCTGCACGTCGGATGATGGCGGGACGTTTACCATACTCCATGAAAGCATTGATGGTGTGCGGTTGGCAACTGGTGGCGCCGATGGTAAGGGGCTAGGTAGCGAAGTGGTGGACCAGGAGCAACGCGGCAATGCCAATACGTCGGTAGTACGAACACTCAACAAGGTTCTGGTTGGCGCGTGGACGTCGAAGAGAAATGGTAGGAATGAGATAAAGATGCTGCGAATGCTGCCGACGAGTATTCGAGAAACAACGACCACAGTACCTACGGTACATGCCGTCGAGATTCAACCCGGTGAATCAGCGACTGTGTTTGATCTGCTTGGTCGAACGCTGGCATCTATTAATGCCCAACACGTCACGCCAATCCACAATACTTGGTATGGGTCGGTGCTGGTACGTGTACAGTTGGCGGATGGACAGTTCTACAGCGTGATGCTCCTTCGAGCAGACTAGACGTAGTCGAGAATGTCATGGCGGGTGAGCACGCCGCTGACCTTTCCGAACTCTTCTACAACGACCATTGGCTGCGTCTTAAGGACGGCAATGCATTCGGCAACATCGGCATGAGCATCGAGCATCGGACATGGGGACTCCATGTGAATGCGGATGGGTTGCTCCATTGCTTCGCGCGAGGCAATGACTGCTCCCATCAATCTGTTCTCGCGTACTGTTCCGATGAGTGCAGCATCGTCCATTACCGGGATCTCGCTCAGTTCGTACTGGCGCATCAGCTCTAAGGCTTCGGCAACGGTAGATTGAGGGACGACTGACACCAGGTTGGGTACGGTGCTACGTTGACGCTTGGCGGCCAGTACATCGCGTAGCATGAACGGCACACCATCATCGAGAAGGTTCTTTTCCTTGAGCCATTCGTCGCTATGATGCTTGGTCAGGTATCGTTCACCAGTATCACAGATCATGGCCACAACAATAGCATCGGCAGGCAGCATTCGGGCAACTCGTAGAGCTGCCGTGACGTTCATTCCGCTTGAACCACCGCAGAAGATGCCTTCTTCGCGTGCAAGCTTGCGCGCCATCGAGAAGCTCTCCTTATCCTGAATGTTGATGATCTCGTCCAGCAGATCAATGTCCAGGTTCTGTGGAATTCGCTCTTGTCCTACTCCTTCAACCAGATAGGGGAGAGCTTCAACGAGCCGACCCGTTTCCTTGAACGTCTTGATGGCACTACCAACGGGGTCGGCAGCGATGACCTTGATATTCGGATTCTGCTGCTTAAGGTATCGTGCGGTACCGGTAATGGTACCACCAGTACCGATCCCTGCCACAAAGTGTGTGATCTTACCATCAGTATCGGCCCAAATTTCTGGTCCAGTTGTGCGCACGTGTGCCTCGGGGTTAGCCGGATTGTCATACTGATTGAGCATGATGGCATTAGGCAACTCGCTGGCAAGTCTGTTTGCTGTGTTCCAGTAATATTCAGGACTGCTCATACGAGCAGCGCTACTTACGATGAGCACATCAGCACCCAAGGCCTTGAGATACCGTACGCGTTCTTGTGATGCCTTGTCCGTCATCACGAACAAGCACCGATACCCCTTCAAGCGTGCAGCCAGTGCAAGGCCAATCCCCGTATTCCCGCTGGTTGGTTCGATGATGAGGTCGCCGGGTTTGATGCGTCCCTCACGTTCTGCTGCTTCGATCATCGAGATGCCGATGCGGTCCTTGACCGAACCGCCGGGGTTAGCACTCTCCATCTTTACCAGGACCGTTGCTGCGATACCTTGGGTAACGCGGTTGAGCTTGACGAGTGGGGTGTTGCCTACGAGATCGAGGATGGTGTTCTTGACGTTCATTCTACTGCTGCTTCGAGTTGTTGACGTTCAAATGTTGAATGGTACTTGCCACCGAGAGCAAGGAGTTCTTCGTGCGTGCCTTGTTCGAGGATGCGACCATCTTCGAGGACGACGATTTGCGAACAGTGCTTCAAGGTGCTAATGCGATGAGAAATGACAATGGAGGTGCGGTCCTTCATTAACTGGACGAGTCCGCTCAGGATGCGTGACTCAGTGTCGGTATCCACGGCTGAGAGCGCATCGTCAAGCACAAGGATTGCCGGATCACACAGTACGGCTCGTGCCAGTGAGGTCCGCTGTTTCTGTCCGCCGCTCAACGTCACCCCACGCTCTCCCACACGCGTTTGGTAGCCTTCGGGCATGTCGGCAATATCGCGATTCAGTTGGGCAATCTCGGCAGCACGAATCATGTGTTCGTCCGTCGCTTCTGGGTTGCCGAACTTGATGTTGCCAGCAATGGTATCGGAGAACAAGAAGCTCTCCTGTGGAACGATGGCGATGTGTGAGCGCAGGACTTCGAGTGGAATGTTTCGCACATCGTGTCCATCAATACATACCCTGCCACTGCTAACATCGTACAGTCGAGGAATCAGGTTGACCAAGGAGCTCTTACCACTTCCTACACCGCCCAGGATTCCGAGCGAGGTGCCTGTTGGCACGGTAAGGCTGATGTTGTCCAGGACGGTACGTTCGGTGCCAGCATGCGCCTGTGTGCCAGCATAACGAAGGCTAACGTTTTCGAACGAAAGCTTGCCCTTGAGCGATGTAATGGAGTGATCCGTTGAGGCTGAGTTGCTGATGGTGGCTACGCTATCCATGATAACACCGAGCCGACCCATACTGGCAGCCCCTCGCTGGATCATGCCAGTGACCCAACCAATGGCTGCAACCGGCCACAGGAGCTGATTAAGATAGATGAAGAACTGCGTGAGTTCTCCTACCGTAAGATGGTTGCTGATTACCTGATAGCCACCGACGCTGATGACGATGATGTAGGACAGGTTGAAGAGTACGATCATGCCTGGCATCATGAGGGAGTTGACCCTTGCCAGACCCATGTTCTTGCGGTAGTAGTCCTTGCTGATCTGTGCAAACTGGTCTACCTCCGCTTGCTCTTGAGCGTATGCACGAACAACACGTACCCCGGAGAAGGTCTCCTGGGCATGAGTGGTGACGTGCTCGTACTGTTCCTGAACAATCTTGTAGTTCTCGTGGATGCGTCTACCAATGCTGTAGGTAACCCAGGCAATCAACGGCACAGGAATGAACACTGCAAGCGATACGAGCGCATTGATGCTTAGCATCCATCCAAGTGCAAACGAGAAGGTCGTTATCGTGTTTGCACTGTACATGATGGCCGGTCCAATGAACTCTCGCACGGCACCAATGTCATTCGTAAAGTGAGCCAGGAGCGAGCCAGTACTACGATCGTGATAGAATTGCTGACTCTGAACTTGAATCGCTGCAAGAAAATCGTTGCGCAGATCTTCTTCGATGAACCTACTCATGACGATGATCGTGCGGCGAGTTCCAAACAGTCCCAAACCACTGCCTACGGTGAGCAGGATGATCTGGGCAATTAACCAGAATACTTGGTCCTGGGTGAAGGTGCTCACCTTGAGGGTGTCGACGGCCTTGCCAACCACATACGGAATCGTCGTGCTGCAGAGGTTGCTGATGGTGATGAACAGCAGCCCCAGCATCAGCTTTGACTTATAGCGACGCAGATATGGCTTGAGTCGACGAAGTTGTCCTAAGGTGTTGGCCATTAATGATGTGATGATGAAGCGTCCGCATTAGACACTACGGCAAGGTACTCCTTGTCCGGTGTGTGCTGCGTCGTTCAAAGTTTATGCAATCGTGACTTCTGGACAGAGGTAGACATCCTGGATGGTGTTCAGGAGCTTGATGCCATCGGCAAGTGGACGTTGGAAGGCTTTCCGACCACTAATGAGCCCCATACCCCCTGCACGCTTGTTAATGACAGCTGTAGCGGTTGCTTCGGCAAAGTCGTTGTTGCCGCTTGCGCCGCCGCTGTTGATCAGCCCCACACGTCCCATGTAGCAGTTTGCCACTTGGTACCGACAGAGATCGATTGGGTGATCAGTGGAGAGTTCGGTATACATCCGCTCGTCCAGCTTCCCGTACGAACTACCGCCCATGTTCAAGGCCTTGAAGCCACCGTTGTTCTCGGGCAGCTTCTGTTTGATGATGTCTGCCTCAATCGTAACACCCAGGTGATTCGCCTGACCTGTAAGGTCGGCTGCAACATGATAGTCCTTGTCCTTCTTAAATGCCGAGTTGCGCAAGTAGCACCAGAGTATCGTTGCCATGCCCAATTCATGTGCGTAGGCGAAGGCTTCGGCGATTTCCACAATCTGTCGGCTACTCTCTTCCGAACCAAAGTAGATCGTTGCTCCAATCGCTGCAGCACCCATGTCGTACGCTTGTTGAACCGTACCAAACAGGATCTGATCAAAGGCGTTGGGGTAGGTGAGCAGTTGATTGTGGTTGATCTTCACAACGAACGGGAACTTGTGTGCGTACTTCCTGCCGAGGGCACCAAGGACGCCGTAGGTCGAGGCCACGGCATTGCACCCACCTTCGATTGCAAGGTTGATGATGTTCTCTGGATCAAAGTAGTCCGGATTCTTTGCAAACGATGCTCCGGCACTGTGTTCGATACCTTGATCAACAGGGAGGATGCTCACGTAGCCAGTACCAGCTAGTCGACCCGTATTGTGAATCCAATGGAGGTTGCGTAAAACATGCGTTGACCGGTCGCTAACACCAAACAGCGCGTCGACGTTGTTCGGACCTGGAATGTGCAGACGTTCCTTGGGAATTGTCGTGCAGGTATGATCGAGGAGGTAGGCCGATTGGTCGCCTAGCTGAGTGATGATGTTGTTAATCATGATCGGCAGATAAATGTTGAAGGGGGCTCAAAATTACGGATGAGCCCCCTTCGGTAGGTTTCTGGTTCTGACTGCTATGCAGACTGGCTGGTGTTACCGCACGATCATGAGCTGTTGACTTGTGATAAAGTGACCGCTGATCATGCGAAGTGCATAGACGCCGCTACCAAGCGTAGACGTGTCGAGCGTAAGCTCATAGGTGCCGGATGGTGCGGAAGGCGTGGTTACGACGCTGACGATTGCACCCATGTCGGATACAAGTTCGAAGGTCGTTGGTGTGGTATAGCCAGTTGAGTACTCGATCCTGGTGTGAGAGCTTGCAGGGTTTGGACTTGGCACCTGCATGCCGAACCGTGTAGCGCCAAAGGTGATCAAGCGTCCTTCGCTATAACAAACCTGGCTAACCGGTATGCTGATCGAATCGCCAGATGGTACTGCGCACGTTGGTGTTACAACGGCCGACACCGTGAATGGGAGCGAGTTGTCTGCCGTGAGGAAAGAGATAAAGCGTGGTTCGACGAACATTCCATCTACCAGCGTTGCTCCAGTATTCGATGTTGCCGTGATGACGAGACGACCACGTACTGATGCATCGGTCGTAAACATCCATCCAGCTTGATTTCTGGAAACATCCAGATCCTTGAAGCCGATGTAGGTTTCGTCGAAGGTCAACGTGAGATCAACGGACGTGACAGGCACACCCTGCATGTCGCCTATGTCCGCCATGACGGAAACAGGGAAGGTGCTACCCACATTGATGTTGCCATAGGCCTTCAAGGTGAAGTCGGCCGTGGTTGTAACGCCTACACCCGTCGCATTGACGATGAGGTCGAGTCCTTGGTTGTTGGCAAAGGAGTAGGTAACGGATGCAGGTCCGACTGCAGTCGGTTGAAATGTTACCGTGACATCCTGGCTGCCACCTGGTGCAATGGTGAATTGCGTGTTTGGCGTGATGGTAAACACTCCTGCATCGCCAGTGACGACAGGTGCATCGCACTGAAGAGGCGTTGCAGGATTTGGATTCGTAATGGTGATGGTTCTCGTTGCCGTAGCGCACGTAAGGACGTTACCAAAGGTGATTGGCGGTATGCTGCTTTGGTCAATACCTACACCAGTGACTTGCACGATGGTCGTTGCATACGGTGGAATTGGATCTGGTCCTGGCTTTGCATCGTGTTCAATGATCACGTCGACTGACAGCGTACCGACGGCCTTGGGATTAAAGCCTACTTCGAGTCTGAGTTCTTCACCTGGCTGCAGAGTACGAGGGAAGTCGGTTGGCCATGAAATTGTTGCAAAGTGTAGTGTCGGTGAAGCAAATCTGACGGCGTTCACGACGAGTGGACTCGACGTTTCGGTGTTCGTAATGACAACCCATCCTTGTTCGGAGGAGTTTGTGTTCACGGTTACCGGCTGGAAGTTGTAGCCAGTAGCACCAATGCTCGGAAGGAAGCCAGTACCCGTGACGGTACCAACCAGTGGTGTTGCCTGACCATTGACAGCGGCAGTCAATGTTTCCGTGTATGGTCCACGCGCTTGTGGGGTAAAGGTCACTGGCACCTTGACTCTTTCACCTGGCTGGATGTCAAATGGAGTGCTGAAGCCCGAGATGTCAATAACAATGTTGCCATCGCCCGGATACTGAGGGGTGAGTGAGTTGATGGTAGCTGGCTGAGTGGCTTGATTCTCAATGTATATCGTGTCGACCACCGTTGTCCCCACACGATGCAGACCAAACGCAACATCCGTAATCGTCACCTTCGGTTCGACAACCTCGGCTGTGATGATGGTGTTGGGAACACCACACTCGGCTGCAAGCCCGAAATCCAGTGTAATGGAATGCATGCCTGCCGTTGTTGGGTTAATGCTGACGTCAATATCCAGGCATGCCCCAGGGGCTAGATCAAAGGCACCAGCACCGCGAGTGATGGAAAGCACAGGGTTCGCTGGGAATGTGAGGGTTCCCTTCAGATTCGACGGACCCGTATTGCAGATCACCCCGGTAATGGTGACGGTTTTTGTTGCTGCATTGAGTGCAATCTTTCCAGCATCGAAGTTTGCCTGTGCATCCCACTTACACGGAGCGAGCCCCATACCTTCCAAGATCATGATCGAATGGGTGCCGCAATTACCGGACACTTCCAGGGTAGCAGTACGATTGCCGATGCCCGATGGTGAGAACAGAAGCTCGATAGAGATACACTGACCAGGCTTTAGGCGAGTTCCAACGAGTTGTCCAACCAGACGGAAGTCTCCACTGTTGGCACCAGTAAACGTTGCCGCAGCAATCTGCACATCGAAGTCGCCCGTATTACACAACACTCCGGAAAAGCTCTTCGGAGTGCTTTGTCCTTGTGCTGTTGGATCGAATACCCCGTTGCCTTGGTTAAACGTGAGCTGTGGCGACTTAACCGAGAAGCTGTTCTCGCTTACATCGGAGCTTGCAGGCGTTGAGCCGAACTTTGAAAGGAAGGCATCGCTAGCACCGGCACTGGCCTTGGAGATCGTTGGTGGTGCCCATGTCTTGGAGCCGGTAAACGAACCAACGTCGTAGGTGAACCCACGCGAATCGTTGACGGACATCTTTTGCATCGTAAACGTCGATGGTGGTACGCCAAGAGAGAAGGTGGCAGTACCCGACGCCGTGTAGATGGCATAGTAGTCACGCATGGTGTTGTTGGCATACTTCAAGCTCTCGGCCCACGTGCCAGTGGACGTGTTGCCAACGCGCATGTAGCGAGAGAACTTCCCTTGCACAACGATTTGTGGATTGCCGCTAACATCATAGCGAATGCCAATACCTGTTGCATTGGCGTTGCAATTGGTAAGTCCATCACCCTGCCCCTTATTGCCCCATATCAGCGCGCCATTCTGGTCGAAGGCATAGATGAACATGTTGCTAACGTCACCCCCAGGGAGGGCAAGCGGTAGACTTCCGAACTTGGATGTTGCTCCAGTATAGTAACCGGCTACATAGTAGTTGCCGTTCTTGTCCGTCACGACGCCAACCACTTTTTCCGTGCTGGAACCCGTACCCGTCAGTAACGTAACCTTTTGTAGGCCACCGTTGCTATCCCATTCGGCAAGGTAACCGTCGACATCCCCCGCGAGGTTGCTCGTAGTTGTTGGTGTGGGCTTGGTTGGGAAGGCGGTAGGACCGTTGTAGAAGCCCGTCGTATAAACGTGCAGGTCGTTCGGGCTGATGGCTACGCTCGTAGCACTATCGGCACTTGTACCGCCGTTGGTTGAGACCCACTGATACTGTGGCGCAGGAGCAACGCTGACTCTTACCTTGTAGTTGACGCCGGCGGCAGGTGCTACCCACTTGTATCGGAGGCCGGTAGCATTGTTCGAGATGAGGTTCCAGGTCGAGCCGCCATCGGCACTGTACTCAATGGTAACCGGTTGCGTTGGTACAACACCCGACCACGTAATGTCGATCGAATCACATGTCGAATACAGTTCACCGCCATTGGGCTTGATGAGGAGAATCATGCCTTGGCCGCCGACGAGGTCGACGACTGGCGGACATGGTGTGCCGGTAAACTGTAGTTGAGCCTGACGGAATATCTGCGTAGCACCCTGCGTGAATTGTACTCGTATGGTGCGGCTCTGTCCAGGTAGCAAGGTGAACGGTGCAAATGTCGATCCAGTACCACCACCCCAATCGACTACCGAGAAGTTGCCTGTTGGTACAACGGTTCCGGCCGTAATGTTCAACGGTCCACCATTGGCGGTGAGGACAACGGGTACAGGTGCCGCGGGTTGGTTAGGTGGCGGGTCACCGCAGAACAATACCGGGGCACTCACCGTTGCTCCGGCAACACTCGCTGGCGGGGTAGTGTAGTTGACAGTTGCTGTGAGCGGAGTGCCCTTAACCATGCGAATCTCGGCAGTGCGATTGCGCTGTTCTTCTCTGCAGACAAATGGACTGATCCAGGAAATGGTGCAGACTTCTCGTTCCTGCGTCTCCAATGCAAGGAAGTCAAATAGGCTGACCAGCTTATCCTCCGTCGTTACAATGGCCTTGCCACCGGTTGCAGAGGCAAAGGTTTCCAGCGAGGCGTGGGTGTATGATTGGAGAATTGTTACGGCAAAAAAGCGAATTCCATTCTGCTGTAACAGGGTTTTGTGTTTGTTGATGAACTTGTCTTCGTTTGGAATCGATGGGTTCGGGTGTCCGTCCGTTAGGAAGAACACATACCGTGGAATGTTTGGTGGTCGCTGCTTGAAAAGGTCATAGATCGTTGTAGGTGGACCTTCGAAGGGCAACACGTAATTGGTTACCGTCTGTG
>JAGFIZ010000041.1 GCA_024103135.1 Bradyrhizobiaceae bacterium | reverse complement strand
TGAGCAGTCCCACGTTAAGTCCTGTGGTGACCAGCGTCGTGCTGCCCGAGGTCTTGGCAACAGCGCGGGTAACGGTCATTGGCGAGCGTGAGAGGATTACTTGCCAATCCTTGCCAGCGTTGTCGCTGCCAAATACTTCGCCGTTAGATCCAACGAGGACAAGGTTCTTGCCGGGACTTGCCACTGCAGCAGGAACGATGCCCAGAGCACTTGAGTTTACGGCATCGGATTTCCAGACACTGCCTGCTTCCGATAGCGCCACATAGTAGTTGCTTCCATTCTTGTACACGGCAGCGCCATTCAGGAGCGTGTCGACTGCAATGGACTTGATCTCGCTACCAGTTGGTGTCGGCAACACGGTGCTTGACCAGTTGGCACCACGATTAATCGTAGAGATGATGCGACGTGCCGAAGTCGCAAACCACACACCTTTTGAATTTGAATGAAAGACATGTGGGAGGATGGTCTCGCCGGTGTTCGATGTAGGACCGTTGTTGACCTTGGACCATGTAATTCCACCGTCGGTGGTTTTTGCAAGGCCGATCTTACCACCTACGGGGTTTCCAAAGGCAAAGCCTAGCTGACCGTCGATCATGGCTATTCCGGCTACGGACGACATTGACGTGCTAACGTCAATTGGCGTCCAATCCTTCGCGTTTGTAGTAACGGCAATGGTTGGCTTGCCGCTAAGCTGACCACCAAGCATCAGCATGGTACCGCTAACACCACAAATGGTCGTTGGCTTGAACGGAGCTGCTAACACACCTGAAATACCGCTCTTGGTTCCAGCGAACACAGCATTGGTAGATAGGTAGGTTCCCGTCGTCCACAACGTACCGTCAGCGGTAAAGTCGGCTAGGTCGAACGACAAGTACTGGCTGGATGAAACCGTAACGTGCGAGTTGGAAGTTGGAAGCTTAACGGGAATTCTCACCAGTATGTAGTTCAAGTAGCTACCACTTTGTACGGTAATCATGAACTGCTGATTCGCTTCGTACCAAGGGTAGGTTGGCTTGAGTTTGACCGTGAGGTTTAGTGTCGTGGTAGCGTCGTGTAGGACTGTGGGGACCGCGACGCTTTTGTTGCCAGTAATATCTACTGCTCCACCAAGTGGCTCGACGGTGAGCTTAACATCGGTTGCATCGCCGAGGTAGTTCTTCAGAACGATGTCTACATTTACCGGATCATAGGTCGTGATTTGCCCGGTTGCTCCTGCACTCATGCTAAGCATGTCGATACCAGGGATCCTATCTCCTGAACTAAAGCTTGCATTGTAGCGCAAGGCCTTGCTTGCATTCACGCAACCATAGTACTTGGGACGGTTGCTGCCGGTGACGCCTTGCATCGGGTCGCTTGTTGACCGTACTTGCTGGATGATCATCTCAGGCGTCCACTCTGGATGCTTGGACTTGATCAAACCGCAGATCCCTGCTACGAATGGCGAAGAGAACGACGTGCCGTTGGTTGACTGATAGGTGTTGTTCTGAAATGTGGTAAGGATGTTCTCGCCCGGTGCATAGGTGGTTACGTCGTAACCGTAGTTTGAGAAGTACGATGGTGCGTTTGACGACGTCGAAGCGCCAACGGAGAGAACGCCAGCAAATGACGAGGGGTAGTGAGGTGTGGCATCAGTAAACAATCCGTCGTTGCCGCTTGCAGCAACTACCAGAGCCCCCTTAGCGAGGCAATAGTTCATTAGGTCTTGTCCGCCTGGATCTGGCGTTGTACCACCCCACGAACA
>JAGFIZ010000040.1 GCA_024103135.1 Bradyrhizobiaceae bacterium | reverse complement strand
TGAGCAGTCCCACGTTAAGTCCTGTGGTGACCAGCGTCGTGCTGCCCGAGGTCTTGGCAACAGCGCGGGTAACGGTCATTGGCGAGCGTGAGAGGATTACTTGCCAATCCTTGCCAGCGTTGTCGCTACCAAACACTTCGCCGTTAGATCCAACGAGGACAAGGTTCTTGCCAGGACTTGCCACTGCAGCAGGAACGATACCCAGAGCATTTGAGTTTACGGCATCGGACTTCCAGACACTGCCTTCTTCGGATAGCGCCACATAATAGTTGCTGCCATTCTTGTATACGGCAGCACCATTGAGGAGTGTGTCGACTGCAATGGACTTGATCTCGCTTCCTGATGATGCTGGAATAATGGAGCTCGACCACGTGGCGCCTCTGTTCATGGTCGAAATGATGCGCTTGGCTGATGTTGCAAACCAGACGCCTTTCGAGTTGACATGGAAGACGTGTGGTAGGACGGTTTCTCCGGAGTTTGCTGTGAGGCTGTTGTGAATCTTTGCCCAGGTTAGCCCACCATCAGTGGTCTTTGCAATGCCAATCTTGCCACCTATCGGGTTGCCAAAGGCAAAGCCTAGTTGACCGTCGATCATGGCAATTCCGGCTACGGACGACATTGACGTGCTCACGTCAATTGGCGACCAATCCTTTGCATTGGTGGTTAGGGCAATGGTTGGCTTGCCGCCCATTAGGCCACCGAGCATTACCTTGGTTCCACTAACACCACAAATCGTAGCTGGCTTGAACGGTGCCGCCAACACACCATTGGCTCCGTTCTTGTTTCCAGTGAATATCGCATTGGTAGCCAGATAGGTACCTGCTACCCAAATCGTGCCATCTGCACTAAGGTCCGCTATGTCAAATGACACATACTGATTGCTGGTTTCCAAAACGTGCGAATTCGACGTAGGCAGTTTTACAGGAATTCTCACCAGCACATAGTTTAAGTAGCTTCCGCTTTGTACCGTAATCATGAACTTCTGATCAGCTTCGTACCAGGGGTAGGTCGGCTTGAGCTTCACCGTGAGGTTTAGTGTCGTGGTCGCATCGTGAAGGATGGTGGGAACGGTTATGTTCGTGTTGCCGGTGACTTCGACGGCGCCCCCAAGCGGTTCAATGGTAAGCTTTACGTCAGTTGCGTCGCCAAGGTGATTCTTAAGGACAATGTCTACATCTACTGGATCGTATGATGTGATTTGTCCTGTTGCACCAGCACTCAAACTCAGCATGTCGATACCTGGCACCTTGTCACCAGAGCTAAAGCTGTCATTATAGCGCAGTGCCTTGCTCGCATTAACGCAGCCAAAGTACTTTGGACGGTTACTTCCCGCGACCCCCTTCATTGGGTCGCTCGTTGACCGTACTTGCTGGATGATCATCTCAGGCGTCCACTCTGGATGCTTGGCCTTGATCAAACCACAGATCCCTGCTACAAATGGCGAAGAGAACGATGTGCCGTTGGTTGACTGATAGGTGTTGTTCTGAAATGTGGTAAGGATGTTCTCGCCCGGCGCATAGGTGGTTACGTCGTAACCGTAGTTTGAGAAGTACGATGGTGAGTTTGACGACGTCGAAGCGCCAACGGAGAGAACACCAGCAAATGACGAGGGGAAGTGAGGTGTGGCATCAGTAAACAATCCGTCGTTGCCGCTTGCAGCAACTACCAGAGCCCCCTTAGCGAGGCAATAGTTCATTAGGTCTTGTCCGCCTGGATCTGGCGTTGTACCACCCCACGAACA
>JAGFIZ010000031.1 GCA_024103135.1 Bradyrhizobiaceae bacterium | reverse complement strand
CACTGGTCCTTACTATTCGTACAAGTGGTATCGCAATGGGACGCTTATTAGTACTAGCGGACCAGATCTCTTGATCCCCTCGGCAACACTATCAGATGCAGGCAACTACTCGCTTGTCGTTGATGATGTCTGCGGAAAAACCTCAACCTCATCAACAGCCAAGATCGAGGTTCGTGAATTCACGGCAATCACTACGCCTCCGCAGCCGACGATTATCTGCAAAGGAACTGGCGGACAGCTCTCCGTCGTTGCAAAAGGCGACAAGCTTTCCTACCAGTGGTACAAGGATGGTGTTGCCATGACGGGCCAAACAGCAAGTACATTGAAGTTCTTCAGTGCAATTCCTTCCGACATGGGCTACTATCACGTTAGAGTCAGCGGTGAATGTGGGCCACCTGTCAACAGCACGCCTGTTCTGCTCACCATACCGCCAAAGGCCGAGATCACCAAGCAACCGGAACCAGTATCTGCATGTCCTGGATCAGTGCTACAGCTCACAATTACTGCAACTGGTGGTTATACATCCTACCAGTGGCTGCACAACGACAAACCAATCGTGGGTGCCACTCAGGCAACACTCTCGATTCCTGGTGCAACAACCGCTAACAATGGCTTCTATCGCTGCATCGTAGATATTCCTGGAGTGAAGGATGCTACAGGTTGCGATGCTTCAGTGATCTCAAACCAAGTGTACGCAAATGTTTACGCAGCACCAGTGATCCAGAAACAACCAGAAATGGCCGATGTATGTAGTGGCTCGGATGTTCAACTCGTCGTAGGTGCAGAGGGTACTGGCCTCATGTATCAGTGGTATCGTAACGACGCGGCCATTCCTAATGCTACCAATTTCTCATTGAACATGCAGGATGTAACGGTCGGCCAGTCTGGAACCTACTACGCCGTTGTAACAGGTGTATGCGGACTAACTGCGACGACTGTTCCGGTTGAAGTAGGAATTCACACCATGCCAACCATCGAAGACCAGCCACAGTCGGTAAGCATACTGATGGGTGAAGATGCTACTCTCGAGGTTGGTGCTACGGACGCACAAGTCATTACGTGGATGCAAAACGAGAAGGAACGGATGACAGGCAGGTCCACGTCGTTTACCATTGCCGATGCAAAACCTTCGGATGCTGGCTACTACCGTGCAGTAATCAAGAATTCCTGTGGCGGCGTAGTCTCTCGACTGGCAAAGGTCACCGTAATTGACCCCGCCTCTCTCGAACCACGCTTGGCAACAAATACCAACATACTTGATGTTGGCGAGGTGCCTTTCGGTTATAGTGGTCAGCGCTCGTTTACCGGCGTTATCACGAACAACGGTAATGTACCAGTAAACATTACTGGTGCAACGACAACTGGTGCAGATGCAGGATCGTTTGTAACAGCGGTATCGGTCGCCCCTACAACACTGCAACCTGGCGAGAATCTCTCTGTACAGGTTTCATTTACTCCGTCAAGGGTTGGACAATCAACAGCACGGATCGCTATCGAATCAGATGCTACAAATGGTCCACATGAGTTTGACGTTGTTGGTCTTGGCGTGATTCGATACACAGTCAACGGTGATCTTGCCTTTGGCGTGGTAGACAAACTATCAGCCAACACAAAGTGCTTCCAGATCAACAACACCTCGACAATGGATATCGTTATTGATCAGGTGGATCTTTCCGGCACGTCGGCACCATCATTTAGCGTATCTACACCAACTCCGCTTAGTGTGGCAGCTGGATCAACAAAGGAACTATGTCTGCAGTTTTCACCGACCGACGTAGGTGCATACTCGGCAATAGTGTCCTTCAAGTCTTCTACGGGTGGCAACCTGGATGCAGCAACAACCGGTACATGCGAGATCGCATCGACTGTTACTGTCGACGCACTCGAAGCAGGCATTCTTGCCTTCCCTAACCCAGCAACAAGCACGTTGACTGTTACAACAGGGAGCGTAACACCTACAAGTATCCAGGTGATTTCAAACACTGGACAGCTTGTTGCAACCCTTCCAGCACAACAGCAGGTTACCTGGAACCTTACCTCAGCCGATGGTGTAGCGGTTTCAAGCGGAACCTATACGCTGCTCATCATGGATGAACACTCGATCTATCGTATGATGGTTCAGGTAGTTCGGTAGCGATTTCTCAGATTTTTTGGAAGGGGGCTCTGTTATCAGGGTCCCCTTTTTTGTTGATATCAAAAAAAAGTTTGCGATTACGACTGCAGCGCATGGCAACTGTCAAGATTGCGAACAACCATCATCACTATTTCACGTTAACGACCAGACGGTGCGATACAGCATCGTCACCTTGTCTGCACAGTACGATCATTTACTACTGCGAATTCCTGCCAAACCATTGATGCTCGTATGGTTTCATCTAGCCGAAGCACCAGACAACTTTACACGCCTTGATGCACAAGTTCATGGCAGAGTATCTGACAATAACGTTGACTCTCTGAGCCGAACCTGCCACGCTTTCAGTTGATTGATGTCGTGAGATAGTCAGCATTGACTGCTGACGCAAGTCAGGCCTTCGAAGCCAGTGTAAGTGCAGTAACCAGCGACACCCTTTCGCGTTGAGATGGCCAATGTAACTCGCATACAAGGCGAGTCACGACCAAGACACATTCACACCATACCCAATGCGAGGTATCACATGAAAACTGTTCGCACCATGATCATGGCTGTTGCATTGTGCATGCTAGTCGGCACAAAGGCAAGCAGTCAGTGCTCGTACTATGTAGGGCAATGTTATGCGAGCTACGTGAGTCCAAACTACCTAGCACAAGGTGAATCCTTCTTCGTTCAAGGATTCATGTACGTGTGGGACTCAAGGTGTTTCCCAGACGCATCGTACCCACTGGAGATCTCGTCAGACAACGGAGCTTCCTGGTCAACGCTTGTCGACAACTGCCCGATGAACTACACATACAATGGTGGCTCGTACTGCTATGGCTATCCCGAGGCGACGGTAACAATACCATGGACGTTTCCTGCCGGGAACTATGTAGTAAGAATTCGCGAAGTACCAAACAACCCAGATGAATGTCAGTATTCGGATCCGTGGTACGAGACCTATGACGGTTACTGGCAGCGCATTCAAGTCGTACGTGGTTGCCGCGACCCACTGGTTACAAACATCACGCAATCGTTCACTGGCTGTCAGGGTTCTGATTATAGCATCACAGGTACTGGATACGTAGACCCCGGCAACATTGTATACCAGTGGTTCAAGAACGGTGTGGTCATTGCAAAAACTGACACGCCTACGATGCTGTTTACACCCATCAATACGACGCATGCCGGTACCTACTACTTCCAGGCCATCGATGTCTGCGGTAGGACGTTTACCTCTCCAAAGATCGACGTCAAGGTTAACCTCCCAGGTATCATCACAAAGGAACCTGTCGGCAAGACCGTCTGCCCTGGACAATCCTATACGCTGAGCATCGCAGCCACTGGTGCCCTTAAGTATCAGTGGTATCGAAACGGCACTGCTGTTGCTGGCAAGACGACCAATTCGTACGCCATCACCAACGCTACCTTGGCAGACCAAGGACAGTACTTTGTTGTTGTGACTGGTGCATGTGGCGACCCGGACACAAGCAACAAGGTCACCATCACTGTTCCATACAAACCTGTGTTCACAACGCCACTGGAAGGGGGCTTATTCTGTCCTGGATCGGTTGCTGTGATCAAGCCCGATGTAACTGGTGACATTCTAACCTACCAGTGGTACAAGGGAGACTCGCCAATCATCGGAGCAACTTCACGAAATCTCTCCATCGAGAAAATCTCTACGGCCGACAATGGATTCTACTGGGTCGAAGTAAGCGTGCCTGGAGCAGATCAGGCAGGATGCTCTGCAACAACGAAGTCAGGACGCGTGTTCGTCGGTGCTCATCAACCACCGGTTATTCTTAAGCAGCCAAACAACATTGATGTTTGTGCTGGCGAAACAACTCACCTGGTTGTTGAAGCAGACGGTACTGGCCTGACCTACCAGTGGCTACACAACAATGTGGTGATCCCGAACTCGAACAACTACTCTTTGCCATTGGAGAACATTTCTGCATCAGATGCCGGAGAGTATGTTGTCAAAATCACCGGAGCTTGCGGATATGCTACGACAAGCAATATTGTCAACGTCAACGTCTACAGTCTACCAGTAGTTACATCACAACCACAGAGCACCACAGTGCGCCTTGGCGAAACCATTACTCTAGACGTAGGAGCAACCGATGTGCAAACCGTAGTGTGGATGCACAATGAGGCAGAGATTGCACGTGGTACATCAGCAACACTGACAATCAACAATGCTCAGGTAGGCCATGCTGGATATTACCGTGCTCTGATCAAGAACGTCTGTGGAGGTATTACGTCGCGCTCTGCACTAGTTGGTGTGATCGACCCTGCATCGCTTGTTCCGACAATCGGTATTGCAAGCCCTGGACTCGATGTTGGCAACGTGCCATTTGGATATAGTGCAGAGAAAACATTCATCGCTCTTGTTGTGAATGCTGGAAACGTTGACGTCACAGTAAACGGCTATTCGTTCACGGGCACCAACGCTGCTGATTATGTCGTGCAGGCACCGGCTACACCTTATACGCTCGCGCCGGGCGAGGCACATGAAGTTGCAATCCGCTTTACACCTTCAGTAGTGGGTACCTCGCATGCCGTTCTCAACGTCGCATCGACGGCTACTGCTGGTGTGAATGCCGTACCAATTGTCGGGCAAGGTGTGGTTCTCTACGTCGTGGATCAGGTAGTCGACTTCGGCACGGTCGACAAAGCACAGACAACCATCAAGTGCTTCGATGTCACCAACACTTCTACGACCGACGTGGTCATTGATGCAGTGAATATCAGTGGAACAAACAGCGATGAGTTCCGCACTACTTCGGCCTTCCCTCTTACAATCCTTGCAGGATCCGCGACCGAGGTATGTGTCGAGTTCAAACCACTCTCCGAGGGAAGTCGCTCTGTCCAGCTTGCGCTTATGAGCAGCACAGGCGGAAACTCTAATGTTACAGCAATTGGCAGGTGCGAGATTGCCGCATCAGTTGTTGAAGATGGTTCGGCTGCAGGAATGACAATCTATCCGAATCCTGCATCTGGAACGGCAGTGATAAACATTGGGGCAGAGAAAGCCACATCACTGTCGATCTTCGATGTGCATGGAGCTCTGGTCTACACAACTGAGCCAACACAATCAACCTATACATGGAACCTTCGTTCCTCAACCGGTAACCCCGTTGCTGCGGGCACCTACAACGTTCTCATTACCAACGGCGTCGGGAGGTACCACCTAACACTGCAAGTAGTCCGCTAGTACTCATCATTGACACATTAACGAGCCGACCGCCAGAAGCGGTCGGCTCTTTTTTTCTGCAGTATCTGACAATACGTCACATTTATTCAGCATTGTGTTTGCGCTGTTGATACTGGAACCACTTGAAAGAGTTTCGCCAAAATGGACGCTAAAAGTACCAGAAGTAACCAACTGTCATCTGGTGGCGTTGTGTAAGTCGATCTGGCACATGAATCAAGCACCGCGATCCTCGTGGCATGATGC
The DNA here is from genome assembly GCA_024103135.1 of Bradyrhizobiaceae bacterium. Classification (GTDB taxonomy): domain Bacteria; phylum Bacteroidota; class Ignavibacteria; order Kapaibacteriales; family Kapaibacteriaceae; genus OLB6. The sequence continues at coordinate 11,666 of JAGFIZ010000031.1, read as the reverse complement.
AGTGTTCGTAGCGATGTGAACAATTTCATTTATCACAACATGAAAGGTGTGACCATGCGGTCATTGTTTACTGGATTAGTATCCATTGTGTTGTTTGTGGCATTGAGTCACACAGCAGCCAGTCAATGCTCCTACTACTCAGGGTACTGCTATGCCTACTATGTAGAGCCGATGTCGGTTCAGCAAGGCGATGTGTTCTACATCGAAGCATCAATGTACACGTATGACTACATCGGTTGGCCTAAGGCAACCTTCCCAGTCGAGATTTCAACGGACCAAGGGAAAACGTGGACTACGCTTCTGAAGGATTGCAATATCGACGGTCCGTACGACTACTATGGTGACGGCTACGAGTATGATGCTACGCTCTATGCCAAGATGATCATGCCAACAACGATTCCCCCTGGAAAGCACAAGGTTCGCGTCCGCGAGCAACCTGCTAGCGCCAAGGAGTGTACCTACACCTATCCACCTGATGAAGACTGGATGTGGATGGACATCGAAGTCGTCCGCGGTTGCAAGGATCCAGTGATCTCCAAGCAACCACAAAGCATTGCTGGATGTCAGGGTTTCAACTATTCAATTACCGCTGTTGGCCCTGTTGAGAAGGGGTACATCAACTATGAATGGTACAAGGACGGCGTTCTTATTAACAAGACTGTAACACCTCAGCTTGACTTCTTCCCAATTACAACGGCCAATGCGGGGACGTACTACTTTAGAGTCGTTGACGTTTGTGGACGTAGCGCTACATCACAAAAGATCTCCGTTACCGTTAGCACACCAGCCGTCATCACCACCGAACCTGTTGGCAAGACTGTCTGTGAAGGACAACCGTACACAATGACGGTGGCTGCGAATGGCTCACCACTGAAGTACCAATGGTACAAGGATGGAAAAGCTCTCCTTGGCAAGACGAGTAATTCCTATCTGATCTCTAGTGCCACAGCAGCAGATCAGGGTCAGTACTTTGTAATTGTAACTGGCGGTTGCGGCGACCCCGACACCAGCAACAAGGTCACCATTGCCGTGCCAACCAAGCCAGTGTTTACCACACCGCTTGCTGGCGGATTGTTCTGTCCTGGAACCAGTGCCGTGGTTGCACCCGACGTTACCGGTGCCATCCTCGCCTACCAATGGTATCGTGGCGATACGCCAATTGTTGGTGCTACATCACGGAACCTGACGATCGACAACATCTCCAAGGCCGACAATGGCTTCTACTGGGTAGAGGTCAACGTACCTGGATCAGAACTTTCCGGCTGCCCAGCCATCACCAAGTCGGGTCGGGTCTTCGTTGGTGTACACGAAGCACCAAAGATCATGAATCAACCAGAGAGCATCAATCTATGTGAAGGCGGCTCTACACGTTTGGTTGTTGAAGCAGATGGTACAGGACTTGTCTATCAATGGATGAAGGATGGTAACCCCATCCCAAATTCCAACAACTACTCGCTGGCACTTGACAATGTCACCGCTGCCACTGCTGGCGACTATACGGTACAGATCACTGGCGCTTGCAACTTTACCACAACGAGTGCCGTTGCAGAAGTTCATGTGTACAGGCAACCAACCATTACGGCACAACCACAATCGACGTCTGTACGTGTTGGCGAAACCATTACGCTTAGCGTACAGGCCAACGATGCACAGACAGTAGTGTGGCTGCACAATGAGTCGGAAGTATCACGTGGTGCTTCAACAACGCTAACCATCAACAATGCACAGGTAAGTGATGCTGGCTACTATCGCGCTCTGATTCAGAACGTTTGCGGTGGCGTCACCTCACGTTCGGCACTTGTTGGTGTAATCGATCCAGCATCGTTGATTCCAACCATCGGCATTGCTAGCACCGGACTTGATGCTGGTAGCGTGCCATTCGGTTATTGGGCTGATAGAACGTTTACCGCACTAGTTGTCAATGCAGGTAGTGTTGACATCACCGTTAACGGCTACACCTTCTCGGGCACCAATGCTGCTGACTTTGCCGTACAAACTCCAGTAACTCCATATACACTTGCACCAGGCGGAACGCACGAAGTTGTCATTCGCTACACACCTTCAAGTGTTGGTGCATCGAATGCAGTACTCAACGTGAATTCAACAGCAACTGCTGGCGTGAATACTGTACCTATCGTCGGTCAAGGTGTTCTACTCTATTCTGTAGATCAAGTTGTTGACTTCGGTACTGTCGATAAAGCACAAGCAACAATCAAGTGCTTCAACGTCAACAACACATCAGGCACAGACATCGTGATTGATGCAGTTTCGATCAATGGTGCAAACAGCGACGAGTTCCGCATTACATCGCAACTTCCGATGACCATTAACGCTGGCGCAACCACAGAAATCTGCGTGGAATTCACTCCGCTTTCTGTCGGTAACCGCTCCGTGCAACTTGCCATCATGAGCAGCACTGGCGGCAACTCCAGCACTACGGCTATTGGTACCTGTGAGATTGCCTCGTCGGTTGTCGAAGATGGCTCACTAGCCGGTATGAGTATCTATCCGAACCCAGCTTCAGGAACCGTTACAATCAACATCGGCACAGAAAACGCCACATCGTTGATGATCTTCGATGGTCAGGGGGCTATGGTGTACTCAATGCAGCCATCACAATCCGTTGTTACCTGGAACCTCCGCTCGACAAGTGGTAGTCCAGTTGCTGCTGGCACATACAACGTACTCGTTACCAACGAGGCCGGCTCGTACCACATGACCTTGCAGATTGTGCGGTAATACCCGTTAGTCGTTGTAGGAAAACGAAGGTCGACTGCTAATCGCAGTCGACCTTTTTTTATGCATTATCGGGTCAGCAGTCGCGCCAGATTGGCCTACGCAATGCCATTCTGACCCTACTTTGCCCCCTTCCCCACAACAAAATGGCTGCTTTTTCATGTTTCACGTGATTTTTCCCAGTTTTCCCCTTCCGAGTTTTGCATAAGTTTAGGGTTAACCCAAGCCAGCAAGTAACGATGAGGTTGCTTGGTGGATTCTACCCTTGGGTTTTGACCATATTGCCGTTGAGTTGAATAACAAACACATTCTTTCATAACTCGAAAGGTTGCGATCATGAAGTCATTCTTTACTGGATTGGCAGCGATCGCCGTTTTACTACTTGCTAGTACCCAGGCACAAGGTCAGTGTTCGTACTACTACGGGGAGTGCTATCCAAACTGGATGGATAACTACTCGGTGCAGCAGGGCAATTCTGTGTACATCGAATACTTCATGTACATTTACCATGATACTTGGCCAGATGCAACGTTCCCAGTAGAGATCTCCACTGACGACGGATCGAGCTGGACAACGCTGCTGGATAATGCAGACCTGGATGGGTACTACGACTATTATGACTACTATGGCTATATGTATGGATATTACTATGCCACGGTCACAATTCCATGGTCAATCCCTCCAGGCAAGGCGAAGATCCGAATTCGTGAGGTTCCTAACCCTCCGGAAGAGTGTACCTACACCTATCCTGCCGATTATGATTCGTACTACTGGTTCGATATCGAGATCACTCGTGGTTGTAGAGACCCGCAGATCACTCAACAACCACAAAATCTTGTTGGATGCCAGGGATCCAACTATTCAATAACGGCTAAAGGCCCAGTCGAACCAGGATATATCAGCTATGAGTGGTATAAAGACGGCGTCCTCCTGACCAAGACAACCACGCCACAACTTGACTTCTTCCCAATCACCACGGCCAACGCCGGCTCATACTACTTCAAGGTGGTTGACGTATGCGGTCGTACAGCAACTTCACAAAAGGTATCGGTCACCGTTAACACACCTGGCGTAATCACAACGGAGCCAGTTGGCAAGACTGTCTGTGAAGGGCAGCCCTACACGATGTCGATCACGGCCACGGGTTCACCGCTTAACATTCAATGGTACAAGGATGGTGTTGCTGTGCCTGGTAAGACCTCTACGTCGTACATCATTAATAGTGCCACAGGCGATGACCAGGGGCAGTATTATGTGATCGTGAATGGCGGTTGCGGCGACCCCGACACCAGTAACAAGGTCACCATTGCCGTGCCTACAAAGCCAGTGTTCAACACACCGTTGGCTGGTGGATTATTCTGCCCAGGAACGAATGCTGTAATCACACCCGACGTTTCCGGCTCCATCCTTGCCTATCAATGGTATCGTGGCGACGTGCCGATTGTTGGAGCTACATCTCGGAACCTGACAATCGAGAACATCTCCAAGGCCGACAATGGCTTCTATTGGGTAGAGGTCAACGTACCTGGATCAGAACTGTCAGGCTGTCCAGCCATCACCAAGTCGGGTCGGGTCTTCGTTGGTGTGCATGAAGCACCAAAGATCATGAGTCAACCAGAGAGCAGCGATCTTTGTGACGGTAGCTCTACGCGCTTGGTCGTACAAGCCGATGGCACGGGGCTTGTCTATCAGTGGATGAAGGATGGCAACCCCATTCCGAACTCCAACAACTACTCACTGCCCCTTGACGACGTAACGGCAGCCAGTGCTGGTGACTATACGGTACTGATCACCGGAGCATGCAACTTCACGACTACCAGCACCGTCGCAGAAGTCCGCGTGTACAAACAGCCAACCATTACAGCACAACCACAATCGACCGCTGTACGTGTTGGCGAGACCATTACCCTTAGCATCGAAGCCACCGATGCCCAAACGGTGGTATGGTTGCGTAACGAAGCAGAAGTATCTCGTGGCGCTTCAACAACACTAAACATCAACAATGCACAAGTAAGTGATGCTGGCTACTATCGCGCTCTGGTTCAGAACGTATGCGGTGGCGTTACTTCACGCTCTGCACTTGTTGGTGTAATCGATCCAGCATCGCTGATTCCAACCATCGGCATTGCGAGCACCGGACTTGACGCTGGTAGCGTGCCATTCGGTTATTGGGCTGATAGGACGTTTACCGCTCTGGTTGTTAATGCCGGTAGTGTTGACATCACCATCAACGGCTACTCGTTCACAGGTGCCAATGCTGCTGACTTTGCCGTACAAACACCATCGACGCCATACACGCTAGCACCTGGCGAGATGCACGAAGTTGTAGTCCGCTACACACCTTCAAGTGTTGGTGCATCGAATGCTGTACTCAACGTTTCGTCCACGGCAACAGCTGGAAACAGCACCGTACCAATTGTAGGTCAGGGTGTTGTACTCTACTCCGTTGATCAAGTGGTTGACTTTGGCACAGTCGACAAAGCACAAGCAACCATCAAGTGCTTCAACGTCAGCAACACGTCGGCAACAGACATTGTTATTGATGCCATTACCATCAGCGGTGCCAATAGCGACGAGTTTCGCATTACTACTGCTTTGCCACTCACCATCACGGCTGGTGCAACGACGGAAATCTGCGTTGAGTTCACACCACTTTCCGTTGGTAACCGTTCCGTGCAACTTGCCATCATGAGCAGCACTGGTGGAAACTCCGGCACCACAGCCATTGGAACATGCGAAATTGCCTCATCAGTTGTCGAAGACGGCTCTACTGCAGGCATGAGCATCTATCCAAACCCAGCAACGGGAACCGTAACGATCAATATTGGCGAGCATAAGGCCACATCACTGACGATCTATGATGGTCAGGGGGCTATGGTGTACACCATGCAACCATCGCAATCCGTTGTTACCTGGAACCTCCGCTCAACCAGCGGTAGTCCAGTTGCTGCTGGTACATACAACGTACTTGTTACCAACGAAGCAGGATCATACCACATGACCTTGCAGGTCGTGCGGTAAGAGTCGAAGTAGAATATGAAAGGGGACGGTGCCTGCGCACCGTCCCCTTTTCTTTTTCCAGCATAAGCAATACTCTCCAACGAAAGAAGCCTCACCACACCAACCGCAGCCCCTTACAATCGAAACACACAATGGTACATACGCTCGTTGGCGTTGAAAACAACACCAGTCATAAACTGCCGAATGAGGTTCACGTCCAGGTCAGACCGTCCTTGGGTAAGGCACACTCTCGTCGAGCTAAGGGGCAATTCGGACAACAACTGTTCAATATTTAGTCTCGTCCAGCTTTAAGGCATTTCCGTCGACACTGGCTCAACATTTTGTCTCATCCAGCTTTAAGGCATTTCCGTCGACACTGGCTCAACATTTTGTCTCATCCAGCTATAAGGCATTTCCGTCGACACCAGTTCAATAATTAGTCTCGTCCAGCTTGGATGAAGCCCCCAGCACGTACGTTGCTTAGCAGACCCGTATTGTCATTTCCCTCACATGCCGTATGTTTGCGCGCTTCCTTAGCTCAGTTGGTTAGAGCAACTGACTCTTAATCAGTGGGTCCGGGGTTCGAATCCCCGAGGGAGCACCAAACGACGCCGTAACCCCTTATTTATACAGAGTTACGGCGTTTTTGTTTTCGCTTGCAAGCTTGCGGATAGCTGTTGGGCTCGGTCAAACGACCCATTTCCCGCCACTACAGACATCATATCGGCAACGGCCTGCCCCGTGCTACCACTGAGTTTTTGGTTCTTTCGTAGGATTGATAGAGAGGCTTCAAGCAGTCGCCACTTGACCCGTACAAGCCCGACACAAAGAAGTACCCGGGACCACTGAGCCGCAAGCTAGAAGCCGCAGTCGGCTCGAGTGTCGGCCCTACAGGTTCAGGCAAGGTTTCAACGAAGAGAACCAAACCTTCCGCAAAGGACGCAGCTGCTGATAAAGAGTGGGCCAAGGAGACCAAGGCACTCGTGCGCGACATCGAGGCGAAACACAAGAAGGAGATCGCTCCGATCGAGGCAGAACTGGCTGCCTTACGGAAACAACTAGCCGCACTTGGAGGGAAGAAATGAGCCTTGGAATAGATGCATTCGTTGCCGATCTCCTGAAGTTCTCGGAGAACAACAACCGACAACCACTCTACGAGGAGATCGGTGAGATCCTCGTCGCGTCGATTGAAAAGAACTTCAGAGAAGGTGGACGCTATGGCGTTGGAGGCGGTGGCGAGTTCGTTGGTGGGCCCACTAAGTGGATCGAGTCCAGCAGGGCGAAGAAGCAAAGCGGCAAGACGCTCGTTGATACGGCTCAGCTCTCAACCTCGATCACATACGAGGCAACAGCATCAGGTGTTGAAGTTGGAACGAATAAGATCTACGGAGCGATCCAGCACTTTGGTGGTGAGACCGGAAAGAACAAGGCCGTGACATTGCTGGCACGGCCTTACTTGGTTGTTCAGGATGAGGATCTCGAGGAGATCTCGTTAGCGACTGTGAAGCACTTCCGCGGAATTGATTCAGTTTGATTAAACCCTGCAATTCTCGGAGGACTTGAAGAACGTAAGTACTATCAATTACTTACAGTGCGACTACTACAACCCCATCGTGGCAGCAAAGACCAGATCCGTCTGTCGCGATTCGGAGATAGTAATCCGTCCCTCGATAGCACTCGTACGTCTAGTCAAGGATCTTCTGTTTTCTGTTTCTCTACTTCCTTGCCTAATTGGAATTGGAACAGTCCGGACAGTATCCCAACGACTGTCATCATTTCAATGTTTTCAACGTCGAGATACTCCGGCAAAAAGGTCAGGCCCGCAGTTAAGCAAATGGTCCAACAAATCAAGACCGTAAAACAGACGGTGAGGAACCGTGAATTCCCGATTGCCTGAAAGACTGCTTCGAAATCCGAGAATACATTCATATTTGCCTCGTGAAAATTGCGCTCAACCAGTGAATCCAATTCATTAAAGCAACCATCCACCTATTGTGTCAAGCCAAGAGCCTTCCATGCCGAATCCAATCATCACACCCTTATAGATTGACCCGGCACCAGCTGAAAAATAAGCTCCCACGATACCACGAGCAAGCCTCTTGCCCGCTTTTAAAACGCCAGCCACACCTGCACCAGCCGACATTCCGTCTGCCGTTAGAATCTTGCGGTCACTATCCGACATTTGCACAAAACCATCAACGTTTCGGTGACCCTTAATCCAACCATACTGCATGTAGCTTGAGGTCAACAGTGATTGCTACAGTTCATATGAAAACCCTGTTATGAGGATCACGGGTGGTCCTCCAACCCAATCCTTGCCTGCAAGCGTCACGCCATTCATTACAGCAGACAATTCTGATTGGAACATTATGCCACAACCTACTGGCAAGGAAACACCAGCGTGAAAAGCATTCCAGACCCCAGGATTGAACTTAGCCTTCCAGGCCTCTCCACCAACCCAGTACTGTGACGCAGCGGCAATGACACTTGCGCCGACCTTATATCTAAAACCACTCTTCGTAATCCATTCGAAGTTGATATTCGGCCGCGTGAGCCACCAGGCGTCACCACCCAATTCCTTTGTCTGTGGGTAGTATAGAACAGGCACGCAGAGATAAATTCGAAACATTAGACTATCTCTAAAGAGAACGCCACGCACTCGGACTCCGTAGCCTTCAACACTTGGTGTCTGGCCATATAGAATACCAGCGGTTACGTCTTCGGAGAGTCCGTAGGCATACTCAAACACTCCAAGGTAAGGGATGCCAGTAGCGATAGTGAGTTTTGATCCACCGGCAGCGGCGAAAACGTGATCCAAGGTATGGTCCGATGTTGCAGGTTGTGCCTGCGAATGAGTAGCGGTAAGGATACAGGCAATTGACAGCCATGTGAAACAGTGTTTTCTCATTGTTGTGATCCGTGGAGTGAACAATTGATTTCGTGGACAATATTCGTCAGCGCGAAATCAGCTGTTGTCATGCTGCTGCTCAACCATTGTCAAAGATTTGTCATGGCGCTTGTATGCCATCTCCGTGACCGTACATTCGTATATGAGAGTGAGGGTAGCCTACGCCATTGCCTGTGCTGCAATCATGCTTTGCATGATTGGTGGTGTTATTGAAATTACATTTAAGGCAGGCGTGCCAAGTAGCCTTATCAGCGTTGGTGATGTCGCTATAGTGAACAGCGATCAGGCTGAGTTTCTTCTCGACGGTATGGCTATTGGCGACACATTGAATGTTGCAACGTCCGACGCTAGAAGCGGCTCATACTCCGTCCTTCTTAGAAGACATTACAGCCAATTGTATCTCATTGTAATCGGAGTCGTTAGCCTGACGTTCTATGTTCTTGCTATCTATGTCTTGTTCAAGAGATTCGAAGATTCTGCGGCACGAATGTTTTTCTTGTTGAGTATGGCAATTGCCATCCTTATCTGCACCACTCCTGGTTGCTATACGGCTCTCCCACTGCCTTTGTCAATGATAATCCGTGCGGCCTTCTATCTCGCATACACTTTGGTTCCCGTCTTTCTACTTCATTTTACCTTTGTGTTTCCAGTTCGTACACCCATTGGAGCATTGTGGTTACCGGCTCTCTATGTTGTGGCAGTGCTTATTGCACTGTCGTGTACCTACTGTTTTGTGGACTCACTGTTGAGTCAGCATTACAACATGCTTACACATGAACTATTCTTCGTGTGCAGATCATTTTTTTCAGTCGTTGTTCTGGCGGCGCTCGGCCGAATGTTTTATCAGTACCGGCAATCTAATAGAGGCGAGGAGAGGCGCCGACTGTTGTGGGTCCTCTCTGGCAGTGCCGTAAGCATTGCCGGGTACGTCGTACTATGGCTGCTACCAGACATGTTGACGGGGCATCACTTTCTTGACGAAGAGTACGCCATTGCCCTTACGATCACGGCTCCTGTCACATTCGCGGCAGGAATTGTTCGTTTTCGTTTACTCAACATCGAGGTAATTGTCAACCGAAGTATCGTAAATGCCGTGGTTATAGGCCTTTTGGTGTGCATTTATGCCATTGTATGATCCCGGCCTAATTCGAGGTACGAAAGTTTAAGTACAACATACTGATCGATTGCGTTGATACCAATCGGCTTCAAATTGCACGGGCGAGAGGCCACCGATTGATGTGTGTCTGCGGCGTTGGTTGTAGAAGAGGTGTGTCCATCGATAGATGGCACCTACGGCATGTTCGACGTTACGAAACGGAAAGTGATGCATCAACTCGGTCTTCATCGTGGCCCAAAACGACTCCATCGGAGCATTGTCATAGCAGTCGCCTGATGAGCCCATGCTACTAACGAGGCCGTACTTCTTGAGCTCATCTTTGAAATCATTTGAGTTGTACTGCCCTCCTTGGTCGGAGTGGAAGATGATGGGCACCTCTAATGTCCTGTGCTTCAGCCGACGCGCGATCACGGCTTGATGGAATGCTTTGAACAACGCTCCAACATGCAAATCATGCGAAACGTGGATACCAAGAATGCGGTGCGATGCTTGATCCTTGATCGCCACGGCGTAGATCTTTGGACCGATCGCCGGAAGCTCAGAATAGTCGCTCAGCCACAGCTCGTCCAGTTCAGTCCTGTGGAACGCGCGCTGCACGAGATCCGGTGAGGGGTGATACGTCTCCGATGAATTCGTCGTTGCCATGCATTTCCATGTGTTCTTGCATTGAACAGGCATGTCGTTTTGCTTCATGAGCCGACGAATCCGAGTCTTTCCGACACGTCTCCCGCCTTTCCTGATATCATGAGCGATCCACTCGGCACCATAGCTCCTCTCCGTTGCCTCATAGATCTCAGTGATCTGAGCAAGCAGTTCGCGATCTTCTTGCTTGCGCTTCCCCTCAACACCCTTGCGCCACTGATAGTAGCCATCACGGGAAGCTTGCAAGACTCGACACATCACGGCTAACGGCCATTTCGAGCGATGACGCTCAATGAAGTCGTACCTCATCTCGGCCGTTGAGAGAAGATACCGATGGCATTTTTTAGGATGTCGCGCTCCTGAGTCACCACCTTCAATTCACGACGCAGTCGGGCGTTTTCCTCGGCGCTCGCTTCCAAGGCGTCTGGCTGTGATGCTTTGCTCTTCTTATCTGCCTGTATCCAAGCATACAGCGTTTTAGGATCGATGCCAAGGTCACGGGCGATACTGGACTTCTGACGCTCGGGATGGTCCCTTACTAGACGCAGCGCTTCAGCTCTAAACTGAGCGTCAATTGGCTGCCGTGTACGTTTACCTGCCATCGCGGTTCTCCTTACTTGAATTGGAAAATACAGTTTAACTTTCTGTACCTCAATTCAGGCCGGGTTCAGTAATGAGCTTGTTGTTTGATCTTACGGAGTCTGCGCACTCTCAAACAACCAATAGCATCCCAGTTCTGATTCTTGTCCTGGTGCTTTTCTTACCAATTCGCTCCATAGTTCAGAACCTAGTCGACAGATTCCTCTTTCGATACCAGTACAACTACAGGAGTGCGCTAAAGCGCATCCATTTGAGAATCACAGAGAGCTACACAAGTAGTGAGTTGGCTGGTAAAGTACTACGGGAGCTCCGGTTGTGGCTAAACCCCGAGAACGCCATTTTTATGCTGAAGAACGGTAACGGGTCAATGGAAGTCATGGCACGATATGACATGTATGGGGAGAAGATCACCAACGTGTCTGCTTCACAAACAGGCTATGCGATAGAGCGCACATTACATTACAAGGACGGCACTGCGTGTGGTTATGTCGGAATGAGATACTTTAGAAAGTTGTGGATGGCGGTAGAACTTACGCCTTGACCGAAAGAAAAGAAAGGCGTAACCTGTGGTTGAATACAGTTTTTTCAAACTATCCCCAGGAGACGCCTTATGAACAGGGCAAAAGCTACGGTGAGAATTGAGACGATGCAAACGAATTCTGT
>JAGFIZ010000028.1 GCA_024103135.1 Bradyrhizobiaceae bacterium | reverse complement strand
CACGTAATCGTCAGTTCACCGCCATTGATGACGACATTGCCATCACTTTTTATCCCGGTACAGTAGGAAGGATCAACGCCACTACCAGATTCGGCCAGCACTACTGAACCAGCAGCCACAAGAGATGTCGTACCGCCGTTGAGTGTGGTTGTCTCGCTGGATTTGATGGCCTTGGACTGGTCTCCAGTTACCGTCACTCTGCAGATGCCGTCATTAATCGTGATGTTGGTAGCCTTGAGGCCCTTTACATCTGCCGACGCAGCAACAACCGTCACCTCACCCCCACCAATCGTGATGGAATTCGAAGCGTCGATGCCATCGCCGGTAGGATAGATGGAAACTGCGCCACCTTCTTGAATGACATCATCTGCATGGATACCATCGGAAGCGGCTGTGGCTACGACGACGTTCCCGGATTTCAGCGTTACTGTAGCGTCAGCGGCAATGCCATGTTTTTTGTAACCGTTGACGACGAGGGTGCCAGTGCCGTTAATAGTCAACGAACCCGAGGCATATAGGGCTCCACTACCTTTAGAGGTTGAAGCGTCGCTGATAGTCGTTACCGTTCCGGATGACAGGAATAGCTCACTTTCGGTTGCCGCCATGAGTGAAACAGCTGCACCGCCAGGATTGGTGATGGATGCATGACTGAGTATGATTTTCACAGGCTGAGCACTGGTAAGTGTCAGCGACCCATTATCCGTACTCCCAAGGACGTTGTACCGCAGATTACCCGATGCATACGTAGACGTTACCGTCACATGTCCGGCACTATCGGTAATGCTTACACCATCATTGACAAACGGGTTGATAATCGTTGCCGTGCCGCCAGTATACACGATGTAAATCTCATCTTCCACGGCACTAGCGAATGTGATGCTGTCTATACCTGCGATAGGTAGCAGAAACTCGCCATAGCTCGGAAAGAATGTCGACGTGGTATCCGTGTACGTAAGACTGTCAACATTGCTGATCTGCTCCTGATAGATCAGATTGCCGCTATTGTGAACTCGCATGATATTCTGAGCTACAACAGTGGTGTGTAGAGCAGTGAATAGTGAGATAAGTATGAAGATCGCTTTCACAGTTTTACGAGTTTGAATGTTTGATTACGAACAACAAGTACATACACTCCAGGGGCTAACTGCGATAAATCAATACGAGCACCACTGGCATAAAATCCGTGAACAACCTGATTACCACGTGTGTTGAATATTGCGACGTGAAGTTGTTCATTGCCAGCGTATTCGAGGACAACGAACTCGGAGGTTGGGTTAGGGAAGACCTTGATCTCCTCCGTTACCGCCCGTTCTTCGGTCACCTCTGTGGCTCCGTCAGTACTGTCAAACGTGACCTTCCTGACCGTTTGTAGCGCAATCGGCACTGGTGCGGCACCACTTGACTCGGTAATGATGAGGTTGCCACTGGCAAACGAGAGTTTCCCATCAGCAGTAACAGAATAGGTTTGCACCGAGTTATCGAGAAGTGTGACCTTGACAGGTACTTGTCCTCGCACCGCAACTGCACACATTAGGAACGCTATCGTTCCAGCGAAGGGTATAGGGACACGTTTCATAGGTGGGACAATAATCTAGAACGTGGCTGCTGGTTACACATGCAGCCCAATGTTGCCAAACGACAAACTATCGATAAAACGACAAAAGCCCCAGAAGGGGCTTTGATTTGGCGTCTATGTGATCCCGCTGGGACTCGAACCCAGGGCCCTTTGATTAAAAGTCAAATGCTCTAGCCGGCTGAGCTACGGGATCAACAAGCCACAAAGATAGGACTATCTCAACTCTCGAACGAACTTTTCGCTCAAGAAGTCCTTGACTACATGGGCGATGCCTGGCGCATCAAGCTTGAGATCAGCCCATAGCTCCTGCTGCGTTCCGTGGTCGACAAACTCGTCCGGTATGCCATGGATATGCAAGGCACACTGCGGATGGTGCTGCGCAAGATACTCTGCTACCGCAGAGCCATAGCCCCCTTCGGCTTGACCATCTTCGACGGTAACGATCTTGCCAATGCGTAGGGCAAGGTCGTCCAGCATGGCCGTGTCGAGTGGCTTGACAAACCGAGCATTAACAACTTCTGCTTCGATTCCTTCTGTTTCAAGTTGCTTGGCAGCCGCCATACTGGCATAGACGCGATGACCAAGGCCTATGATGGCAACATCCGAACCGATGCGTAGCGTTTCACTCTTGCCCAGAGGTATCGAGGTGCATGGTTGCTTCAGGGCACCTTCGCCTTCACCGCGTGGATATCGAATGGCTACCGGACCAGCGGTGTAGGTGTTGACGGCGGAATAGAGCATGTTTCGGAGCTCCTGCTCGTCCTTTGGTGCCATGACGATCATCCCTTGGATGATTCTCAGGTAGGCAACGTCGAGTACACCGTGATGGGTTGGTCCATCGGCACCAACAACGCCGCTTCGATCTAGGGCAAACACAACATGCAGATGCTGTAAGGCAACGTCATGAACAATTTGGTCGAATGCCCGTTGAAGGAATGTACTGTAGATGGCAACGACTGGCACTACCCCTTGTGTAGCAAGGCCAGCAGCAAATGTTACGGCATGTTCCTCGGCTATGCCGACGTCGTAGACGCGGTCGGCAAAACTCTTCTGAACGATGTCAAGCCCTGTCCCGTCGGGCATGGCAGCGGTGATGCCGACGACGTTGGGATTGGTGGACATCAACTCGACCATCGTCTCGCCAAACACTTTCTGATACGATGGTGGGGCAGGGGGCTTGGGAGTACTTACGGTTGGAGTCGATGACTTCTGTGGAAGCTTGCCAATTGCGTGGAGAAACTGCTTGTCCTTTTCTGCCGGAGCATAACCCTTGCCCTTCTGCGTGATGGTGTGCAGGAGGACGGGTCCGCCAATATCACGCACGTGTGTGAGCATCTTGACGAGCTGGTCGATGTTATGTCCGTTAACCGGACCAAAGTACCGGAACCCGAGAGCTTCGAAGAGCATGCCCGGCGTGAGGACGGCTTTGAAGCCGCCTTCAAGACGATGAGCGGTCTGACGAATCCGATCGCCGAGACTTTCCATGTTCTGCGTCATCTTGTAAATGCGGTTGCGCAGATCCTGTGCCTTGGGATGGGCAAACAACTCGCTGAAATAGTTGCTCACTGCCCAGACATTCGGGGCGATGGACATCTGATTATCGTTGAGGACAACCAGCAAATCACTCTTCTGCACACCGCAGTTGTTCATGGCCTCGTAGGCCATACCGCCCGTCATGGCACCATCGCCAATCACGGCAACAACCTTGTACTTTTCCTTGAGGACGTCGCGTGCTACGGCCATGCCCAACGCAGCACTGATGCTGGTTGTAGCATGTCCTGCTCCAAAACAATCGTATTCGCTTTCAGTGCGCTTTAAAAAGCCACTTATCCCACCACGTTGACGAATGGTGTGGAGGAGATCCTTCCGTCCAGTGAGGATCTTATGTGGGTAGGCCTGGTGTCCGGTGTCCCAAACGATCTTATCGAATGGTGTGTTGAACACATAGTGCAAAGCAACGGTGAGTTCGACGGTTCCAAGGCCTGCGCCAAAGTGTCCACCTACCTGAGTAATCACGGAGATCAGATGCTCACGAACTTCATCGGCGATTTCGCGCAGGTCGGTTGGAGCATAGGCCCGTAGGTCGGCAGGGCTATTGATTGTTGGAAGGTATCTCACTTTACAGTCTCGACGATCACTTGAACAGTACGACTGAGTTGACGTCCGGTAGGGGAGTTGTTGGAGTAGATCTCAGATCCTTCACCAACGCCGGTAGCGGTATAGGCAGCATCGGTAGCACGACTTCTGAGAAACTCCATCACTGTCTGAGAGCGTTCCATCGAAAGCTTCTTGTTGTGTTCTTCGGCACCAATCCTGTCGGTGTAGCCAATGATGCTCACCTTGCTATTGGCCTTGATGCTTGGGAGAACCGTCCGCTCCAGAATGCGCTTGTTATCGTCCGTCAGCGTTGCCTTGTCAAAGTCAAACAGGATCAGTGAATACTTGTCGATGGTCCTATCAGCCAGACGTTCCGTGCGCTTTTGTACGCTGCTGACGTAGTCCACTGGCAAGCTACCATTGGCTTCGACCGTTTGTCCGTTGCTGGTAGTAGCGGTGAACGAGAAATCAACGGGTACTTGTGAGCCGGAAAGCTCGTTGGGTTTGATGGACCAGGTGATGTTCTTTGGCTGTCCGGTACCTGACAGCTCACGGAGTGGACGTCCGGCTTGCGTAACGCTCATGACCCACTTATCAACGCTATCGGCACCCTCGACAACTGGATGGAACATTACAACGTTGGGTGTTGCAATACGCTGGTTGTCGGCAGTAATGACCAGTGGCTCCAGCACATCGGGCACGTTACTGGCGAGCTCGGCTCTACGATTCTCTACGACGCCATCAGGATCCGTAGTCGAACTTGCCTTCTCCGGTGTTGGTGTTGTCCGCAGTGCAATGCGACTATCGGCAATTGCAAACGAGTTGACCAGGTAGTCCTTTGCCCACTGTGCTCGTTGCGATGCCAAAGCCCCCTTCCCATTTTCACTTACACCATCGGTCGTACCAGTGATGGTAAGGGTGCTGTGTGGAATCTTCTGCATACGGGCACCGACGATGTTCAGGAGGTTGCGGTTGACCTCGAGGGCATCGAGTTCAAGTTTCTCGGGGACGAAGCCACCCTTTTCGTTACGTGACTCGGTGCTTTGCATTGAAGCATCCGGGGTGGCCTTGCTAACGGGATAGAAGATGTAAGGCACCAACGGGAACATCTCGGTGTAGGTAACATCTTCGATGTTCAGGCTTTGCACTTCGTATTCTCTGCCGCTGCCATCGAGCGCTGTAGTAGGATCAAGTCGAGCGGTGGCCTTCTTTGCATCTGGCTCAGGCTTGGGTGCATCGCCCCCAATACCAAAGAGCAGGTTCACACCTATACGAAGTTGACCGATCTTCCATGGTGAATGATCGGCATCGGAGCTTACGCTTGTGAGAGGCAATCGGTAGGAGACTTCTGGTTGAAGCCACACATCCTTGCCAAGTTCCATGGTGTAACCAGCACCAAGGGCAAGAGCGATACGCGTGCTCGTAGCGGGGATCGAAGTTGCACCAGTGGTATTCTCCTGGAGAACGTTGGCGTTGTTCACATCAAGGTACGAAGTCTGATCCCGCGAGGAAGATAGTGGCACTCCAACCTCCAGACCACCGAGCAGGTAGACAGGGATGCTGAACAAGTCATGAACTTCTACCGTAGGCATGAGTTCGAGGGCGATGACGGAGGCCGAGAAATCATGTCGAATCGTTGTGTCAGAAGTCACGCCTTGCGACAGACTGCTGGATGCATTCAGCCAATTGATGCCGAGTCGGCCACCAACGTGCCACATTCTGTTGATCGGGAACATCGCTGCGACGCCTCCGACCAGGCTGAAACCCGTAGAGCCGTCGGAGAACCGCAGCGAATCCGATGCATAACGTCCAAGGAATGGCGTGCTATTTGCTGGGAGTTGCCACACCTGTACGTTGGGCGACGACATGTTAAAGGCAGCAGCACCGTAGAACCCAATACGGGAACCAGGTACAAGCGAGCCAGTGACATCGGTCGTGTCCGCAAAAACTTGGCCAGCGGCAAGAACAAAAAGTAACGTCAACGATAGAATGCGGTTCATGGGGTGTTCAGGAACGTGCAGTGAATAATTCGAAACAGCAAACTTACGGAGGTTGGAGTGCATAGGTCGGCAAATAATCGGTCGTTACTGCTCCGATGTCTACTCAGTGTTGTATCACTGGCATTCATCGTTACACAATCGTGCAATGCTGCAGATGCGGGTGACTCCGACACCAAGGAGAAGCTGGTTGTTGGCGTACGGGTTGGTCCTGCGATACCGAGTGAAGAAATCGCGAACGTGTACAACGTTTTATCGACCGACGATATTGGTACTGCCTATGAAACAGCAGCACGATTAGGATATGCACTTGCTGCGAATGGTCGCATTGGTCTGTCGAATGCTTTCAGTGTGTCAGGGGGCGTTGGTTTCGTGCGATTCCCTGGACAGATTTTGCGACTGACTGACAGCGTTGGTCATCGGTATGACCTAACTACGAGCACGATCTTTGTCCCGATTACCGTTGGGCTTTCATGGCTTCCGATCCATAGTGTACTCGTTCCCATAGTCCACGCCGAGGCAATGTTCAACTATCGCAAGTCAATGGTGAGTGATGGGACGATCGTAGCTGATCTCTTGCATCCAGGCATGGAGACCGAACCACGAGCAACGCGTATTGGTGCTCAAGTAGGGGTGACGTTAGAACTGGACCTTGGACTACGTCCACAAATCGATATCTCCTACGCCTTCACGAATCTGCTCGGTAAAGAGACAGGCGAGCTGGACAAGAACTATCTGACGATTACCGTTGGCATCGTCCTCTAGGCTCGATTGTCTTAGTGACCCACGTCCTTCATGTGCTTACCCTGCCGATTGCTCCGGCGAAACAGCATGTATGCTGGTATCGATGTGGCTAGCAAGATCAATCCGTAGACGCTGTTAAGAATCGGATCCGTTCCGAGCTCCTTGCCAATCTTCCATTGTTGGTAGTCTGAATACAACGAAAACACCAGGAAGGCAGCAGCAAAGGCTATGAAGATTGCCGGCACGATCGGATAGCCCCATGTACGATAGGGGCGTGGAGCGTCGGGCATCCGCTTGCGAAGGATGAACACCCCAGCAGCGGCAAGTCCATAGAAACCCCAGCTGACGAAGATGAGCATCTCGGTGAGCATGTCGAAGGTGCCTGAAAACACCAGAACACAGCTCCATACGCACTGAGAGATCAAGGCTCCTGACGGACTTCTAAACGTCGGGTGAATCGTCCGCGCATGCTTAAAGAACAAGCCATCCACGGCCATTGCATAGAAGATGCGTGCACTCTGCAGGATGGTGCCGTTGCTAGTTCCGAGTGTTGAGATGATGACGGCAAGGGCGACGAAGGTGAGTCCCCACGGTCCCAACGCAACTCTCGCGACATCGGCTGCGACACTCTCGGATGCAGCGAGTGCCGAAACATCAAGGACGTAGAGGTAGGCGAGGTTGATGACGATGTAGATTCCAAGGATGCTCAACGAGCCAAGCAACAACGCCCTTGGTATGGTCTTCTGTGGATTGTGCGTTTCGCCTGCGACTGCCGTAACGGTATTCCAGCCATCGTATGCCCACAAGGCCTTGTTCAGTGTTATCACCAAGGCCGTCATGAGCGCCATGCCCACAGGTACGTTTTCAACGGCGCTTGTGGTAAAGTGCGAGATTGACCCATTCCCAAAGACAAAGGCCGCTACCACAAGGAATAGGATCGCAGCAATCTTTGAAACCGTCAACAAATTCTGCACTCTCCCGCCCTCACGTACTCCAACGATGTTGATGATCGTCAAGATGATGATGGCAGAAGCCGTGGCAATCTTGATTCCGATTTCACCAAGAGGGTAGATGGTGCCGAACGGCAAGGCCACACTATAGGATTGAACAACTGAATCCGGCAACGTCCACAACGGAAACAATGAATTCAGATAGTAGGCAAAGACGTAGGTAATGCTGGCAATGGAACCAGTCTGGATGACGATGAAGAAGGCCCATCCATAGATAAATGCAGTGGTATCGCCGTAGATGACTCGGAAGTACTCGTACTGTCCACCCGTTGCTGGAATCAGTCCGGCCACCTCTGCAATCGTCAGTGCACCAAAGCATGTGACGATGCCTGCAACCACCCATACGAGCATCAAGAGCTCGGGCGACTGAACCAAGGCGGCCATACTCGCAGGGTTTTTGAAAATTCCGGAACCAACGACGCTACCAATAACGAGCATGGTCGTGGTGAAGAGTCCTAATGCACGATTGAGTTGTGGCGACTGAACGTGTTGAGACATAATCAGTTGACGGATGTGAGGTAGTGCGTCGATGACCTTGTTGTGGATAGAAACCAGGACAAGGAATTTTTCAAGTTAGCATGCTATTCGTAGGTTTCGGCTACGTGATTACTGCATTAGTCATCGGAGTCGTGGTTGGCTACATCCTGGCCATCCCCCCTGGCCCCATTAGCATGGCATCGATCCGCACTGCCGTTCGCGACAATCTGACCGCTGCACTCAAACTGATCGCTGGTGCCGGATTGTTCGATGTGGTGTACTGTGCCTTGGCCATGATGGCAACATCGGCTGTCGTTAAAGCACTCGTCGCCCTTGAGAATACTTCGCCCTTGGCACCACTGGCCATTCAGCTTTCAATTGTGGTGCTCATGATCGTTTTCGGGATTTTCCAGATGCGGGAGAAGCCCGTCCAGAAGATCGATGAGGACAGTAAACCACGTGCCTCCGGATTCGTTGAGTGGGTGAAAGGTCACGGTCCCTTCTTTGTTGGCGTTGGCTTCGCCCTGGCCAATCTTGCAAACCCGACCTTCGTGCCGGCGCTGGCAGGGATGACGACGTTTATTCAGAAGTTGGAATGGTTCGAGCTGACGTTGCTTAACAGCCTTGCATTTTCGCTCGGCTTTGGCGTCGGCAACGTTCTTTGGCTTACCACCTTGGTACGCTTGGTCGTTGCTTTCAGGCATAGGATGACGCCAACGTTTATTCTGAGAATACAGCAAGTGAGTGGTGTAACGCTCATTGGCTTCGGTACTTTTTATGGCTTGCGTATTATTTTGCTAACCAAGTGGCATGAGCTTCTTCGATTAATCTTTGCGGCCTGACCATTCGCGAGATTCCTGTGTTGTAACTCAACAGATCGATTGGGATTGTGCAGGTGACACACCATACTGGACCTCTGTATTGCGTAACCGTTACCGCCTTGCACTCGCAGTGCTATTCGTGCTATGCTCTTGTGCCGTCGTCGCACAAGAGGCTACGCCATCACCATTGTCCGTAGGCATTCGTGGTGGTGCTCTCTATCAGTTCAACAAGAGCTCGATTCCCGTCATCTTAGGCAGTACCGATTGCGGTACGTTCGCCGATGGTACTTCGCTTGGGTACTATGGTGGACTCGAGGTGAACTACGCTGTGCTGGGAAGCTTCCTGGAGTTGTGCGGAGGCGTTACCTACGCCAATCGTCCAGCATCGCTGCAGCACAATAGCACGGACAACTTCGAAGTTCTTGATCCGCGATCGAATGAGTACGTCCGACTCGTTCGACAACACGACTTTACCGCCACGCTCGGTTATGTGATGGTCGAGGTTGGTGTTCAACTTCACCCACTCGAAGCCATTCCACTCTGTGTTCGACTCACCGCTGATGCCGGGAACCCCATTGTCGGCAATACCTACAATCAGACGGAGATGATTGTTAGTCCAGATGGCGTGTTATTCCCTGATGGTTTGCAAAGGCGGACAACAGGATCGGGTCCATTCCCCGGACTTGGAACAAGCTATGGTGTGTCAGGGGGCTTGGGTTACGTCATCGATCTCTCCAAGAACTTCCAGCTCATCCCGCAGGTGTCCTATCGTTATGGGCTGAACAATCTTACCACCGAGGCAACATGGAGGCAGGACTGGGTATCGGCCGGACTCTACCTGCGCTATCGATTTACCGAAGCTGCACCGCCCCCTCCGCCACCACCACCTCCGCCACCACCGCCTCCTCCAGTTGTGGAGGCCACGCCGGAGCCAGTAACCATTGTTGCACTTTCTACCAATCCGTTGACGGTGCAAGAGACTGTGGTGACGCAGACGTTCCCATTGCTACCGTATGTGTTCTTTGATTCGGCATCATCAGCACTACCACCGAAGTATGTTGGTACCGAACCGACGTCGGCATTCTCCGAAGCCAAGCTTCCACGCGAAACACTGCCCATCTATCACAAGATGCTGGACGTTATTGGCAAGCGCATGAGCGAGAATAGCTCTGCGAAGCTTGTTGTTACGGGGACCTCTGATGGAGCAGAGCGGGCGACTCTAGCCGACAGACGGAGTCTAGCTCAAGAGCGGGCTTCGGCTGTTGCAACATACATTCAGCAACGATGGGGGATTGCACCGGACCGGTTTGTTGTCCGCACACAAGACAAACCCTCCTTGACGAGTAACGAAATGTATGCTGAAGGTATTCAGGAGAATCGTCGGGTAGAACTTGACGCGTCGGATCCATTATTACTAGCACCGATTGTACACAGTCGATTCATGGAATACGTTGCAACGCAGCCCACGCAGGTATTTCGAGCACGGGTCGAGCATCCGGAGCGGGTGAAGAGTTGGCGATTGCTCGTCAAGCATCATGGACGTGAGGTTGCAACACGGGCGCATTCGGGTGTACCGCCGAGCGAGGTTACCTTCAATCTCGACCAGGAGCTCACGAATCAGATTGGTCCGCTTGTCGGCTCGACCGACACCTTGGACGCAACGCTTATCGTTGACGAGCACGGTGGAAGCACAGCAGCAGGAAGCACCCGCTTTGGTATTCACAAGACAACGAATCAGTTTGAAGTCAGCCGCTTGTCGCTCATCGTCTTTGACTACGACAAGTCAGACATCTCCAAGCAGAATCTGAGCATGATGCAGCGAGTGATACAGGCAGCCGTCCGCGATGGCAGTACAGCCACCATCACGGGTTCAACCGACAAGCTTGGTGAGCTTCGGCATAACGTAGATCTATCCACGGCTCGTGCCAAGACCGTTGAACGAGCAGCGCAATCCATAGCCCCCTCCCTAGCCATCACGAAGGTCGAGGGGATTGGACCATCCATCCTACCATACGACAACTCACTGCCAGAAGGCAGGTTCTACTGTAGAACAGTTTCCTTGACCATCACAACTCCACTGAGGTAGCCATGAATAGGAGAGCGGTTTTTACGAGTCTGCTGCGTGGCATGCGAAGAGAAGAACTCGCTGACGCACAGCCAATGATCCTTGAGGCAGGCGCTGAGGAATACACGCAGCCTCTAACGCTTGATGATGCCTTGCATTTGTTACGACGGACAGGATTCGGGCCTTCCTACACGCAGGCAGCATCGCTTGTTGGTAGGACTGCTGCCGATGTAGTGGAGGAGCTTCTTGGTGATGATAACGAGCCTGCTCCTGAATCGCCAGGTGCATGGGTAGATGTGTGGACGGAGGATCCACAAGGGGCCGACCTTGCTACTCGCAATCAGATTTTGCGTCAGTGGGATGTTAACATGTCGGCCTTCGCCAAGTGGTGGCTTGGTAGGATGACCAATGACCCGTCGATGATTGAAAAGATCACGTTGTTCTGGTCGGGTCATTGGGTTACCGAATACGAGTTTGACGAAACCCACAGCATACCTCAGATGCTGTATCGACAGTACTTGATGTTCCGTCGCAATCGGCTTCTGAACATGCGAACGATGGCCCTGGACGTCACCACCGATGCAGCCATGTTGTATTTCCTTGGAGGTACGTTCAATAGTGTTGGTACGGCCAACGAAAACTATGCTCGTGAGCTCATGGAGCTCTTCCTGACTGGCCTAGGATGGTACACCGAGGGTGATGTGAAGGAAGGGGCTCGTGTACTTACCGGTTGGAGGACGCAGATGTTCTCCGATGCACCAGCACCGAACGGGAAGTATGAGAGCTGGTTTGATGCAGCAGCGCACGATATCGGTGCAAAGCAATACTTGGGCGTGACGATACCAGCGAGGACGGAGGACAACAACACCGCCTTCCAGGTTCGTGAGGAAGAAGTCGGCCGCATCATCGAAATCCTTCATACCGCTCGTGCTGAAGCAGTGAGTACGTTCATTGCTTCGAAGGTCTACAAGTACTTCGTGTATAGCTCACCTGGTGACGTGCCAACGCAGTTCATTGCCGACATTGCCACTACGTTCAGGAATGCCGACTTCAAATTGCGAGCACTCTTCAAGGCCATGTTCACTAGCGCACACTTCTTTGATCCGGCCCTACGTGGTGCCCAGATCAAGACGCCGATTGAGTATCTCACCGGTTTGCAACGACAACTTGGTGTCACGATTGCCAACCCCGATGTGTGGGTAGCCAACATGGATCAGCCAGTGATGGATCCGCCTAACGTTTCAGGATGGGCAGGGTATCGCACCTGGATTAGCACGAACACCTATCCGGTGCGTCGATCGCTTGCTGCCGAGTTAATCAAGAGCATGAGTGATGAGCAGTGTGGTACGTTTATCTCGCAGTTCCCTGATTACACCGATGCCAAGAAATTCGTCGCAGGCGTCGTCCAGTTCATGCTTCCGGTACCTGTCTCACAAACTCGAATGGATTTCTACTTGTCTGCCTTGCTTCAAGGAGCGCCAGATTACGATTGGCCTTCGATACTTGCCGATGAAGGAGCAGCAGGCGGACGTTTACGAAACTTGCTGACAACAATTTCCAAAGCACCTGATTTTCAACTTTGCTAACGAGGACGTCATGAAAAGAAGATCCTTCATTGCAACTACAGCAGCGGCTACCTTGGGAACACAGGTGCTTGGTAACGTGCCCCTTCACGCCTATTCGCCAGTGCGGTTGATGGACACGTTGGCCGATGATGACAGAGTGCTGATCGTTATTCAAATGTTCGGTGGGAATGACGGGTTGAATACCATCATCCCAGCCGAAGATCCTGAGTATTACAAGATCAGACCAAATTTGAGCATCCCTCAGGCCGTGGCCAAGAAGGTCCTGTCGCGTATCTACATGCACCCGGCACTCGATCCAGCCGGCACCTATAATCTGCGAATGATGATGGAGGACGGTCGACTCGCTGTCATCCAAGGCGTCGGCTACGAGAACCCAAATCTTTCGCACTTCCGCAGTACCGACATTTGGCTTAGTGGCTTTAACTCGTCCGACCCGAACAAGCGCCTGATCGAAGGTTGGCTTGGTAGGTACTGGGCACATCGTATTCAGGGCTTCCCGGAAACGCTGCCCGACCATCCGACGGCCGTGCAGATTGG
This sequence comes from Bradyrhizobiaceae bacterium, assembly GCA_024103135.1. GTDB lineage: Bacteria > Bacteroidota > Ignavibacteria > Kapaibacteriales > Kapaibacteriaceae > OLB6. Next base: position 33,062 of record JAGFIZ010000028.1, on the reverse strand, counting down.
AGGCACGCTTTCGATGTTGTTGCAGAGTCAACGTGGCGACATTGGCATTGCACTAACGGACCCCGATGCTTTCTTCCGGTTGGGACAAGGGCTGTCGCCCGACATGCAGCCGCTTCCGGAAGACTCGCGCTATAGCAAGGAGTTCAACTTCGTACGCCTTGTTGCCGAACAGAGCGACCGATATTCAACGGTTATCAAGGATGCGTTTGACAGCGGAAAGAATACCGTCAAGTATGCCGACAACGGATTCGTCCGCCAGATGCAACTCGTGGCAAGACTCATTTCAGGAGGTTTGCGATCGAAGGTCTTCATGGTCTACCTTGGTGGTTTCGACACTCACGTCAATCAGCAGAACGAGGACTACGAAGGATTGCATCCATTCCTGCTCGAATCATTGAGCACAGGTATTGGTCAGTTCATGCAGGATGCTCTTGCACAAGGATTCGCCGACAGAGTGGTTGGTATGACGGTGAGCGAGTTTGGTCGCAGGCCGTATGAAAACGGCTCATGGGGCACAGACCACGGTGCAGGATCCGTTCAACTCGTTTGGGGGAACGGTGTGAAGGCCGGAGTCTATGGCAACAATCCTAACCTGTCGGATTTGACGTCGAACGGCGACCTTCGCTATCAATGGGATTACCGTCGTGTCTATGCCGACGTGATGGAAACGTGGTTTGGCGGTACACCAGATGATACCGAATCAGTCCTTGAAGAGCGCCTGTTGCCGATTGGCATCTTCCAACGACCCAGCTCCGTGAGTGATGCTTTTGCTGGCAGACAACAACTAAACATTCGTGCCTATCCGAATCCCGTTACCAGCACGGCCACGCTTGAGTGGGAACAGACCGTGCCTGCGTCGATTAAGGTCGAGCTTTATGCAATGGATGGCCGGTACGTCGAAACGGTGTACAAGGGTAGAGTGCAACCCGGCATGATGCGATTGCCCGTGCAACCCAGTCAGTCTGGTGCGTACATTTGCAACGTAGTAGTCAACGGTGTATCAAACCAAGTTCCGATACGCGTGCTGCATTAGCCAGCACGCCCGTTAAGGGAAGTGCGTGGCGTCTAGGCGGGAATTCATTAAAATGGTTATGCTGTCCACCGGGGCAACCTATGCGGTTGGCCTCGGTGGATGTAAGCGTCCATCAGAGCTTCGACTTCTTTCAAGTCCAAAGCGGGTTCTTGCTTCTCCACAGTTTCGAACCGCCCACGCCTATATCCGCGATGGGGCGCCACTTCCGAGTCCTTCACACTCTCACACAGTCGATGCTGTAGTTGTCGGCGCTGGAATGGCTGGCCTAAGTGCTGCCGTAGCCTTGGAAGATGCTGGACTCTCTGTTGTTGTTGTCGACAGTGAACTGCGCGCTGGTGGTGCAGCAGTTAGCCAACCCCTTGGTGGCGGGAACGTACCGTTGGGAAGTGTGTATTTCGTTGATAGGACAGACGAGCTCGAGCGCTTGATCAAACGGTCTGGAGTGGAGCCCGTTATCTGTCCACCCGATGGCTATGATTTTGGTACGGGCGAGATCATTCGTGATCTCTGGTCGAATGCGACGTTGGACTACATCGTTCCAAACGTTACTGAGCGTGATGGTATGAAACGCTTCCGCGACCAGATGCTTCAGCTTGGGGATGACCTCCCGGTGTATCCGCTGCCAGAAGTGTTGTCGCCTGCAATGGCTGCATTGGACATTCCTGCAGAAGAGTGGGTGAAACAGTTTAAGTCGCAGATCTTACTGAAGATTCTTAATGCCTATAGCCGGTCGTCCGAAGGTGCTCTGCTAGGGAGGACCAATGTGTACTGCCTACAAAATTTCTACACGAGTGAACTGGGCGACGAGCTTGGGATCCCACGATATACGTTTTCTGGTGGCACAGGGGCTCTGGCGTCGGGTGTGGCTGGTACTTTGCAGCATTTTGTTTCTGGACACGTCGCTGTCCGCCTTTCACAGAATTCCACACACGTCCACGTCGATTGCATCGACGAGCATGGACGTGTTGTTCGGTACTCGGCACCACATGCCGTGGTAACTGCTCAGAAGTTCCAACTTCCACATTTGATTCCTGATCTCCCGTCAGCACAGAAGGATGCCTGCTCGCAGCTATCGTATGCACCGTACATGACCCTGCACATCGTTAGCGATGCGCCGATGGTGCAACCGGACATTTACGATACGTGGAATCTTACTAGTGAGTTTGAAACTGACGTGGTTAACCCATGCAGCGTCGAAGGAACGGAGTTCGACAAACATGTCGCGTCGCTGTACGTTCCGATGGACAGTTTCGCTCGCGTTCAGCTTCAGAATCCCGACCTCTTTGCTCGTCGTGCTGCCGACATTGTTGATCGCTTCGTTTCCTCGCGCACTCCGGAGCAGCAAGACTCAATTCGGGAGATTTTTACATGGGGTTGGGGACATGGTATGGTGATCCCTACGCCTGGCTCCCATTCAGGAATAGCGCAGGCGGCTCGCAAGCGGTTCGGTCGCATTGTTTTTGCGGGCACTGATAACGATGCTGCACCAGCAATCGAAAACGCCGTCTACAATGGTGCCCGGGCTGCCGAAGAAGTCCTCTCAGGGCAGGGGGCTGCGTAGCACGCTGATTCATCACACGATCACCGCTACGTGTAAGACAGTCCGAATCTCGTCGAGACATACACCCAGACATCTACGTTGTGGTGACTCGCAATCGTTGTGAGTGATGATGAACGATGATTGGGAGATGTCGACGCGAATTAAATAAACGCGTCCTGAAGTGTGTCGTTGCCAAGCAAATTATCAAGCCACAAAAAACCAGCTCACCAGGTCAGAGCGTCTCTCCCGATGAGAGGAACTCAGCCGTTGTGAATGTTCATTTTCCTCTACCTGCTAACGGATTACCGACAGCCGTCACAATCCTCAGCGACCATTCCACTATGTGGGTAAAAACGCTAACAAAACAGGAATGAGGAGATTCCTGTTGATTAAGCATGTAGACTGTGTATAAAAACACAAAAACTTGGCGGGCGGATGTCACGCTATCATCCCCCCGGGTGGGGCGGTGGGGCAGTGGGTGGAAAGTGGACAATTGCCACGTGACGAGTCGTTGTGCTGCGACTGAGCCGTTCTCCGTCGTCCACAGGGTGGGGTAGTGGGTGGAAAGTGGACAATTGCCACGGGGCAAGTCATTGTGCGGTGACTGAGAAGTTCCCCGTCGTCCCTCGGGTGGGGCAGTGAGTGATAACTAAACACTCCAGTGGTAGAGTGTGCCAGTAAACGGGGTGGCCATCTAGACCACCGCTCCAGCTTCGTTTACGGTAGCTGACCGTGTGAAAGCCACAGGTCGGTGCTAGAGCTGAACTAACTATGTGTGCGGAAGACGGGACTTGAACCCGTACGCCCTTGCGAGCGCCACCCCCTCAAGATGGTGCGTCTGCCAATTTCGCCACTTCCGCGTTGAAGGATCGCAAATATAACACCTAGCGCTGCACGGCAATCTTTGTCACTGCACTTTGTTTTGAACTGGCACTCGTGGTGTGCACGATGTAGACGCCTGGGGGAACGGGCTTGCCCTCCGTGTCTCGGCCATCCCAGATGGCCTGACGTCCGCGTACCTGCAGGGCGTTGACCAGATAACCGGATGCTGTGAGTATGCGTATGTCACTGTCGGGAGCAAGGCCGTCGATGACGACTTCGTTGTCAGTGTGGGCTCTAAACGGTTGTGGTCTGATGGAGAGTTGATACTCTGCAGCTGGAGCGAGTGACGATGTACGAACGGTCGTACAACCAGCACTGGTGCCTAAATAGGCAATGCCCGAGTTGCCATCAACGACAACACACCGTACGTTCTCGTCCAATAGTGGAGCATTGGTTTTTGTTATCTGACTAATGACCTCCGTGCCATCCTCGTTTAGAACAAACACTCCGGTCTGAGTAGCAATCCACTTGTTGTTGAGTGCATCAATGAAGATGTCATTAACGATGCTGCTAGCAAGCAAGGTCACTCTTCGAACGTAGGGGATGTTCGTATTGGTGACGCTTGTGGGCACTCCCATTACGCAAACGCCACGTGGTGTGCCAATCCACAGTGCTCCATTCTTGTCGATCGCCAATGCCGTGATGATGTTGTCCGTTAGTTGTGAATTACTGCTTCGAACTACGTTGCACACATCGTCTGCACGGTCTGTTGTGCCTTTGGCATTCCAGACAACCAAGCCGGAACCCGTGGTGCTTCCTGCCCATTTATTGCCGGCGGCATCGATCACCATTGAACGGAAGTTCGTTGCTCGGCTATCAGTACAGTTGGAATGACCGACTGCCGTACCGTTTTCCGGAACTTGAACGAACAGCTGATTGACACTCTGCTCGTTAACCATCCACAGAGTTCCGTTCCTATCCAACTGAGCATCGGCTATCAAGGCATAGGTAGAGTCAATGGCAATGCCCTGCACGGCATTACTTCCAGGAAGGTAGTGTGTGAGTTCAACATCAGCCCCTTCATACGATATGCGTGTTGCGCCCCTTCCCCACGTGCCAATGAGTACGGTGCCGTCAGAGAGTGCACTTACGCGGTAACAACTGTTGGTATGAAGAGCAGGCGTGGTTCGCATGGTTAGCGAAGTCCACGTAGTACCGTCGTATGCACAGACACCTTCACCGCTCTTTGGTGGTTCTACGTCCGTTGCTACCCAGAGCCGACCTCGTGTGTCAATGGCCATTCGGGCAAACTTGTTCGATACTGGACCGTTAAGCTCGATGGTCGACCGCGTGGAGTAGTCCCACAAATCAATCCCGATGCGTTCGATGAAGCCGGCCAGGTAGGGTTTGCCATTGGCGACGAAGGCAGCATGGGCCATGAATCCACCGGACCAGGTGATCTGCTTGCGACCCTTGAGTGTCTCGATACCACTAACGGAAGACCAGTACAGCGTATCCAAGGAACTGGACACGTTGGTAATGGGGTAAAGCGTCGTGCGAATTCGCGTACAGGTCCCGTCAGTGATCGCATACAACGATGTGTCTGAAGCGCAATACACGCCCGCTGATGTCGATGCTATAAAAGCGATGCGATTCTTGGTCAATCCATTCTGAGCATTGAGGATGGTCCACACGCCTGGCTGCCGAAGTGACGTCTCTGATAATGATGCAACGGCAACACCGCTGTCTGTAGCCAGCCAGAGACTGTCGCGAAAGATGGTAATGGCGTTGACGGGCGTCTTCTCTTGAAGAGAACCAATACGGTCAACAGTCTCAATGAACTGTCGCCTGTCCAAGTCGTATGACAGAAGACCAAACTCTGTTGCGATAAATAGAGTGTTACCCTTCTGCACAAGGTCGGTCACGCCACGACGTGGATACTGCGTTGCTCGACGGATATCCGTCACGTTGACCCATTCGTCATTCGAAGTGAAGATGTCCACGGAACCATCGCCCCCTCCCACATAGACTTCATTGCGGTCATTGGCACAGAGGATGGTGCGCGTGTCCAAGGTCTGTAGAGCATTGATATTGCGGTGTTCTACGGCTGTCTTGCTGTCTAACGAGTATGCGAACACACCTCCCGTTGTGGCTGCCCACAGACGGTTGTTACCGTCTACGTCCACATCGCGGACTGTGCGCATCGAAGACAGGGTATTCCAGTCGGACAAGAGTAGTGTTTGACTTGTCGCAGTACTTATGGTCACAACCAATAGCACCCCAAAGCTTAGGCGTCGGATCATGTTGCCCACGAACGTATAACGTGTAGCTCTCATTGTGTCATGCATCAGAAAATGTGAAGGTGCGGCGTGGTCAGTGGTGAGTCTTACTATGAGGTGTGTAGCAAACGCTTCACGTGAACCATCTCGATGGCAGCCAAGGCACAATCAATGCCTTTGTTTCCATGATCCCCACCGCTGCGTGCCTGCGCTTGTTCAATCGTGTCGGTAGTCAGTACTCCAAAGATTACTGGTACGCCCGTCTTGACCTGGATGGTCTGCATCGCCTGCGCTACGGGATGAACGACAACGTCAAAATGTGGCGTCTCACCGCGGACAACGCAACCGAGGGCGATCACGGCATCTGTCTTGGTTTTCTTGCAGGCAACCGATACTGCCAGGGGCAGTTCGAATGAGCCTGGCACTCGGATGATTCGGATGTTGGTGGACTTGACGTTCATCGAAGAGAGAGTTGAAACGGCTGCATCGAGCATTCGATCGACGATCTCTTGGTGCCAACGTGCTGCAACGATGGTGACGTGCATTCCACTTCCATCGCTGAAATCGGAAGGGGGCTTGGGAACTGTTGATGTGGCCATTGTTCTACGAGTATTGTGAGCGGTATTGAATTGCCTTGGTATGAATAACATCCAGCATCTCTTCGGTTACTCCGAAGGTGCCAAAGTTCTGCTCATCATAACTTCTCGATCCATGGTAATCGCTACCACCAGAAACTAACAGATTATGCTGTTTGGCTAACAAGCGATAGTACTCTCTTGTTACGTTCCAATGCGATGGATGGTATACTTCGAGTCCATCGATTCCGAGTGCAATAAGGGCGAGAAACAGACGCGGATCCTGGAATGTTCGTCCAGGATGGGCAACGAAGGAAACACCACCAGCAGTACGGATAAGGTGGACAGCATCGCTGATGGTGAACTTTTCACGTTCTGCATATCCAATTCGTCCACGCTCCAGCCACTTTGCAAAGGCATCCTGCATGGATGTTGCAAAGCCCTTGCGAATGAGGATGGCCGCAAGGTGCGGACGTCCAATCGGGGCACCTGACGCTTCTACGTCGACTTCTTCCTTCGTGATTGATACGCCGGCCTTACGAAGTTGGGTGACCATCTTCTCGGCACGTCGGTCACGATCTTCTCGTGATTGTCTTTCATGTTCGCAGAGCTTGTCGTTAAACGGATCCAGGAAATACCCAAGGATGTGAATCTCTCGTCCATGTTCCTGACAGGAAAGTTCGATACCGGGTATGATCCGCAGTGGCTGTGTACTATCCGATTTACCGAGCATGCGATGGGCTTCCATCGTATCGTGGTCGGTTATTGCCAGGGCTTTGAAGCCCGCTTGAACGGCTTTCTCTACCAGTTGCGTCGGTGAAAGGATGCCATCACTGCACGTTGTGTGTGCATGGAGGTCTGCATAGAAGGTGGTCACACGGCAAAAATATCCAGCGAAATGCTCTTGTGACTGTCGGCGGGCGATGTAAGGATTGCAAGGAGCAGCATTTCGACGATGGCGCGGGCATCCAACGGACTGCTCTTAAGGAGCGATTCTGCACGTCGGAGCTCACGCAGGGCTCGTTCTACACGTCGCGCCCCAAGGTGTTGTAGTGCCGTCAAGTATTCGTCAACAAGGAAGGGGGCTACACCAATCGCAGAGGCAATGGCATCTCTGTTGTTGAGTGAAGCTGCATCAATTAGCTTGTACAAGGTGGTGAAATATCTCGTTAGCATGGCGATGATCATCAGCTCTTGCCTGTCGGTCGACAGCATTCGATCGGCAATAGCAATGGCTAGTGATGGATTGGCTTGTCCAATGGCTCGCTGGAGTTCGAAAATTGAATGACTCCTCGAGTCGCCAACGACTGCAAGCACGTCGGCCTCGTCAACCTCCAACTTCTCGCCAACAAAGGTCTTGAGTTTGACTAACTCGAGGTCGAGTTCCCTCAGTGCCGTGCCATGTCTGGTGATGATGTACTCACATAACGGCATGCTGACTGACAGGCCTAATGCTTCGCATCGCTTCTGGACCCATGACGTTACCTGAGCTGCCTTCATCGCAGGGTACTCAATCCAGGTACTCTGTTGTAGTAGCGTGGAGAATGGAAAGGTCAACGCCTTGATCTTGCGCTGGGCTGATGTCGGATTCTTGGTTCGCAGTGCCCCGATACCAGCTGCCGTTGGAATAGAGGCACTAAAGATCAACGTAGTCGACGCCATCGGGTCGGCTAGATACGCATCAAGTAATGGAGCCCCCTTGGCCTTGCTCGTTTTGACTTTCTCAAACCGCCGCACCCAGATGGTCCTTCTGTCGCTCATCATCGGGTAGGAACGCGCAACCGACAAGATGGCGTCCAGCGTCTGTCCGTCACCGTCCAGAACATCAGTACTCATCCCGGCAGCATCAGACTTGCTTGCGGCGTTGAACAGCGCCGATGCAGCTTCGTCGACCAGTAGATCTTCTTCGCCAAAGAGAAGGATGACCGGTGGGAGTGTGTCTTGCTTCAGTAACTCGGTAATCATAACATCCAAGACACAACTAGCGCTGACTTGTGCGTGGATCGAAGGCGTCCCGCAATCCATCGCCGAATAAGTTCAGGGCAATGACGGCAATGGCCATCGCTGCTGCAGGAAACACGGTCATGCCCCATTTTACACCTAAGGCAATGTAGCCATAACCATCCTTGATCATCTGTCCCCACGACGGCATCGGTGGCTGGACGCCCATGCCGATGAACGACAACGAAGCCTCGGCAATGATTGCCGTTGCAAATCCGGCCGTTGCCAGTACGATGACCGGTCCGATGGCATTGGGAAGCATGTGCCGGAAGATGGTACGAATCGAACCATAACCGAATGCTCTTGTGGCCTCGATATACTCCGCTTCGCGAATCGAGAAGAACTGTCCGCGTACAATCCTCGCAATATCCACCCACGAGCTGATGCCAATGGCAATGAATGTCTGCCAGTATCCTTTGCCAAGGATGACGCTAAAGGCAACAACGAGTAGGAGGGTAGGGAACGACCAGACAACATTGATCAACCACATGATGCAGTCGTCCACCCAACCGCGGAAGTAGCCTGCAAGGGAACCTAGTAGTACACCGACAATGAGTGCAATGGTCTGCGCTATCACGCCTACGGTGAGTGATACGCGCATGCCATAGATCAGGCGCGTCCACAAGTCCCTACCAAAACGGTCCGTACCCAGGATGAAGGTTGGCGTGATATGCCATTCATCTTCCGTCGACCCAGCGAGCAACGACTTATGAAACCGGTAGTGTTCACCAGCGGGATCGGTGTAGTACACCGAATCACCACGAACAGCAAACTCCTTGATGGCGATAAGTATCGGTCGATCCGGATTTGACGGATTTGTTTTCTTCAACACGTTACCCTTGAATCCAGGTTGCTGAACGCTGTACTCCAGGAATTGCGTCGTTGGATCAAAGGGTGTAATCAGTGGTGCAACAATGGCCATGAATACCATCACTAGCAGGATGACCATGCCGATCATTGCACCAGGATTCTTGCGAATTCTGCGCCAGGACTGCTGAAGCGGTGTACTCATTGAGCACGCACCTTTGGATCAATGAGCGTGTAGACAGCGTCGGCGATGACGTTCGTAGCCACAAAAATCAATGCAGTCACCAGCACGGTCCCTTGAATAACTGGATAATCAAGCTTCTCGATGGCATTAAAGGTTGCGAGGCCGATTCCTGGCCAGTTAAACACCAACTCGATAAAGTACGTTCCGGCAAGTAGTCCTGCGAACCACGCACTCACGGTAGTGATCACGGGGTTCAACGCATTGCGCAAGGCATGCTTGAAGAATACGCTGATGTACGAAAGCCCCTTTGCCCTTGCCGTACGTACATAGTCCATACCCAACACGTCAAGCATGCTTGATCGTGTGATACGAGCAATGACGGATAGGGGGCGAATGGCAAGGGTGATCATCGGGAGTACAAGGTATTCCCAGCCCTTGTCGACGTATCCGCTTATGGGGAACCATTCGCGCTGGACGGCAAACCATAAGATGAACAGCAGACCTACGACGAAGGAGGGAAGACTTATTCCCAACAACGAGGTACTCATGAGTGCTGTATCGATCCAACTATTGGCCTTCCATGCGGCGAACACGCCTAGTACGATCCCTAGAATGGTTGCCAGGGCCATCGAACTCACGGCAAGTAATGCGGTGGCCGGTAGACGCTCCATAATCGTTTCCATCACCGGTTTCCCTGTGACGATGCTGCGTCCAAGGTCGCCCTGAGCAAGGTTCGTAACGTACTTGAAGATCTGCACTGGCAGTGGCTTGTCGAGTCCTAACTGTTGCTGCATGGCTTGGACTGATTTCGCGTCGGCGTGCTGACCCAGAGCGACGCGTGCGGGGTCGCCCGGCGGTCTGACGAAAAACGTAATAAGCACAACACCAAGCAACACCAAGAGCGTGTAGAGTAGCTTTCTAGGGGAAAAGATGGCCAGTAGGATGTTCAACGTGAGTTCCGTGTTCTGTTAGTCGGTGTACTCGCACAATTTAGTATGGTAGGCGGACAATCAACGTTGGCTCGGTACTTGCAGGTCACGCAAAATCGTTCGAGCTGGTTCTTCCACGGCCACACCGAGAAAGTCCTTGGCAATCATCTGGAAAGAAGGTGTGTAGTCCGTCAAATAGAAGCTCACATGCTCGCGAATGGCGCTAGCGCTTGGCTCGGTCATTCGTGTTGTGGGTTGACCAAGTACGTCGGCTGCAGCCTGAGCAGCGGCATGACCGCAATCAATAAGCGTCACACCTGGTGCGATTGATTGAATTAATGGCGCAATCAATGGATAGTGAGTGCAGCCTAGGACCAATGTGTCGATGTGCTGACTCAGGAGTGGCTTCAGATAAACCTCGGCGATCATCCTGGTGGCTTCCGTATCCGTCCATCCTTCTTCGACGAGCGGAACAAAGAGTGGACATGGTCGGCTAACGAGCGTGGGGACTTTCCATGGACGACCAGCGTTTGACTGCGAGGAAGTAACGACCTGCCGTATGGCCACCTCGTAAGCATTCGACGAGATTGTAGCGCGAGTACCAATGACGCCGATGTTGCCTGTCTTACTTGCTTGCACTGCGTGGCGTGCGGCTGGCTCGATCATGCCAATGATCGGAACGTCGGTAAATGACCGAACGTTGTCAATTGCCAATGCCGATGCTGTGTTGCAAGCAATCACGATGAGTTTCACATTGTGTTCGAGCAAAAAATCGGCACACTCGCGAGAATATCGTTGCACGGTGTCGGCACTCTTGTTCCCGTACGGAACACGTGCCGTGTCACCCAAGTACACGAACCGCTCATCGGGGAACATGGCAACGAGCTGTCGCAGTACGGTGAGACCTCCGATACCGGAGTCAAACACACCAATCGGACGCGTATCTACTGGCATTCGACAAAACTACACATGCCCTAGCCCCCTGACTGCGTAGATTCGATCTGTGAAGTTCACACTGCGCACACGTCTTGCCTTGTTGTACGGGGCCTTGGTCGCACTCACCACGGGTGGGTTCGCCGTCGTAGCCTATTACACCGTGTCGAACGAGCTCTATGCCAACCTTGATGCCTCGCTCGTGCGTGCAGGTTCTAGTCTGCTTGCCGTTATCGAGCGTGAGCAGGACGAAGCCAAACAGCCACTTGCACCAGTAAAGAAGAATCGCCGAAAGGAGAGCGGGGAGGACGTGTTCGCCTTCCTGCAGCGTTCATCGCTCCGAGATTTTGTTGGACCAATCCCGGTACCAGACAGCGTGATCGACCAGCCGCAGGATCCCGTGTGGACGGCAGTCTATGAACACGTACTGCTTAACTCAAGTACGTACTTGCTCCAGGTACGCTCTCCATCGGGGGAGGTAGTATGGAGGTCTGACAATCTTCTGACCGACTCGCTGCCGCGCTTGGAGTCAGTCCTACCAATGGGACCAGGCTCAGCCGACAGGATGACGACGTGGATATCAATCCGAGGTACAAGCTATCGGCTTACCGTTGTCAAGGATGCTCGTGCAGAGGTTGCCGCGGCCTATCCCGTTGCCGAGGTCGACTTCATGTTGCGTCGACTCTTTAGTCTGCTCCTTTATTCGATTCCATTTTTGATAGTGGTCAGCATCGGTGCTGGATGGTTCCTTGCCCGCCGGGCCTTACGACCTGTTGATCACATTGCTAAGGCAGCTCGGAGAATTACTGCTGAACGACTGTCGGAGCGACTGCCTGCACCAGTTAGTAACGACGAGATTGGACGGCTTACCGACATTCTAAACGACATGATTGCGCGTCTCGAACGTTCATTCGAGCAAGTACGACAGTTCACAGCCGATGCATCGCACGAGTTAAAGACGCCATTGGCAATCCTGATGGGAGAGATAGAGGTTGCACTTCGTGATCCGAAAATCAACGACGATGCACGCATTACGCTGGAGAGCTGTCTGGAAGAAGTCGTAAGATTGACCCATGTAGTACAAGGATTGCTCGACCTGTCACGAGCCGAGAGCGGACAGTTGCAGCTTGAGCATAAGCCGGTGAACATCACCAGTATGCTGGACGATTTGTGTGAAGACATCGGCATTCTCGCCGAACGAAAATCGATAACCGTAACGAGTTCGATTCAGCGCGGACTGATGGTTTCCGGAGATTCAGTTCGCCTGCACCAAGCAATACTCAACGTCCTCGAGAATGCACTCAAGTACACCAATCCGTCAGGAAGCGTCGACGTGAAGCTCTATGCAGAGTTCAGCAACGTTCACCTTAAGGTCACGGACACTGGAATTGGAATTGAACCACATCTCCTTTCAAAAATCTACGATCGTTTCTACAGGGTAGACCAGGCTCGCTCGCAAGACATTCAAGGAACGGGCCTCGGATTATCCATTGTGCGCTGGATTATCGAGATGCACGGAGGAACAATCACCGCTGAAAGCACGGTGAATGTCGGGACCACCTTCACCATAACACTTCCACGTTCTGTGTAAGTTTGCACACCAAAACCACACTGATACAACGCTATGTTCGAGCCGTTTCCGGACGACTTTTCCTATTCTCAACTCGAAGAATCCATTCTTGAACACTGGGAGCGAAATCAAGTCTTTGATGCCTCGCTTCGTGCCCGTGAGGGAGCTGAAGTTTTCTCATTCTTCGAAGGTCCACCAACTGTCAATGGCAAGCCTGGTCTGCATCACCTAATGGCTCGTACCATCAAGGATGCATTCTGTCGGTACAAGACGATGCGCGGATACTACGTTCGTCGGCAAGCAGGGTGGGACACTCACGGACTCCCCGTCGAGATTGCTGCAGAAAAGCGCTTAGGCATAACCGAGAAGTCGCAGATCGAGCAGATTGGCGTTGATACGTTCAATCGTGAGTGTAAATCCATTGTCGATGAGAACATCAGCAACCAGGAAGGCTGGAGGTCGCTTACGCGACGTATGGGCTTGTGGTTGGATATGGACGGTGCGTACATCACCTGCACGAACAACTATGTCGAGTCAGTATGGTGGGCACTAAAACAATTCTTCGATAAGGGGCTTATCAGCAAGGGATTCAAGGTAGTCCCGCAAAGTCCGACTCTTGGTACACCACTTAGCAGTCATGAGCTTTCGCAGAATTACAAGGAAGTGCGTGATCCCAATGTCTACTTGCAGCTTCGAGTAATCAAGAGCTCCATCGAGGGTCTGGAGGATGCACACATCCTTGTGTGGACAACCACACCGTGGACGTTGTTTGCCAACGTGGCGTTGGCAGTCGGACCCGACATCGAGTATGCACTGGTCAACCACACCCACAAGGTCAAGGACAAACCAGATGTGGTCATCAAGGTCGTGATTGCCACTTCCAGACTCGACGTCCTGGATGGTGAAGTAAACGTGATCAAGACCTTTCCTGGGGCGGAGTTGGTAGGTACGACTTACGAGGCAATCTTCCCAGATGTTGTACTAGACACTGTAAAGCACTCATCGGTTCACACCGTCCTTCCAGCATCGTTCGTAACGACGGCAGACGGTACAGGCGTCGTTCACATCGCACCAGCTTTTGGTCAGGACGACTACGAGTTGTCAAAGCAGTTCAACCTGCCGATGCCTCAGCCTGTAACCCCAACCGGACGCTTTACGGACGACGTCCAGCAGTTTGCTGGTAGAACGGTCAAGACCTTCACCTTCACTGATCATACCGAAGAGGGGGCTGACAGGGATATTGTGCGTTTGCTCAAGGAACGCTCCAAGATCTACAAAGCGTCGTTTGACTATCTGCACAGCTACCCACATTGTTGGCGTACGGACAATCCCGTGATTTACTATGCTAGAGATTCATGGTTTATCACCTCGCCACAGTACAGAGACCAACTGGTTGCAAACAATCAACGCATTAACTGGCATCCACCTGAGATTGGTGCCGGTAGGTTTGGCAATTGGCTCGACGAGGTCAAGGACTGGAGCCTATCTCGTGACCGATACTGGGGAAGCCCCCTTCCAATCTGGATCAGTGAAGACGGTGCAGACATGTTTGCCGTCGGCTCAATTGAAGAGCTCATGACGGGTATGTGGGAAGAAGCTGACGGGACGCTGGTGCCAATGACCGAGTCTGGCGTAGCCGTGGATCTTCACAGACCATTTGTCGACAGAGTCGTATTTGTCCGCAACGGCAAGACTTATCGTCGCACTCGTGAAGTCGTAGATGTATGGTTCGATAGTGGTTGCGTTCCCTTTGCACAATTCCACTATCCATTCGAAAATGTCGAGTTGTTCAAGAAGTCGTTCCCTGCAGACTTTATCGCAGAAGGCATTGATCAAACGCGCGGGTGGTTCTACACCATGCACAACATTGCCACAGCATTATTTGGTGATGTGGCCTATGCCAATGTTGTCGTGAACGATCTTGTTCTAGACAAGAACGGACAGAAGATGTCGAAGTCGAAGGGCAACACACTCGATCCCTTTGCACTTTTCGACAAGTACGGTGCCGATGCCATTCGGTGGTATCTCATGTCGGCCTCTCCCGTCTGGAAACCCAAGCTGTTCAACGAAGAAGAAATTCCACGCACGGTCATTGCCGACTTCTTCCGTTCGATCACGAACACCTATGAATTCTTTGCCCTGTATGCGAACATCGACAAGTATGATCCGTCGATGACTGCAGCGGCAGTTGCGGACAGACCGGAGATCGATCGGTGGATCCTGTCACGCTTGCAGACCGTTCGTATCGAGGCACTCGCTGCCTATGATGATTACGACCTTACCACTGCATGCAGAATCATCCAGGACTTTGCCATTGAAGAAGTGAGCAACTGGTATGTACGACGGAATCGGAGAAGGTTCTGGAAGGGTGAGATGGACGATGACAAACTCGCCGCCTATGCAACCTTGTACGAAGTCATGATCGGCATCGTTGAACTCATGGCGCCAGTTGCTCCCATGCTGAGTGAATTTTTATATCAACGTCTTGACAAACAACAGAACACTTTGAGCATACATTGTTGTATATTGCCATCGTCTGATGAGTCATTGATCGATCGTGATCTTGAACATCGGATGAAGCAAGCACAAACGATTGTTTCGCTTGCACGTTCTTTGAGGGAGAAAGCACGGATTAAGACGCGCCAGCCATTACGTCGCATTCTTGTTCCGATTGATAGTCCGGCAATGCGCAGACAAGTTCAGTCAGTCGAGGATGTGATACTTGAAGAGATCAACGTTAAGGCAATCGAGTATGTTGGAGACGACACCAACATCGTTCGAAGAAATGCCAAGCCAAACTTCAAGATTATCGGGAAGAAGTATGGCGATCGAACGCAGCTCGTGGCGCAGGCAATCCGTACTATGACAAACGAGCATGTGAGGAAGTTAGAGCAGTCTTCCGTTCTTGCCATGGTGTTAGGGAATGACACAGTGCAGATCGAGTACGAAGACGTAGAGATTGTAAGCGAGGACATCGAAGGTTGGCTCGTTGCTTCGGAGCAAAACATCACCGTTGCATTAGACACGGAAGTTGATGTAGCACTTGAGCGGGAAGGCCTCGCAAGGGAGTTTGTCAGTAAAGTTCAGAAGATCCGTAAGGAATCTGGTTTCAGTGTGACGGACCGGATAGAGCTTGTTGCAGTTTGCAACGACGAAACGTTCGAAGCACTTCAGTCTTTACGGGCGTACATTGTAATGGAAACGCTGGCGATATCGCTCGAGCGGGGGGAACAACCCGAGGGGGTTGATCTCGAGATTAACGGGCGCTTCGTCAACGTGCGCGTTGAGCGCGTTAGAAGCTAGTGCGTCAGTTGACGCACGCGTTTTCATTCATTATCCACTATCGGAGGTCAATTTCTATGGCAGTCGCCAAGAAAGCCGCCAAGAAGCCAGCAGCCAAGAAGGCCGCTGCTAAGAAGCCAGCAGCCAAGAAGGCCGCTGCTAAGAAACCAGCAGCCAAGAAGGCCGCTGCTAAGAAGCCAGCAGCCAAGAAGGCCGCTGCTAAGAAGCCAGCCAAGAAGGCTGCTGCTAAGAAGCCAGCCAAGAAGGCTGCTGCTAAGAAGCCAGCTGCTAAGAAGGCTGCTGCAAAAAAAAAATAGAGCTTAAGCGCAAGCCTAGCTCTAAAGGCTCGAAAGCAGTACGGACTTCTACAACAGCCAACGCTGTAAGCAAGCGGAAGCCAGTTGCGTCAAAAAAACGTTTGGCAGAGAAGAAAGTTCAGGAACAGTCAGCAAGAAAGAAGGAAGTGACGAAGAAGTCTGTAAAGTCTACCGGGCCTGCAAAATCGGCTGCTCCGGCGCATTCCGCCGGGGCAGCTTCTGTTTCAGGAAGCAAAAAAGCAAAGACAAGCGTGAAGCAAAGCGTAGCAAAGAAAGACGTAGCACCAACACAACTTCAACCAAAGGCTGCAAAGCCAGGGTTGCGGTATGGTGACAAAGACCTGCAGATGTTCCGTGTGAACATCGAACGCTCGAAACAAGAAGCACTCGACGAATTGAGAATGCTTCGCGAGCGCCTTGAAGATCTTACGAATAGCGAGTCGGCCGACGAGAGCGCCATCTATTCGATGCACATGGCAGAGCAGGGCTCCGAGGCAATGGAGAAGGAAAAAACCTTCGCTCAGATTCAACGCATTCAGGATTACATCCGGAAGCTCGATGATGCGATTCAGCGAATCGACGAGAAGACGTATGGCATCTGCAGAATGTGTGGCATTCTGATTGCCAAAGAACGCCTCCTCGCCGTTCCGATCACGACCTTGTCAGCATCATACAAGATTCACCAACGTTGTCCAGATGACGGCGTGGATAGAATCGTAGGTAAACCTGTCGACTCAACAAAGTAACCATGAAGGCATACCGGTTTCACCTTATTGCCGGGTTGCTTGTTGTCCTTGATCAGTGCACAAAACTTGCAGCACGCGGATTCTCGCTGTTCGGTATCACACACGAAGGACTGAGTCCTGGTGAGGTCATACCTGTGCTGGGTAACGTCGTGCGGTTTACCCTCGTCGAAAATGCCGGGAGCGCCTTCGGACTGGATTGGGGAGAGGGCAAGATCATCCTTTCTGTTGCGACAATGCTGATTGCTGGAGGACTCTTCTGGTACCTCCGCAGCATTGAGTCGACGACTGGTTGGTTGCGCATTGCTGTCATGCTCCTTCTTGCCGGTGCCGTTGGCAATGTTATTGACAGGACGTTCTATGGCGTGGCATACGGTTATGCTCCGCTCTTCCTTGGAAGCGTAGTTGACTTCATCCAGGTGGACATCCCCGACATGGATGTGTTCGGTCAGTATTGGACGCATTTCCCCGTCTTCAACGTGGCTGATTCCTGCGTGACCATTGGCATCGTCTTGATGCTTCTTACCGGCGGTAAGACGTCCGCAACTCCTTCACCAGAGTCAGCACAATCGCTAGATAGCGCACTTGGTGATGGGCAGGGGGCTTCGGAGACGAGTACCCAGGAACAGAATTCAATGCCGACTCTTACACATCCCGCACATGATGATAGCGGGAGCGCTCAGCATCAGGATGGTAACGATGACGTCAACGACTGATCGCAACTATCCTGAGAGGATCGAGCATACCTACGAGTTTGTTGTGTCAACCGGGAAGAAGGCAGAACGTCTCGACGCCTTCATCACTCGCAGCATTGTCCACGCAACACGTACCCGCGTGCAGAAGGCCATTGATCGTGGATCTGTCACCGTCAATGGACGCGTCGAGAAGTCAAACTACAAGGTAAGACCGGGCGACACGGTAACCGTCGTAGTCATGAAGCCGCCGCCACTGCAACTGGTGCCCGAAGAGATTCCGCTCGAAGTTCTCTACGAAGACGAACATCTCATCGTAGTCAACAAGCCAGCTGGCATGATCGTGCATCCAGG
Source organism: Bradyrhizobiaceae bacterium (assembly GCA_024103135.1). Classification (GTDB taxonomy): domain Bacteria; phylum Bacteroidota; class Ignavibacteria; order Kapaibacteriales; family Kapaibacteriaceae; genus OLB6. The sequence goes on along the minus strand of JAGFIZ010000028.1, from coordinate 15,001 downwards.
AATCGGCAATCGTTACGGTACACTCGTCAACGCAATTCTTTGGCACGTTGGGATGAGAGACCCGATTGACGTGCTTGGAAATCGCGAAAGCATGGCCGACGATGACTTTGATGACGAGTCAGAGGACGTTGAGAGTAGCATGAGTTCTTCCGAACAGGATCGTGCTGAGGACGAACTGGCTGATGATGACGATGCGCTACAGAGCAATGCATTACGCCCAGGCATTGTACACCGTCTGGATAAGGATACGTCAGGCGTGATGGTAGTTGGTAAAACCTACGATGCTACCTTGCACCTGTCCAACCAATTTGCTGCGCGAACGGTAAGCAGGGAGTACGTTGCACTTGCTTGGGGTGTGATTCAACAGGACGTGCAACTGATAGAAACACAGTTCGGTCGGAGTACGCGCGATCGGAAGCTCCATAGCGTGCTCTCTCATGGTGGTAAGTATGCAGCTACCGAAGTCCACGTTATCGAACGATATGAAAGCACCACACTTATCACCTGTAGGTTGCGGACAGGACGTACACATCAGATTCGCGTACACCTCGCTCACGTGAAACATCCGTTGGTAGGTGATAAGGACTATGGCGGACGTGAGCCGGCACTCAATGGCGTTCACCACCAGTTCCGGCGTCGGGCTCAGACAGCTCTAGCCATGATCCATCGTCAGGCCCTACATGCAAGATCCTTGGAATTCACTCATCCAGTGACCAATAAGCGGATGTTGTTTACTTCTGCTGTCCCCGCCGACTTTTCTTCCGTGGTCGGTCAGCTTCGTCCGCCCGAGGCAGGGCCGCTCCCCTCATGCCTCCTTTGATTGAACCAGCTCGCTTGCGGATGTATGGTGACGGACTACCGGCGTTGAACCTACGTGGGTTTGGCAGTACAGCAACTAGCTGAGCCGCCTCGGAAGATGTTAGCTCGGAGGCATGCTTGCCGAAGTAGTGTTGCGAGGCAGCTTCGATACCAAAGATTCCATCGCCCCATTCCACAACATTGAGATACATCTCCAGGATGCGGCGCTTACCCCAAACAGCCTCGATGCAATAGGTGAGCCCAACCTCTATGGCTTTCCGCACCATTGTCCTGCTGGGTGGAAGATAGACACTCCTTGCCGTCTGCATCGTGATCGTGCTCGCGCCTAGCGGTGGTTTGCCCCTCTTTACTCTGCTGGGATTCACCTTGCGAGCATGGTCGACGGCACGCCAGTCCACACCTTCATGTCGAAGGAATGCCTTGTCCTCACTCGTAATAACGCCCCTCTGAACATACGGCGAGATATTGTCGATCGACACCCACCGGAACGCTGCACCACCGTCATACTTGTCGAACGGTGCTTCGCTCATTCGCCACATCATTAGTGGTGTATAGGCCGGTGGGAGCCATCGCATGGTTACGACGGAAACACAGACAAGGGCGACTAAGGCAACAAGACCCCGCCACAGATACGACCAACAGGTGACAAGAAAATTTGACATCGCACTTAACAAACGTTAGGTTTGTGACCGATTAACCTTACAAACGTAAAACCAAGAATGAAATCGTTGGATTTGCTCATCTGTGCCGAATTGCAGCGAAATGCACGGTTGAGCTTGAATGAAGTAGCCGAACGAGTGGGGTCATCGGTCCCCACCGTGTCTGAACACGTCAAGCGCATGGAAGCAGAAGGCATCATCAAAGGGTACCATGCCGTCATTGATGCCGCCTCGGCTGGCCTGGATGTTACCGCCTTCATTTTTGTTGATATTGATTCCAGCACCAACTACGAGAACTTTCGCAAGCAGTGTAAACAACGTTCCGACGTGTTAGAGGTTCATGCAATCACCGGCACGGCATCGCACTTGGCAAAGGTACGATGCAGAACAACACGTGAACTTGAAGAACTCCTTAGTGCCATGCAGCGCTGGAAAGGGGTTACGCGAACGCTTACGAACGTAGTCTTGAGTACTCACAAAGAAACCTTACAACTTCACTTACAGGAAAACGAAGGATGAGCTCTAACGGCTTTGCAACCACGATTTCTGCATCGGATGTCGTTTCGGATGTCTATGCATCAGACGTTCTCACCATGGATCAGCTTCGGCAGCGATTAAGCAGACCAGTGTGGAAGTCGTTGCATGAAACCATCGAGAAGGGAAAGGCCATCGACAGTGCTATTGCCGACACGGTGGCTCTAGCGATGAAGACGTGGGCAACCGAGCAAGGTGCAACGCACTTCACTCACTGGTTCCAGCCGTTGACGGGACTTACTGCCGAAAAGCACGAGTCGTTCGTAGTCCCTACAAGTGACGGTCAAGCCATATCACAGTTCAGTGGACGAGAGTTGATACAAGGTGAGCCCGACGCATCAAGTTTTCCGAGTGGCGGCCTGCGTGCAACGTTTGAGGCAAGGGGCTATACAGCATGGGATCCAACATCGCCAGCATTCATCATGCGTCATGACAACGGTGCCACGCTGTGTATTCCGACGGCCTTTGCAAGCTGGACAGGTGAGGCACTAGATCACAAAACACCGTTGTTGCGCAGCATGGAGGCACTGAACGATGCTGCAATGAAGGCCCTCGTTCTTTTCGGTGAAACGCATGTCGGCAAGGTTGTTAGTACGGTCGGGGCAGAGCAAGAGTACTTTCTGGTGGACGAGGCATTTGCGAGACAGCGACCAGATCTGTTGATGACAGGGCGCACGTTGTTTGGTGCAAAGCCACCTCGTGGACAGGAGTTGGAGGATCATTACTTCGGATCGATTCCGAACCGTATCCTCACCTTTATGACGGAAGTCGAGCACCAGCTCTATTCTCTTGGAGTGCCGGTTCGAACAAGGCATAACGAGGTTGCTCCAGGACAGTTCGAGTTTGCTCCCATATTCGAACATGCCAACATCGCGGCAGACCATCAGCAACTGGTCATGCAGGTACTGACCAATACGGCAAAGCGTCATGGTCTTGTCTGCCTACTCCATGAAAAACCCTTTGCTGGTATCAACGGCAGCGGAAAACATGTGAACTGGAGTATCTCCACCGATCACGGGATGAATCTCCTTGAGCCGGGCGACACGCCGATTGAAAACATGCTCTTCCTGTTCTTCTGTACGGCTGTGATTCGTGCGGTAGACAAGCATGCCGACCTGTTGCGTGCCTGCGTTGCCAGTGCTAGCAACGATCACCGTCTAGGGGCACAGGAAGCTCCACCAGCAATCATGTCGATCTTCCTTGGCGATGAACTCTCGGACGTCTTCGATCGACTTGTTAGCGGCAAGGAGGGCTCCAGGAAAAGTGCAGGATTACTTGGACTTGGCACGGCAGTGCTTCCACCGTTGCCATTGCATTCGGGCGATAGGAACCGTACGTCGCCATTTGCGTTTACTGGCAACAAGTTCGAATTCCGTGCAGTTGGTTCCAGCCAGAGCGTGAGCTTCCCAATAACGGTGTTGAACACCATCGTTGCTGAAAGTATTGCTGAACTTACTCGTGCCATTGAAACAGCGGTAAAGAAGCGTACTCCGTTTGAAACTGCCCTACGAGATGTGCTAAAGGCCACCTACTCAGAACACTGCAGAGTAGTGTACAATGGTGATGGATACAGTGATGAGTGGCATAAGGAAGCACAAGAGCGTGGATTGCCAATGTTGCGGACGTCTATCGAGTCGTTCGAACAGTTGGTGAGTACAAAGAATGTCAAGCTTTTCTCTGCATTCAATGTGTTAAGCAAGCGTGAACTTGAAGCGCGGCAGGAAGTGCTGTTTGAGCAATACTTCAAATCAGTCAACATCGAAGCTGAAACAACGGAGTGGATTGCTCAAACCATGATTATCCCTGCCGTGGCGTCCTACTTGGGTACGTTGAAGGCGGCAAGTGGAATGTCCCAAACCATTGATTCGTCAATAGCACGAGTCGCAGCGTCGAGCGATGCCCTCGGCACAGCACTTGACGAATTGCGTACACAGAATAGGGAGCTTGGAGGCAACGAAGCTCACAGTAAATGCAAGCACATGTACAAGAATGTGTTGCCAGCCATGGCAAGGGTGCGAAGGGCAGGCGATGAGCTGGAGCAGTTGTGCGACCACAAACTGTGGCCAATGCCGACCTATCGCGAGATGTTATTCGTGAAGTAAGGGGCGGAGTACACCAGCCTGCCGTTGCTATCCGTAAGTGTGAGTAGCACGAGCTGCTGGGCATCGTATGCGTGTAACTCCGCAAGCGCAGCCTCCAATGCATTGGTGCCTACGATACTCTTCTGCAGCAGTAGGCTGCCATTGATTGAGTATGCGCTAATGACTTGTGGGGTATCGCCAAGAGTGATCAGTCGACCTGGTAGCCAGCATCCTGTAGCCGTAACTGTGCCAGGATCGTAGGTGAAGATGGCAAGCTGACCGTTGAGTAGTCTACCATTTGTTGGTTCAAACGGAATGACAAACGGACTCGTGAGTAGGGGAAGTCCGTGTAGGTAGACGGTACGCTCTCCTGAGCCATTCGGAATGGCGTTCAGGACTAGTTCAATGTGCCGGTCATCACCAACGACGGTATTCGTGTTCAAACGTCCGCCAGAAACTCCTGTTAGGTAGAACTGACGTGCCGGGAACACAACCGTGAAGGCGACCGACGTGGTATCTGCAGAAATGATCGACCAAGACACTCCTACTGGTAGCTGCACCTCGCTACCCATAGAAACGGTAGTATCTGGAATATCAATGGTAACGGAGCCAATGGGAGGATCGCCAGTCGCAACTCCCTGCACGACCGACGTGATTGTATCAAGACAATCTGCCGACTGGATCACCCACGTCAGTTCAATGTAGAAGGGGCCAGGTAACATCGGGGTATAACGCAACGAAAACACCTGACTCCTGTTAGCGGCAATGAATCGCGGTACTGACGGTGTGATGGTTACGGGTAGAGAGCTAGCAATGCTCATAACACTAACATCAACCGTACTGTTGTTGGTGACGGTGATGAGCGCCCCGGTCTGTATGCCGGTGGGAACGGTACCAAGATTGTAGTCGGGAATATTCACCACGATGTCGGATGCTACACGTACGGTGTGGTAGGCGGTGTCCTTGCATCCATCAAGCGTCCATCCAATGACGGAGTATTGTCCTGCTGTGCTCGCCTGTATCTGACTTCCACGCTGACCTGTACTCCATTCCCAGAGAACTACATCATTGTCTGCCGACTGTGCTTGCAGTGTTACATCAGCCCCCTTACATATCACCGTCGGCCCAGTGATCGACGTCTGAGGCACGGGGTAATCGAGTACTGTTAGCGTGTCGGTAACGCCGGTACAACCGGAAGCGTCGGTGACTTCTACCCAGTAGTAACCACCCTTGCTGACCTTGATGTACTGTGTGGTTTCGCCCGTGCTCCAGCGGTAGGAACGATAACCCTCGGCTGCTTCCAGGATGATTGTCTCACCTGTACAGATACCGTTGCGATTGTAGTGAAGCTGTGGCCTGAGTTTGGTGCTGACGTTCACTGATATAATTGTGTCGGCCGTACACAACCCACCATCAGGACGCATATATGATGCGCGCAATCGAATCGTGCCTGACCGATTCCACTGCACTTGTATGGTGTTGGTACTCTGTCCGCTTGTTACCGTTCCTCCATCACAGAACCACTGGTAGGTGGTACCGGGTGCTTGTGTTACGAAGTAGGGGGTGGGGTGACCTGGGCAGACAGCATCGGGACCGTTAATGTGGACGTCTGGCTTAGGGACAACCTGCACATTGACCTTGTCGCTCTGTCCGCTACAACCATTGGTGTCGGTAACGGTTATCCAATATGTTCCGCTCTTCGTCACGCGAATCGAGCTTGTCGTATCGCCAGTACTCCACTGGTATTTGACAAAGTAGGTGGGAGCTTCAAGATTTGCCTCGTCGCCCTCGCAGAGGTACTCAATGGCGTTGCCAATCTTTGGTCTTGGTCTGAAGCCCACCTTGAGGTCAACGGAGCCACTGTCGATGTTGCCAGCAGGAGTCGTTACTCTGCACATGTAGTGGCCAGCAGCAAACACGGTAATCGATCGTGATGTGGAACCGTTGGTCCAGAGGTAGTTCACCATTCCGGAGGGAGCCGAAAGGGTGACCGAACTGCCCTCGCAGACAACGCGTGGTCCATCAATTGGGATGGTTGCCTGTAGCGCCGTAGTACCGAGAACTAGGGCTAGGATGATGCTAAATACTGCGATCACGCGTGCAAGCTAGCAAGATTTATACCCAAAGTCTGGTACAACGGCATCAGGACTTGAAAAGCTATCCACAACAACACTGATTGTGTGATGTGACGACGCGTTGTCCCTGCAGTGAAGGTACGGACAGCATCGAATCAGGCCAATGCAGACCCGCGGTGCAACATGCACGAGCGCAGCCGTGTCGAGAGGTCGGGGACTACTTGCTTGTTGACTTCTTTGCAGCGGTCTTTCTTGCTGTTGTCTTCTTAGCTGCAGTTTTCTTTGCTGCTTTCTTTGCTGGCTTTTCTTGGTCGGTAGCAGTCTTCTTCCCAGAAGCAGTTGCTTCGGACGTATCCAACGCCAAACACTGTTCAAGAGTCATGGAAGCAACGTCTACGTCCTTGGGTAACCGAATGTTCTTCTTGCCAATTTTCAAGAACGGACCCCAACGTCCTTTCAGAATTTGCACTTCAGGATTTTCGGGGAACTCCTTCAACGTGCGTTCGGCCAGCATCTTCCTGCGGTTCTCAACAAGCTCGATGGCGCGCTCCTCGGTTATCGTCAACGGATCTTCGCCTTTGGGGATCGAAGCAAACGTTCCATCGTGGTCAACATACGGACCAAAGCGTCCGACCTTTACGGCAATGGGTTTTCCCTGGTAATCGCCTAGAACGCGAGGAAACTTGAAAAGCTCCAAAGCATCTTCAAGCGTTATGGTCTCCATGCTCTGGCTAGCAGGGAGTCCCTTCTGTTGCTTGTTCGGATCGTCGGCATCACCGATCTGAGCAATTGGACCATAACGAGCTAGGCGCACACTCACGGGCTTGCCAGTACGAGGGTCAGTGCCAAGTATGCGTTCGCCACTTTGCCTGTCGGCATGTTCGGAAGTACGATCAAGTGTCTCCTTGAACGGACCATAGAACTCCGCAATCATGGCATTCCAGGCACGAGCACCTTCGGCAATCTCGTCGAACTGCTTCTCCACGGTAGCAGTGAAGTTGTAGTCCATAATGTCTTCGAAGTGCTTCAGTAGGAAGTCCGTAACGATGCCACCTATGTCGGTAGGGAAGAGCTTGTTCCGCTCGGCACCGGTAATCTCCGTCGATACGTGTCGTTCGATTGCAGTCGAAACCAAAGCCCCCTTCATCACCAACTCTCGTACGGTACGTTCTCTACCGTCACGGTCTTCCTTGACCACGTAGTTGCGTGACTGGATGGTGCTAATCGTTGGTGCGTAGGTCGATGGGCGTCCAATGCCAAGTTCTTCCAGTTTCTTAACAAGCGAGGCTTCGGTAAAGCGGCTGGGTGGACGTGAAAAGCGTTCCTGTGCACGAAGTACTTCAAGCGGTAGTTGTTGACCGACCGTGAGTGCAGGAAGCATCTTGGCATCTTCCTTCTCGCCGTCATCGTCTGTGCCTTCCATGTACACCTTCAAGAAGCCATCGAAGACCATGACTTCACCCGTGGCAACAAGCACATCGGGTAGCGTGCTGATCGAGATGGTCGCCGTAGTCTTTTCAAGCTGCGCATCAGACATCTGTGAAGCAACGGTACGCTTCCAGATGAGTTCGTAGAGTTTCCGATGCGAGTCTGTTTCGCCTGCACCACGGACAAGGACGTCTGTTGGACGAATGGCCTCGTGTGCTTCCTGTGCACTTGCAACCTTGGTGGTGTACTTTCTTGGTGAGCTATACTCTTGTCCGTACTCAGCCGACACGTGCGAAGCCGTTGCACTAATGGCTACGTCGCTAAGATTTACGCTGTCGGTACGCATGTACGTGATGTGTCCGCCTTCATACAAATCCTGAGCGAGCTTCATCGTGCGTGCCAGCGACAAGCCCAACTTTCTCGATGCTTCCTGTTGTAATGTCGATGTGGTGAAGGGGGCTGAAGGAGACTTCTTGCTTGGCTTTGTTTCAAGCTGATTTACGGTAAACGTTGCACCCTTGCATGCTTCAAGAAATGCATAGGCCTGTTCTTCGGTGTCGAAGCGATGTGGCAGCTCGGCCGTAAAGTTCTTTCCTCCTGCCGTGAATTCTGCCAGGACTCTAAACTGTGACGTGACCGAGAACTGTTGGATCTCTCGTTCTCGTTCTACTACAAGTCGCACGGCTACGCTTTGCACACGGCCAGCCGAAAGATTGCGCTGCACCTTGCGCCATAATACTGGCGACAGACCATAACCAACCAGGCGGTCTAGCACACGTCTGGCTTGCTGTGCATCAACCAGGTCAGTATCAACCGATCGTGGATTCTTGATGGCATTCAAGATTGCCTGCTTGGTGATTTCGTGAAACACAATGCGCTTAACGCGAGCAGGATCCAGCTCCAGTGCTTCCATCAAGTGCCAGGCAATGGCCTCACCCTCGCGGTCTTCGTCAGTTGCAAGCCATACAAGGTCCGCTGCCTTTGCTTTCTTTCGTAAGTCGGCAACAAGCTTGCGCTTGTCTTCCGAGATCTCGTAATGGGGAGTGAAGTTGTTGGCGATATCGATGGCTTTATCGTTACCAGGCAGGTCACGGATATGCCCCATGCTGGAGGTAACGGAATAGTCATCACCCAAATATTTCTGAATTGTTTTTGCCTTGCTTGGCGATTCAACGATTACGAGGTTCATGGGCGGTTGTGTTCGCAGTTCAGTGGGTCGTGACAAACGGCGAATATCTGCAGTGAATGCGAAATGGGTTTAAAACCAAGCTGCTCGGCAACGGAATCTCGGATGTCGTCGATGGCTTCGTTACGAAACTCCACAACACGTCCGCACTCAGTGCAAATCAGGTGGTCGTGATTAGGTAGCCGCGAGGTAAGCTCAAAATGCGCGCTCTCACCCTGAAAGCGGTGTTTGACAAGTATACCACACTGCGTAAGAAGGTCTAGAGTGGAGTAGATCGTCGCACGTGAGACGCGATTCACGTCCGCATTCATCGTCATATACAACTCATCGGCCGAAAAATGTCTGTCCAATTCAGCGATTTTCTCAAGCACAATCGTCCGCTCCGTGGTGGTGCGGTACTTCTTATGTCGCAGGTAATCGGCGAACTGCGACTTGAGCGATTCAAGATCTACAGTGTTTGGCATAGGCAGCAAATATAGTCTTCGTACTTTTGCGGTTCGTTTTTTGTCACCCCGTACATACATCAGCCCATGCGTAAATGGCGCATCGAGGATTCCTCGGAGCTCTACAACGTCCCCGGTTGGGGCATTAACTATTTCAGTCTGAACGAGGCTGGTCACGTCGTGGTTAGTCCACGCAAGGGCAAGGGACCCAACATCGACCTTATGGAAGTGATTCAGGACGTCCTGAACCGCGATGTGTCGATGCCGGTGCTGTTGCGGTTCCCGGATATTCTCGACGATAGGATCGAGAAGATTGCCGGCTGCTTCGTGAAGGCAGGTACTGACTACGAGTACACTGGCAACTACTATTCGGTCTATCCGATCAAGGTCAACCAGCAACGCCCCGTAGTCGAAGAACTTGTCCGCCACGGCAAGCGCTTTAATATCGGCCTCGAAGCGGGCTCCAAGCCAGAGCTGCATGCAGTGTTGGCCATCATGGATAATCCGAATGCCTTGATTATCTGCAATGGGTATAAGGATGAGGACTTCATCGAACTGGCCTTGCTTGCACAGAAGATGGGCAAGCGTATCTACATCGTCGTCGAAAAGCTCATCGAACTACGACTGATTAGCGCCATCAGCAAGCGTCTTGGTGTACGACCAAACATTGGCATTCGGATCAAGCTTGCAGCGTCGGGCAGTGGCAAGTGGGAAGAGAGTGGGGGAGATCACAGCAAGTTCGGACTCAACGCTGCAGAATTGCTCGAAGCAATTGACGTAGCCAAGAGTGAGAACATGCTCGACTGCGTCAAACTCATCCACTTCCACCTTGGCTCGCAGATCACCAATATCCGGCGCATCAAGAGTGGTCTTCGCGAGGTAAGCGAATTCTATGTGCAACTCATGAAGTTGGGGTGCTCGATTGATTTCGTCGACATTGGAGGGGGCTTGGGAGTCGACTATGATGGATCCCGTAGTTCCTACGCATCGAGCATCAACTACTCCATTCAGGAGTATGCGAATGATGCCGTAGCTACCCTCGTAGACGCAGCCAACAGAAACAACCTCCCGCATCCTCACCTGATCACCGAGAGCGGTCGTGCGCTTACCGCCCATCATAGCGTCCTGGTCTTCAACGTCCTCGAAACAGCAAGCGTACCTACCTGGCAAGAAACCGACAGTGCGACCGAGGACGATCACGAAATGGTAAAGGAAATGCTGGAGGTCTATGAAAGCATCGACATGCGGAACATGTTCGAAGCCTGGCATGATGCCCAGCAGCTTCGAGAAGAAACGTTGGACAGGTTCTCGCTCGGTATCGTAGATCTTGCAACCAGAGCAAAGGTCGAAAAACTCTATTGGTCGATTGCCCACAAGGTCAACGAAATGTCGGCCGACCTCAAGAACGTTCCAGAAGAATTGAAGTCGCTACAGCGTCTGCTTGCCGACAAGTACTTCTGCAACTTCAGTCTCTTCCAGTCACTTCCCGATAGCTGGGCCATCGATCAGTTGTTTCCCATCATGCCGATGCACCGGCTGAACGAAAAGCCCACGCGACTTGCAACGTTGCAGGACATTACGTGTGATAGCGATGGCAAGATCGATCGGTTCATTGGGGGTAGGGACTTCCGTACCTCGATTCCACTACATCAGTTCACCGGGGAGCCCTACTACCTTGGCGTCTTTCTCGTAGGTGCTTATCAGGAAATCCTTGGCGACCTCCACAATCTGTTTGGCGACACGAATGCCGTGCATGTTGTGGTTAAGGACGATGGCTATGCTCTCGAAACCGTCATCGATGGAGAAACCGTTGCCGATGTGCTCGACTACGTGCAGTTTGATGCACGCAAGCTTGTGCGAACCATCGAAGCATGGGTAAATACCTCAGTGCAAGAAAAGCGCATTTCTAGCCATGAAGGTCGTGAGTTCCTGAACATCTATCGCTCTGGACTCTACGGCTATACATACCTGGAAGAGTAAAGGAGCAATGATCAGGCACTGTGCACTTCTTTGTTGCGCTATCCTCGCATTGGTTGGAACCATGACTTCTGCGGAGCTGCCGGAAGTGTATCGTGAGGACTTCAATGCACAGAATCCAGCGTGGACAACTGGAGGATGGCAATATGGTTCGGCTACGATCAATGGAGGTGTGTATCGCATTGTCCGCTCGTTCAGAGGGGGCTGGTGGTACCTTCCTGCACCGTTAGTCTATCTTGACCTGAAGGCAGACTACGACATCGAAGTACGACTGAAGTGGAATGCCGGGCAAGCTACCTCGCTGCTTGGTCTTGTCTATGCCACTGCCGACATCGGTAATGCCAACATTCTTGGTTATACCCCTGGTGGCAATCTTGCTGCCTATCGCTATGAGCAGGAGTCCCAACAAGAGGTGATTCCTTCTGCGCCGGTCCAGGCATTGAAGCAAGGAACAGAGTGGAATATCCTGACCATTAGGCGTAGAGGATCCGCTGTTGCCGTTGTGGTGAACGACGAGGTGGTAACCTACACCGAGGAACCCCGAGTGTACGGTCGTACCATAGGGATTGCCGTGGCTGGGGCATGCGGACTCGATGTTGACTACCTTGTTGTCCGGCAGCAGCAAGAACCAATTCGTCTTGCAAAGGACTATCCAAAAAATGTCCAGCGCGAAAACCTGGGTCCGCTTGTAAACTCCAGTGCTGGCGACCTCTCGCCAGTCATCAGTGCCGATGGCCGAAAGCTGTATATCGGACGATACCCGTACAGAGGGAACATTGGGAATCCCGAGGCCGAAGATATTTACGTGAGCGACCTGCAGCCAGATGGAACGTGGGGACAAATGATGAACGTTGGGCCACCACTCAACAACTGGGGCAGCAACTTCCTGATCTCGATTACGCCAGATGGTAATACCGCCATCGTAGGGAACACGTACTATCCTGATGGACGTCCGCGTGGTGCTGGGATCAGTGTTACTTCACGCACGGAAAATGGGTGGTGGACGGTCCCGACGCAGGTACATATCGATCGTTATTACAACAGAAACCGCTTCTCGGAAATGTGTCTTGACCCAAGTGGACAGCATTTGATCATGGCAGCACAACGGGACGACTCGTTTGGCGACAAGGACCTGTACGTTTCTACTCGTAAACCCGATGGCACGTTTTCCGAGCCCCTTCACATCCCCGCACTCAGTACGTGGGGTAACGAGATGAGTCCGTTCGTTGCTGCCGACGGACAAACCCTCTACTTCGCTACCGACGGTCTCCGTGGGTATGGAGGAATGGATGTGTGGATGTCCAGACGGTTGGACGATACATGGCAGAACTGGAGTCAGCCGGAGAACCTTGGTCCAAGCATCAACACCGACAAGTGGGATGCCTACTTCACGGTTCCAGCCGATGGGAAGTATGCCTACATGAGTGCGAGTAACGACACTGATGGTAGTGCCGATATCTATCGTATCCAGTTAACTGCTGGCGTTGCGCCACGTCCAACAGTTCTTGTTTCTGGCAGAGTACTTGATGCTACGACCAAGAAGCCCATTGCTACGGTTGTCCAGTACGAGAGTCTTACCAAGAACGTATCGGTCGGGGAAGCACACTCAGTACTGCCCGAAGGATCCTATGCCATTGCCCTTGCTGCTGGTGACTTGTACGGTTTTAGGGCTGAAGCAAAGGGCTACTATCCAATCAGTGATCAACTAGACACGCGTGAGCTTCAGCAGTTCAATGAGATTCATCGGGACCTCTACCTTGTACCATTGCGTGCAAACGAGATCATTCGACTCGCCAACGTATTCTTCGATTTTAGCAAGAGCGAGCTACGGCCAGAGTCACAAACGGAGTTGAACAGACTGGTCGAGCTGCTACGGCAGAACACGACGATGACCATCGAGTTGCACGGACATACTGACGACGTAGGAGGCAGTGCTGACAATAAACGCCTCTCGACCGAGCGTGTAGAAGCAGTAAAGCGGTATCTGGAATCAATGGGTGTAGATCCTAAGCGACTTAAGGCCATTGGTCATGGCGAATCAAAGCCGCTTGCACCAAATTCAACCGAGGAAGGCCGACAGCAGAACAGGCGTGTTGAGTTTAAGATTGTCCGCCTATGAAGCTGTTACTTTACCTCCTTGCTTGCCTGTGTACACAAACCATGCTGGCGGGAGAGTTCGAACGAGAGGGCCTTGAATCACGTCCGTCGCATAAGCAAGCACGGTGGTACACGGCGATCAAGAATGACAGTGTCAACATCGACAGTGTCATGTTATGGATGCGTTTGGATCAAGAACGCACCCATACCCAAGGTGGGAAGGAGCAGCGTCCGAGCTTGGAGCAGTACGATGTTCAGGATTGGATCGGCAAACACATCCGTCAGGCAAATGCCGAAGGGTGGATAGTACAGTCAGCCATCCAGCATCAACGTATACGTCATTCTTTAAAATCATCAGCAGTCGTCCAAGCCGATGCATCCTGGCGAAACATCGGTCCGTTCACCTGGGACAAGGATGCTAAGAAAGAAACTGGTTCAGAGGGTATCGGTGTTATCCGGTGTATGGCTGTACATCCTTCGACTCCGGAAACGATTGTTGTGGGGACCATTAGTGCCGGCGTTTGGTGGTCGGCTAATGGGGGGCAGTCGTGGATACCAGTTACTGATCAGCTGTTTGCGCAACAAGTGTATGACCTTGTTGTAGCGCCATCGAATCCACTCCTGGTATATGCGGCCCTTGATGTTGGTCTCGCACGATCTACTGATGGCGGAAGAACGTTCTCCATTCATGGCATTGATCATCGCTTGGACTATCCAAACCCAACCCCGGTGGAGCATGTAACCATCCATCCAACGGATGCAAACACCATCATCATCGCCTACAACAACGGACTGCAGAAGAGCACGGATGGTGGCCTGACATGGACAACCATGTCCGGTAGCAAGGGTCGATACTGGGAACTTGAATACGCCCCCTCCGGCAAGGCCGTCTTTGCCGTGCGCAACAACAATACGTGGAGTGAATTCGTACGATTTGCCAACGGCGCCTTTACCTTTCCACAGGGTCTGCCGATTCCGCGCGATAACGCCATCACTCACCGAGCGCTCATTGCAACATCAGCTGCAGCACCATCCAGCGTGTGGGTGATGTATGGGGGCTCGGAGGGCGACGTGGGTGGTGTGTGGGGCATGTACAAGAGCACGAATGACGGGACTTCCTTTAGTCATGTTTGCTGTGGAGATGTAGACGGACCCGAAGCACCATCCGCAACCAATCCGAACCTGTTCGACTACGACGTTGCAGGCAAGGGTATGGGACAGATCACGTGGGACATGGCCTTTGCCGTTTCGAATGTCGATACAACGAAGCTGGTTGTAGGGGGCATCTTTCCGTATGTGAGTACCAATGGAGGTGTATCATGGAAGTCCTGCTCTGCAATACATTACGATGTTCAGGACGCCATGATCGTCGGCCAAACTCTGTGGATCTGTAATGATGGTGGTTTGCAGCGATCTGATAACCTCGGGGCCACGTTTGTTGATCGCAGTAGCGGTATCTGTGCCGTTGAGGTATGGGGATTTGGACAGAGTCTCTTTACCAATGTGATGGCACTGGGTGCCTATCATTTGCCCATCTTCGTACGCGACGACAAAACGTATAGTGCCAATGGCTTCGAAGGTGGTTGGTATCCGTGGTCAGGAGCCGATGCGATGATGGCTGATGTGAATCCCGATGATGATTCATGGCTCTACGTAAAGCCCTGGTCGAGTGTCCGTGCAAAGCGCAGCACAGACAAGAGCG
>JAGFIZ010000134.1 GCA_024103135.1 Bradyrhizobiaceae bacterium | reverse complement strand
GCCCCCTTCCACCAATGGACAGACAATACTGGATGCAGATTTCGGTGAATGGCGAAGCACTTCAACCACGTCTGGCCTTACATAGCGTGCCCTACGCTCTGAGTGCCCCGGGCGGCGTACCGATCGGCTCCATCATGCCCTTTGCTGGTCCGGCCGACCATGTGCCAGAGGGCTGGATGGTCTGCGATGGCAGAGCCATGAGCTCCAAGGCTACTCCAAAGCTCTATGAGGCCATAGCACAAACATGGGGCGACGGTGACGATGACGGCGATGCCTTGACGGACTTCAACCTACCCGACTTGCAAGGGATGTATCTGCGCGGTGCCGACGATGGAACGCGTGATCAGTATGCCTACGCTCGGATTCGTGAAGCGCCAATCCTCGCATCAAAGGGTTACCGCACACTGGGCACGTATCATGGTCAGCTAGACGGCTTCGACGATGGTCCCTTCCTCGATGAAATCCAAAACAACAACATGCCGAGTCGGCTCTCGATGAACCCAACGTCGGCCCGGCAAACTGCACGTCGTGAAGCAGCAGTGAACACACCGAACGCTGCAGTGCTCTACATCATCCGCGTGAGGTAGCGATGAAACAGTTCCTTGCACTCTCACTCATCGTTTTCGCTGCAATGCCGGCATTTGCACAGCTTGAGCTGCGCAAGAACGGGGCAGTCATTTTGGCAGACTATGTCTACAAGGAAACCACGCGAGGGTGGTGTTCCGCAGGCTTTGTTGCTGCAGGCCACGTTCAAGGCACAGCAACGTCAGGATGGGTTGGCTTCTATCCAGTTGCAACACGTCAACAACCATCAAGCGTCTTTGAATACTCGACCGACATGCATGTGTGGCCACAACCAGCCACCACGCACATCTATGTTCGGGGCATACCATCATCACAGCAACAGGTGGCAGGGGGCCTACCCACTCGCGCTGTTGCAACGGATGTATATGGACGTCAGATAATGCTCCCCATGCAGTGGATGGAGAATGACGTCGTGAAGATCAACGTTGAAGATCTTGCCATCGGTACCTATGCCTTGAACATTGGACGTGGTGTTGTTATCCGCATAGGAAGTCAGCCATAGTCTTCCTTACGAATACCGCAAGTCCTTCGCGCGATAACCAATTCAAGCATTTTCTACTACGGAGTGTTTTCACTCCGTGGTAGGGAGTGCCGGATTGTGCGTGCACTCTGGAACATAAATCGCTCTCATGTTATAAGTTGGTGTTTCATTTCCTTTCCACTAACATGTAGGGGCAACTATGAAGAGGGTCTTTGTAGCCATCGCCATTATGGTGACGGCACTTGTGGGTACGACTGCGACCATGCAGGCAGCGTACGACTTTTTGTTACAGATCGAAGGAATAGATGGCGAGGCTCAAGTCAAGGAATTTGCCGGAGCCATTGAGGTGTTAGCTTATGATTGGGGAATTGTAAGCCCACGTGATCCAGCATCAGGCCAGGCTACTGGAAAGCGAATGCATAAGCCATTTGTTGTCACGAAAAGAATTGATAAAACAACCCCGCACCTGGTCGCGCGTTGTGCCACTGGTGAGCATATCAAGAAGGCGACATTAATCTTACGTCGGACAGGAGCGCAAGGCGCAATGGAGACCTTTATCAAGATCGAGTTAAGAAACGTTCTAGTTACCTCCATTGCCAATTTTGACCCAGATGTAGACGGTGATGGCCTGGGAGAACGTACGGGAAGCAAAGGGGTTGAACGTGTTTCCTTTGTTTACGAACAGATTGCGTTAATGGACGGATCGGGTGGCTTGTTGTATGTGGATGACTGGAGCACACCATGATAAAAACATTCTTCACTACGCTACTGGGTGTTGTGCTGCTTGGTGCTACAACGATGTTGGCACAACTCCCTCAGACAATGGTCCTGCAAGGACAGCTCTTTCAACAGAATGGCGACCCCGTAGCTGATGGCGATTATCCCGTCATCGTGTCGTTCCATGCTGGTGCAACAACGGACGACAACATCGTTGTCTGCAACCCTTGCACCGTGAACTTTAGAATGGGTGTGTTCACACTCACGTTAGGTGAAGAGTCAAGTCCACTCCCACCAATGGACAAGCCATACTGGGTACAACTCACCGTCAACGGTGAAGCACTCACACCACGGCTTCGTCTAAACAGCGTTCCGTATGCCATGTCAG
>JAGFIZ010000133.1 GCA_024103135.1 Bradyrhizobiaceae bacterium | reverse complement strand
GCCCCCTTCCACCAATGGACAGACAATACTGGATGCAGATTTCGGTGAATGGCGAAGCACTTCAACCACGTCTGGCCTTACATAGCGTGCCCTACGCTCTGAGTGCCCCGGGCGGCGTACCGATCGGTTCAATTATGCCCTTTGCAGGCCCAGCCGATCGCGTGCCAGATGGCTGGATGGTCTGCGATGGCAGAGCCATGAGCTCAAAGTCTTCTCCAATGCTCTATGAGGTCATCGCACAAACATGGGGCGACGGTGACGATGACGGCGATGTCTTGACGGACTTCAACCTACCCGACTTGCAAGGGATGTATCTGCGCGGTGCCGACGATGGAACGCGTGATCAGTATGCCTACGCTCGGATTCGTGAAGCGCCAATCCTCGCATCAAAGGGTTATCGCACACTGGGCACGTATCATGGTCAGCTAGACGGCTTCGACGATGGTCCCTTCCTCGATGAAATCCAAAACAACACCATGCCGAGTCGGCTCTCAATGAACCCAACGTCGGCCCGGCAAACTGCACGTCGTGAAGCAGCAGTGAACACGCCTAACGCTGCAGTGCTCTACATCATCCGCGTGAGGTAGCGATGAAACAGTTCATTGCACTCTTACTCATCGTTTTCGCTGCAATGCCGGCATTTGCACAGCTTGAACTGCGCAAGAACGGGGCAGTCATTGCAGCAGACTATGTCTACAAGGAAACCGCACGTGGCTGGGTCTCTGTTGGCTTTGTTGCCGCAGGCCACATTGAAGGCGCTACAACGTCGGGATGGGTTGGGTTCTATCCAGTTGCAAAACATCAACAAACATCAAGCGTCTTCGAATACTCGACCGACATGCATGTGTGGCCACAACCAGCCACCACGCACATCTATGTTCGGGGCATACCATCATCACAGCAACAGGTGGCAGGGGGCTTACCCACTCGCGCTGTTGCAACGGATGTATATGGACGTCAGATAATGCTCGCCATGCAGTGGATGGAGAATGACGTCGTGAAGATCAACGTTGAAGATCTTGCCATCGGTACCTATGCCTTGAACGTTGGACGTGGTGTTGTTATCCGCATCGGTAGTCAGCCATAGCCTTCCTTACGCATACCGCAAGTCCTTCGCGCTATAACCAATTCAAGCATTTTCTACTACGGAGTGTTTTCACTCCGTGGTAGGGAGTGCCGGATTGTGCGTGCACTCTGGAACATAAATCGCCCTCGTGTTATAAGTTGGTGTTTCATTTCCTTTCCACCAACATGTAGGGGCAACGATGAAGAGAGTCTTTGTAGCCATCGCCATTATGGTGATGGCACTTGTGGGTACGACTGCGACCATGCAGGCAGCGTACGAAGCGTATTTACAAATCGAAGGAGTAGATGGTGAAGTCGTGGTCAAAGGCTTTGACGGGGCCATCCAGTTACTTGGCTATGACTGGGGAATTGTAAGTCCAAGAGATCCCCAGTCCGGACAGTCAACTGGAAAGCGAATGCACAAACCGATAACGATTACCAAGCGCGTTGATGCAACATCTGCACTACTGGCTTCACTATGTGCTTCTGGCAAGCCTATCGCCAGAGCTACATTGACTGTACAGCGGCCAAGTTTGCAAGGCGCAATGGAGAATTTTCTCAAGATCGAGTTAACCAACATCCTGGTTACTTCCATTGCACATCTCGACCCTGATGTAGATGATGATGGTCTCCTAGATCGTATGGGAATCAATGTGGTTGAACGTCTTTCCTTTGTGTACGAAAAGATAACCTGGAAGGATCAGGTCAATGGTAAGGAGTATACTGATGATTGGAGCACACCATAATGAGAACCTTCTGCGCTGCACTACTGGGTGTTGTGCTGTTTGGTGCTGCAACGATGTTGGCACAACTCCCTCAGACAATGGTCCTGCAAGGACAGCTCTTTCAACAAAATGGCGACCCCGTAGCTGACGGCGATTATCCCGTCATCGTGTCGTTCCATGCTGGTGCAACAACGGAAGACAACATCGTTGTCTGCAACCCTTGCACCGTGAACTTTAGAATGGGTGTGTTCACTCTCACGTTAGGTGAAGAGTCAAGTCCACTCCCACCAATGGACAAGCCATACTGGGTACAACTCACCGTCAACGGTGAAGCACTCACACCACGGCTTCGTCTAAACAGCGTTCCGTATGCCATGTCAG
>JAGFIZ010000115.1 GCA_024103135.1 Bradyrhizobiaceae bacterium | reverse complement strand
GAAGTCGTTGGACGTGATGCATTCGGCTGTGAGGACAAGGCCTACGTCCGCGTAACAGTAATCGACACAACAAGCTTGTCACTCCGTGCAGCCACAGTCACTGCTCAAGCAGGAACAGACAATCTCGAGATTCCCATCATCGTGAATGCCGACCCTGCACTGTTGCCACTCTTCGCCGATTCATTGCGTGCAGATCTTGTCATCCCTAAGGATGTGCTCATTCCACGCGGATTTGACCGAGGGAAAATTTCAATCAGCACGCGTGGTGATGACAGAGTGATTAGAATGGTTCAAGCCAACGTGCAGGTTGTAAATCCGCAGCAGCAGATCAATGCATTGTTCGGTACCGTCCTGGTTGGCAGCACCACCGATGCACCGCTCCGTTTTGAAAAGATTCAATGGGTTGGCGTAACCTGTCCAACCTCTGCTTCAACTACGGGCAGACTGTTTATCACGGGATGTTACATCAAGGGTAGGTCCTTGCGATTCTTTACTCCAACCACCGTGAATACCATGGTAAGGCCGAGTGCAGACGTGATCGACGTCACCGTCGAAGGGGATGAACCCGGCGAGTATGTCGTACAGCTCCTCTCATCGAATGGACAGGTTGTAAGTCAGTCTACCCTCCACCGCAATGAGTCCGCCCCAGGTGCTCTTCAACAGTCGATAGACATGGCAGGAGTTGCTGGTGGGATGTACTATGTGGTGGTGAGTGCACCAAGCGGACCTAACATCAGCAGGGTTGTGTGGTTGCCATA
This sequence comes from Bradyrhizobiaceae bacterium, assembly GCA_024103135.1. GTDB lineage: Bacteria > Bacteroidota > Ignavibacteria > Kapaibacteriales > Kapaibacteriaceae > OLB6. Next base: position 1,854 of record JAGFIZ010000115.1, on the reverse strand, counting down.
GACGACGGCATTCTTGATCGACATTTTCAGCCGTAAATTTGTTGGATGTACCACACAGTAAGAGCGGTTTGCGCGCTCTTAATCACGCTTTACCTAGCCCCATACCCCTGTAGTTCGACAAATCTTTTCGACGCACTTACAGAGGCAGATTCTTCTGCTACGCACATTGCCGACAGTTTGCGAATTGTTCGTGCGAACACCGTTGTAGTGACCGGCACTCGGAACAATGTTCGACTTCAGGATTCTCCTGTACGCGTGGAAGTAATTGGCCAGGAGCGCATCAAGACCACGGCCATGGTCACACTTGCAGACCTGCTCAAGGAACAAAGTGGTTTGTTGCTTCAAGGGACCGTTCGAACTGGCGTGCAGATGAATGGCTTGGGCCCGGACTACACGCTCATCCTTCTTGACGGACAGCCAGTAGTTGGTCGGGTTGCTGGTGTGATTGATCTTTCGCGCCTGTCGGTTGGTAACATCGACCATGTGGAGGTTGTGAAGGGCCCGATGTCCAGCATGTACGGTTCGGAGGCACTAGCTGGTGTGATTAACATCATTTCTGCAAGACCACCACAGGGTATGAGTGGCAACATACGTGCTCAGTACCTTACACGTGGTCCTGCAGAGCTGCGGATTGAAGGGGGCTATGCAACCGATAGTCTGGAGTTGAGTGCCTTCCTTGACTACCAGCATGCATCGAGCTTTTCGTTGATGAAGGATACGCTGGAAGTGCCATACTCGGGATTTCAGGACGGGACGTTGCAGCTCAAGGGACTCCTCCGGCTTGACAAATACTGGAAACTCAAAAGCTGGGTTCGACTGTTTGGCACCGAAACAGAAGGTACGTTTATCGAAAGCGTCTTTGGTCAGATTGCAAAGAATAGTGGGAGCGTAGAGCAGTACGACTTGTCGGCTACGATTGGTACGGAGTGGACGCGCGACAGATCACACCTGCAGATCAATGCCTACGGTTCGGCATACAAGGAGCGGTACAACTTTGACGTCAAGCAGGGTAGCTCGGGCGAAGTCGACGATATGACGCGTCGAATAGGGAGATTGTACGGTCAGTACGACTACATCTTTGGCAGTGCCGACCGTGCAACGCTAGGGGGTGAGTTTTTGTATGACGACATCTACGGAACACGATATGCCGACTCTGCAAATCCAGACGGTACACAGTTCTATCGAACCTATGTAGCGTTTGCCCAATGGGAGGGCATACCAACTGAGTGGATCTCATACGTTCTCAGTGCACGCTACGATGGCAACAATGTGTACGGCAGTGCCCTGAATCCACGCTTCTCCGTGCTGTGGAAGCCCTTTGAACATTGGCGTTTCAGCGGTTCCGTCGGAAGTGGCTTTAAGGCACCAGACTTCCGTCAGCTCTTCGTTGTGTTCTCCAACCGCTTGCCAGGTGCTGGCTATGACCTGATTGGAGCAGCACGACTTGGACAACAACTCAAGCCAGAGCGAAGCGTTTCGTACGACCTTGGCATTCGGTATGAAGATGGACTACGTGAGCTCTCTTCCGACGCTGCAATAATCTACAATGCCGACCTCAGAGTGTTCCGCAATGACTTGCAGAATCTGATCGAATATTATTTGTACGGGACAATTGAGGACAGGAACATCTACTCCTACCGTAACCTTGCTCGCGTCACTACACAAGGCATCGAAGCCAGCATGCAGGTTGCACTAGCCTTAAGCAGCATCGGAACGTTTACCTTAAGTGGTGGCTACCAGTATCTTGATGCATACGATGTAGAGGTTGTGGATGCAATCAAGAACGGTACAGCAGGTACGATCGACAAACCACTTCTTGCTGCAGATTACCACGGTCTATGGAATCGTTCTAGA
>JAGFIZ010000095.1 GCA_024103135.1 Bradyrhizobiaceae bacterium | reverse complement strand
TAAGTGCGCGGTATCGACTTCGTGCCATCGCCCCTTCACCACCATGATAGTCGATGGCTTCTTCAAGGGAATGGGCGCGTCCGTCATGCAGGAGAAAGAGACGTCCGCCTTGACTGCTTGCACTAAGACCGAGTCCCCACAACGGCGTTGTTCGCCACTCACTGGATGCTGCGTCATGCTCGGTATATCCGTCATCCAGCTCTGGCCCCATATCATGAAGCAAGAGGTCGGTGTACGGATGGATGGTTTGGTGAGCTACCTGTGGAATCGTGCTGGTAGAGGTGACCATCGTTGGACGGTGACAGGAGGCACAACCAACGGTTGTGAACAATTGCTCGCCGCGCAACACCGATGGTGCACTGCTGTTGCGTCGGGGTGGTATGCGCAAGGTGCGCAGGTAGAAGACAACGGCGTTGATCGTTGCCGTCGATACCTCCGGGTCTGTTGTCAACAACGTATGGGCATCAATGGGTTCGAACTCCGATGTGATGCCAATGTCCTGATTGTAGGCAACGGCAGTTTGATGGAGAAGGTCCACGGCGCTGGCCTTGCGTCCGAACCGGCCAATGACGCCTTGTGGCTGGACATCCGAGTCAGGACGCAACTGTACATAGGGTGGAGGAGGCAGACGGTTGGGTCGACCGCTGATGCCATCACCGTTGCTGTCAAACTCATCAGCATACTCAAGAATGGTTGCGTCGCTCACGGCATCGAGATAGCCAAGTCCGGTGACGATTGGTGCAAGGAACGTACTGTGCGGTACACCTACAGGCAGTATCTCGCCACGGAATCCTGGCAAGGCATGCTGCTGTAACTGGGGTCCACCGCGACCAATCCAAGGGTTTGCACCAGGCGTGGACTGACCAAAGCGAATGAGTGCCGTACTAGGATGCCCCCTTCCATCGCCCGGGTGACAGGCTCCACAGGAACTGGTGACGAATACCGGGCCGAGTCCGTTCTCTGCCGTAAAGACTTCGTCATTAAACGCCTCGTCACCCGCCACATGCATGCGGTTCTGTGTTTGGGTAAGCCCTGGTATAACGCCATCGAGAACGTCGTCGGGTTGTTCTGGCTGTACGCTATTGCAAGCAGTAACAACCAGGAGTGCCAATGCCGCAAGAGCAGTTGACGCGGTGCTCCGAAGTGGTGAGTGTGACGTATAAGTTGACATTTGGCGCTGATTGCGAAGTATAGGTGGTGAATGCTGGTGTTGCATTTCCCGATGGTGTAGAGGATTGTTCATGGAAGCAGTACGGTTGTAAAATGACCAGGATGCAATATGACAAATAAAATTTAGACATGGCTAAATATTTAAAAAAGACGCGGCAATACAGAATGTGCAGATCAAAACATGCACGGTTGTCTAGAATGACTACTGGACGTCAGTAAGCACTGCACATGGCGCTACACACGCCACCACACACGCCACCACACACGCCACCACACCCGGCATCGCACATGGCGCTACACGTGGCAGTGGGTTTGGCAGTAGATACGGCACAACACCCAGCGTTTTATGGTCGTGCGCTTGCGTGGACAGTGCTACGGTGTTGACGTCGAGTGATTACTCAAGCCATTCACCTTTTAAATCCAGAAGAATTAGATACAACTAATCCCAAAAACACCATAAATAAGAAGCGTCCGCTCCGTATGTTCGGGGTCATGAAAATAGGCGTAGTTAAGGAGCGCCGTCCA
>JAGFIZ010000094.1 GCA_024103135.1 Bradyrhizobiaceae bacterium | reverse complement strand
TAAGTGCGCGGTATCGACTTCGTGCCATCGCCCCTTCACCACCATGATAGTCGATGGCTTCTTCAAGGGAATGGGCGCGTCCGTCATGCAGGAGAAAGAGACGTCCGCCTTGACTGCTTGCACTAAGGCCGAGTCCCCACAACGGCGTTGTTCGCCACTCACTAGATGTGGCGTCATGCTCGGTGTATCCGTCATCCAGCTCTGGCCCCATATCATGAAGTAAGAGGTCGGTGTACGGATGGATGGTTTGGTGAGCTAGCTGTGGAATCGTGCTGGTAGAGGTGACCATCGTGGGACGGTGACATGAAGCACAGCCAACGGTTGTGAACAATTGCTCGCCGCGCAACACCGATGGTGCATTGCTGTTGCGTCGGGGTGGTATGCGCAAGGTGCGCAGGTAGAAGACAACGGCGTTGATCGTTGCCGTCGGTACCTCCGGGTCTGTTGTCAACAACGTATGGGCATCAATAGGCTCGAACTCCGATGTGATGCCAATGTCCTGATTGTAGGCAACGGCAGTTTGATGGAGAAGGTCCACGGCGCTAGCCTTCCGTCCGAAGCGCCCGATGACGCCTTGTGACTGGATATCTGAGCCGGGACGTAGCTGCACGTAGGGGGGAGGAGGCAGACGGTTGGGTCGACCGCTGATGCCATCACCGTTGCTGTCAAACTCATCAGCATACTCAAGGATGGTTGCGTCGCTCACGGCATCGAGATAGCCAAGTCCGGTGACGATGGGTGCAAGGAACGTACTGTGCGGTACACCTGCAGGCAGTATCTCGCCACGGAAGCCTGGCAAGGCATGCTGCTGCAGTTGCGGTCCACCGCGACCAATCCAAGGGTTTGCACCAGGCGTAGACTGACCAAAGCGAATGAGTGCCGTACTAGGATGCCCCCTTCCATCGCCCGGGTGACATGCTCCACAGGAACTGGTGACGAATACCGGGCCGAGCCCGCTCTCTGCCGTAAAGACTTCGTCATTAAACGCCTCGTCACCCGCCAAATGCATGCGGTTCTGTGTTTGGGTAAGCCCTGGTATAACGCCATCGAGAACGTCGTCGGGTTGTTCTGGCTGTACGCTGTTGCAAGCAGTAACAACCAAGAGTGCCAATGCCGCAAGAGCAGTTGACGCGGTGCTCCGAAGTGGTGAGTGTGACGTATAAGCTGACATTGGGCGCTGATTGCGAAGCATAGGTGGTGAATGCTGGTGTTGCATTTCCCGATGGTGTAGAGGATTGTTCATGGAAGCAGTACGGTTGTACAATGACCAGGATGCAATATGACAAATAAAAATTAGACAAGACTAAAAATTCAAAAAAGACGCGGCAATACAGGATGTGCAGATCAAAACATGCACGGTTGTCTAGAATGCCTACTGGACGTCAGTAAGCACTGCACGTGGCACCAGACACGCCACCACACACGCCACCACGCATGGCGCTACACACGCCACCACACATGGCACCACACATGGCACTACACACGTCACCACACATGGCGCTACACACGCCACCACACATGGCGCTACACATGGCGCTACACGTGGCAGTGGGTATGGCAGTGGTTACGGCACAACACCCAGCGTTTTATGGTCGTGCGCTTGCGTGGACAGTGCTACGGTGTTGACGTCGAGTGATTAATCAAGCCATTCACCTTTTAAATCCAGAAGAATTAGATACAACTAATCCCAAAAACACCATAAATAAGAAGCGTCCGCTCCGTATGTTCGGGGTCATGAAAATAGGCGTAGTTAAGGAGCGCCGTCCA
>JAGFIZ010000090.1 GCA_024103135.1 Bradyrhizobiaceae bacterium | reverse complement strand
CCCTGCGATGGGTCGATATCTAGGGCTGCTTCGTAGTCCTTGATTGCCGCCGCGTAACTCTCCTGTGCATCGTAACAGGTACCTCGGCCGAAGATCGAAGCAAGGTGGAGTTGGTCAACTGCTAGGGCCTTGGTGAACATCGCAATGGCTCCGTCAAGGTCGCCTTTGTCTTCGAGCGATGCTGCGAGATTGTGCATAACGTGAACATCCTCCGGGTCTGCCACATGTGCATGTTGGTAGGCCTCGATGCTTTCGTCGATCCTTCCTAGCGATGTGTAGGAATTCCCAAGATTGAACCAGGCATTGACGAACTCTGGTTTGATCACGGTTGCCATATCATAGCTGGCTATGGCCAGGCGGTGCGCTCCCTTCTTGCCAAAGATCACACCTCGGTTAAACCAAGCATTAGCGTCATAGGGGTCGGCGTCGATAACCTTGTCATACGTGCCAATGGCATCGTCAAACTCTTCAAGAGCTTCCTGGCAATAGGCGAGTTCAAACAGAGCATCACGGGTGAACGACTCGTTCCTGGACAAATAGGTGAAGAGTCGCTTTGCATCGTCAAACCGCTCCCTCTTCTCAAGGATCATCGCCTTGGTAAACAAGGCATCGGGATTGTCGGGCTCAACTTCGAGGATACGCTCGACAATGGCACAGGCATCGTCATACCTGCCAAGTTGCTCCAGGGCAATGCTTCGGTTGACGGCAATGTCGGTGTCGACAGGGTCCAGCTCGGCAGCTCTGTCGTATGACTCAAGAGCGTCCTGCCAACGTCCCATGCTTCCTAAGGCAATGCCAGACTTATGCCAGGCGTCGGCACTGTACGGAGCACGCTCACGCCACATTCGGGCAAAGGTGAGGGCATCGTCGAACTTTTGTGTTTCGAGGCAGTAGTGGACAATGCCTTCAAGGGCTTCGGGGGTAGGCAGACCTTGCTGCCACTGACCCGTCTGATGTGATTCTCTAAAGCGCTGCAACGTCTCGTCGAGATTTTGATTCTCTTGATCGTCGGCAGCATCGTCTTCGTTAAAGTAGTCTAGCATGACACGTTCGGTAATTGGGGAACATCCGTTCGTTGTCGGATGCAAAGTACGGTATGCTGGTTAGCGAGGCAATGTAAACTAGTCCATGTGGACAAAGAGTAATGTGTTAGACGCTTTACCAGACTTCAAACACCAGGAACTTCAAGTACTGCGTTTCTGGCATTGCCAACAGTACGGGATGATCTGGAGCTTGGTTGCCGCGGTGCACAAGACGAAGCGTTCTACGCAATCGTGCAGACTCTTCGTACACCACGTCCAGTAAGTCGTGCTCGGCAAAGAGTTGCGTACACGACGCGCTAACGAGTAAACCGCCTGACGGAATAAGCTTCAATGCACTTCGATTGAGCTCTGCATAGCCAGCCCTGGCACCACCTAACGATTGTCTGCTCTTGGCGAACGATGGTGGGTCGAGAATGATCACGTCCCACTGCTCTTCGTTCGCTGCATACTCACGCAAGGCATCAAACATGTTGGCCTTACGGAATTGCACTTGCGACAGGTTGTTGATTGTTGCATGGTGCGTTGCTGCAGCGATGGCAGTTGCGGAACTGTCGATACCCACAACGTGTGCTGCACCGCCATGACCTGCGTGAAGAGAGAAGCCACCAACGTTACAGAATGCATCAAGGACACGTTTACCACTCACATGCTTGCCAATCCATTCTCTGTTGATACGCTGGTCGAGGAAGTATCCTGTCTTCTGTCCGCCAAGCACGTCAATCTCTAGGTTTGCTGGTCCTTCCAGAAACGTAATGCGATCAGGTACGCTTCCCCACACTACGCCATCTCGATGAGGCAGTCCTTCCTGCACGCGCGTACCCATGGTGTTGCGCTCGACGATGCCAGTGACGTCGGGAATGACGTGCCGTAAGGCGTCGACGATTTCGTTAATGCGCACGTCCATACCGGCAGAGTGCATCTGCATGACGAGGGTGTTATCGAACCGGTCAACAATGAGTCCGCTTAGCATATCGGCCTCGCCAAACACTAGTCGATAGGCCTCTGCTTGAGGAAGCAAGCGGTGACGCAGCTCTAATGCTCGCTGTATGCGTTTTGCGAAGAACTCAACGTCGATCCTTTCTTCGATGTCAGAAATGATTCGCACGGCGATGCGCGACGTTGGATGGTAGAAACCAATGCCCAGAAAGCGGTCGGAATGTGAGACAACGCGTACGATCTCACCCAGCTCTGCTTGTGGGGTTTGGGAGATCTCGTTGCGGAAGACCCATTGATGTCCGCCTAGTAATCGCTGATGTTCTTTTGGTCGCAATCGTACAGTTTCCATCCGGTAAAAATATCGTAGCATTGAACCAATTGCCCCTTTAATTGTCATGTGTACCATGAACGGTGCCATTCCTCGATGGTTGGTTGTTGGTGTGCTATGTCTTTGCACACATGCAGTGCGTGCACAGCACCAGTATGATGTATGGCAGTTTGGGTACTTTGCTGGGTTGGATTTTCGAGGGGGCTCGGTAGCGGCGTCGACTGCACCATTCTATACCGACGAGGGCAGTAGTATGTGGTGCGACCCCGTAAGTGGGGCGCTGAAGTTTTCGACGGATGGACGTGT
>JAGFIZ010000022.1 GCA_024103135.1 Bradyrhizobiaceae bacterium | reverse complement strand
ACACCGTTGGAGGTAGCCGTCAACGACCCTAATGCCTTGAACAACTTTGCTGTTCCGAAGTCGGTACTTGACGACATTATTCAAATCAGTAAAACAAAGTTCGGCTACGACCCCGGCGGTTACGATGTGTTCAATGTGCGCAACAATACCGCCAACGTGATTGCTCGACTGGACTGGAACATCGACGAGAGCAACAAAATTCAATTTCGTCACAACTTCACCTACGCCATTCAGGACAGGAATCTTACCCGCACGAATTCGACCTTTAGTCTTGCCAATCGTGTCAACGTCTTCGAAAGTCTAAACAATCAGTTTGTTGCGCAGTGGGATGCCATCATCGGTCAGTCTGCCAGCAACCAATTGCGCTTCTCATACACACAAACCAACGACCAACGACTACTGGGAACGCCATTCCCGGAGGTACGCATTACCGTAGGTGCAGCACAGAGCGTCTTGCTGGGTGAAGAGCGTAACTCTCATGCCAACTCGTTGGACCAAACTGTCCTTGCGCTAACCGATGACTTCTCGATGTACTTTGGTGATCACACCGTCACCGTTGGTACGAACAATGAGTTTTACAAGTTCGACAACCTCTTCATTGCCGACTACCTAGGTACGTATCAGTTTCCTAACGTCGGTGCCTTTGCCGACAGTACACCAAACAACTATCAGGTCAGCTACGCAAACACTGCGGTAACAGGCACAGAATTGCCACGAGCAAACTGGTCGATGCTACAGGCAGGGTTGTACGTAATGGACGAGTGGCAATACAACGAACAACTGCGATTTACCGGTGGCGTCCGCATTGACGTGCCAGTATTCCTGGATACACCCTCGGAGAATCCCGTCTTTGCACAGCGTTTCCCTGGTTACAGCACATCCAGAGTACCATCCGATGCCGTGATGTTCTCGCCTCGAATCGGCTTCAACTACGATGTCTCCGGTGATCGAACGCTCCAAATTCGTGGCGGCACCGGCATCTTTACCGGCAAGGTTGCAGCCGTGTGGTTGAGCAATCAATACTCCAACACTGGCGTTGATTTTTTCAGAGCACAGCTTGGCTCGTTCAATTCGCAAAGCTTAATCCTGGATCCGGTAACACGACAGCCGATCAAGTGGTCGCTTACAACGCCCCCTCCCAGACCTGGCGACTCGACCTATCCTGGCTCACCGATCAACACGTCGGCCATCAACATCACGGCCGATGATTTCAAGATGCCACAGGTATGGCGCAGCACCTTAGGGGGCGATGTCCAGATTGTCAAGGGGCTAACCTTTACGCTGGAAGGTATGTATGGCTCTTTCCTGAATCAGGTTGACTATGCCAATCTGAACCTCAGGCGAACAAACACCTTCTGGGTCGTAAACGGCGACACGATTCGCGGTGTGAGTCCCGTCGATGGTCGTCCGCTTTATTCAGGCACTGCTGCCGACAGTTTGAATGCACCAGAGTTTACTCAGGTGCTCCTTATGCGCTCGAGAGATGCAGGCCATCAGTTCTCCGTCATGGGTCAACTTGAACTCGCTGCCAACAACCGCATTGTTCCTGGCCTGTCCGCCATGCTTGCCTACACCTATTCGCGGACGCAGGACCTCAATAGCAGCATGAATTCCACTGCCTCGTCACAGTGGCAACTCACCGACGTCATCGACCCCAACAACGCCACCGTAGGTCGGTCGAATTTTGATCTTCCGCATCGCGTGGTTCTTAATGCATCCTATCGCATTCAATGGAGCAAGGATGTGGCGACTACCTTCGGTGCATTCTACGATGGCTCGAGTGGTAGACCATATTCATTGAGCTATGCTCAAGACTACAATAGTGACAATGCAAGCAGTGGGAACGACCTTCTGTACATTCCACGTCGGGAAGACTACAACACTCGCGTAGTCATCGAACAGCCAACAGGGACGGACTTGCGGACAAAGGAACAGGTCTGGGAACAATTGATGGCACTTATCGATGCAAACCCCATTCTTAAGGAGTACCAGGGTTCAATCCTCCCCCGAAACTTTGTCCGTGAGCCATGGCGCAACAGATTCGACCTACGCATTACGCAAGACTTGCCAGGGTTTGGAACCGACAAGGTGTCGTTGACGTGGGACATCCAGAACGTGCTCAACCTGATCGACCCAAGTTGGGGTCTCGTGAAGTACGTCAATCAACAGAGCTACAATCTCTTTGGCCTAAACACTAGCGGTGGTTCCCCGTTTGACGCTCAAGGCAGACTACGTATGACCTATGCTGAACCCGTGACCAACGGACGCAGCGGTGTTTATACGGTGGACAACTTCTACTCACGCTGGCGCATGCAATTGGGAGTGAGGTACTCATTTTGAAAAACATGTCGTACTACCTTGATATCCTGTTCTCTCGTCGGCGTGGTCTTGTTACCATGCTCACGCTCTTGCTCCCAGCAATTGCGGTCCTAAATGGATGTGACGATGGAGTTCTATCGTTCCCGGACCCTGATCCTGCGCAGGTCTGCGTCGTTAACGTCACCGATGACGTTGACACACTCGGCATAGTCGTCGCCGCTACAGACTCTACCACTGCCGTGCGCGGCGTAGTATCTGGCTGGCTTCAATGTCCTGCTGGTAGACCGACGGGCTTCGTACTCAAGAACAATCAACAGCAGCTGCGCGATACGGCCTTCTATACACTCGGCGGCAAGGCGCGAGTTATACTCTTTGCCTATGGCAGTACGAAGAATGTCGTGGAGTTTCGACGCGCGATACAGGACACTGTTCTACTAGCCACCGAAAACCCCGTGATTCGCTTTACTCACATGGCTCAGAACGTCGACAAGTTTGCAACCGTCGAAGTGTGGATTAAGGACGGGCCTCGTCTACTCCCCGAAGATTTTGATCCCGGTCTGTCATCGAACTTTGCCTCACTGCCCCCTGGCACGTACACGTTTGAAATCCGTGAATACCAATCAACCAACATTGCAGCTATCCTTCCCAACGTTACTCTTGAGCGTGGAAAGTCGTATATGCTGTATACTTGGGACGCGTCAGCAGAACAGACTGACAATGTAATGCTGTCGATTTTTTGATCTATCGTATGGAACACCACATGAAATTTTTTCTCTCCTGCCTTGCGATAATGACGGGCATTGGTACTGTTCGCTCACAAGAGCCTATTCCCATTGCCGAGGCACGTAAGCAGGACATCGGTACGGTTGTGGCTAAGGTTGCCGGACGTGTTACAGCCAACAACGAGTTTCGGAATACTGCTTACATACAGGACAAGACCGGCGGTGTTGCCGTATTCAATAGCGCATTCAAACTGGGTGTGCAGCCAGGCGACAGCGTCATCATCGAGAAGGCCTTGCTTACGGAGTTTCAAGCAACCACTGACCAGCCAGGTACGGGTTTGCTGGAACTAGCAGGCAGTGAATTCACCTTTACCGTTGTACCAACCGAGCGGGTAGTTCCATCGCCAAAGGTTACCACCATTCCATTGGTTGGCGAGGCAATGGAGGGAATGCTGATCAAGATTCGTCGTGTGAAGTTTTTAGAAACCGGGTCGTTCCAGGCAGAAACGAACTACACAGTTCTTGACCAGCAGGGCAACGACTTTCAAGTACGGATTGATGGTGCTACCAACATCGCAACGAACTCCTTGTCGATCCCTACGGATTTCGTTGATATCGTTGGTTGTGTAAGTCAGTTCCGTGGTGCTTTTCAGGTGTTCCCTCGTTTCGCAGAAGACGTTGGACTTCCTCCGGTAGAAGTTGATACTGTTGCAACATCGCGCACTCTGGACATTACCTCCTGGAATCTTGAGTGGTACGGATCGGCTGATACCACGCTAGGTCCGTCTGACAAGCCCCGTCAGCGTCGCAGCATCCGCCAGGTCATGAACAAGGTTGGCGCCGATCTCTATGCCCTGCAGGAAGTCACCTCCGATACCGCTGCCAGACTGTTGGCAGATTCCATCGACGGATCCTACGGTGTTCTCTACACGTACGACATTCCATCAACGCAGAAGATGTGCTACATCTACAACAAGGCCGTGGTCACCCCTGTCACCAGCGGCCTTGCCGTGAATGGTGGGGCACAAGCTTGGGCTAATGGACGCTTCCCGTACAGGGTAACCTTTGACGCCGTTGTTGACGGCAAGGTCAAACGTTACGTCTGCTTCAACATCCATGGTAAGGCAACCGACAGTGCCACGGCAGAAGCAGACTATCAGCGTCGAAGGACGGATGCCGAGGCATTTCATGCCTACCTTGTCGACTTCTATAGCGACTCGTCACTCATCTTCATCGGCGACTTTAACGATGTGCTGACGATGAGTGTTGTCGATTCCAGTAAGACCTCTCCATATCAGGTCTTCGTCAATGATACTGCACGTTGGTTCTCGCCAACCTATGCCATGGAGGTAAAGGGGCTAGGTTCCTATATCGGATTCAATCGAACCTTTATCGACCATTGCTTCATCACAACGGACCTGCGATCATCCTGGCACCGCACCTATCTGGAAAGCCCACAGGCCTATCTCTCGTCGTACTCTTCAACGGTAAGCGATCACCTACCGGTGACCACACGATTGTTTGTCGACGGTGTTACTGGTGTGAACGAGCAAGACCAACAGTCGAACGGCGTTGTTCGGGTAGCACCGCTACCAATGACCTCGCATGGCATGGCAGAGGTCACCGTTGAACAACCCTCACACGTTCGCGTTGTCCTTGTCGACGCTGCCGGACAACAACAGGAACTGGTCAATGAGTTCATGACGCCACAAATCAGACTCATTCAGATTCCGGTAAACCAACTTTCAAGTGGTCTGTATCGCTTGATGGTCACCGTTGGTGACCGCAACACATCAACGTCGGTTGTGGTAACCCGCTAACTGGGTTCTGATGTTCAGACGCGTTGCACGGAAAGCACGCTTAACAATGCAACGGCTGCGGTCTCTGTCCGCAGCCGTTGTGCATTTATCGCCCACCGAATTGGTGCTCGTTGATCAATCATTTCCTGCTCACGAACGCTAAACCCACCTTCTGGTCCAACCAAAACCATAGCCCCTTGCCCCAAAGAGCCAATTACGGTTGGCCTGATCCCATCGGCATCCCCAACGATCACGGCAATGTCGGAATGTAGCGACGCGAGCAACGTATTCAGCGTCGTTGCAGCATGAATGGTCATAAGCCATGCATTGCCGCTCTGCGTCAACGCTGCCACGGCCTTTGACTGCATCCGTTCCGTGGTCACACGTTCGCGAGCACTGTAGTCCGTAATCAACGGGATGAAATCCGTGCAACCAAGTTCTGCGGCTTTCTCAATGGCAAACTCCATCCTGTCGCGATGGTCGATCCTCCCCATTGCAAGGATTGTGGAAGGGGGCTTGGGAGTCTGAGTAACGTCAACTACCTCAAGCTGTCCGCCTGCAGCAGCTCTGCAAACAACGATGGTTCCAGCTCCGTTAAGCACACGTACGGATTCTCCTTCACGAATACGAAGGGCTCGTACATGCCGTTGTGCATCAGCCGATGGCTGGTATGTACCTACAGTTGGTACGGAAGGATCGAAGACGTTGTCCATACAGTCACTAAATTCCGTCTATTCAAGCCCCTTACCAACTTTTGACGGGGATTTTGACCACCGAGTTATGAACATGAACACACCATCCTATAGCTGTATTCGCACCTACCAACCGATTGACGGTGTCGGTGTAATTCAACTCAATCGTGCTGCTGTACTGAATGCATTGAGTCTACAGACCATGATCGAGCTAGTGGACGCGTTTGAGCGTTTTGATGCCGATGACAGCGTCCGCTGTATCGTCATCCACGGCAATGAACGCGCCTTTGCAGCCGGAGCAGATATCACCGAAATGTCCGATGCCGACAGCGTAACCATGTTGCAGCGTGATCAGTTTGCGCGCTGGGAGCGCATTCGGCAGACAAAGAAGCCAGTCATCGCTGCCGTAAGCGGCTTTGCTCTTGGTGGCGGTTGTGAGCTGGCCATGCTGTGTGATATGATTGTTGCCAGTGCAACGGCACAGTTTGGGCAGCCCGAAATCAACATTGGCGCAATGCCCGGAGCTGGCGGCACACAGCGCTTGACGCGCGCAGTCGGCAAGGCACTTGCAATGGAAATGGTACTCACTGGGCGGACCATTTCGGCAGAGCAGGCACGCGAGGCCGGTCTCGTGAACAAGGTCGTCCCCGTCGAGGCCTATCTCGACGAGGCATTGGCTCTTGCTTCTGAGATTGCGTCGAAAGCCCCGATTGCAGCAAGGCTTGCTAAGGAAGCCGTGCTGAGGGCTCATAGCACCACTCTCGAGGGTGGACTTGAATTTGAACGAAAGAACTTTTACTTGTTATTCTCAACAAAGGATCAGAAGGAAGGCATGTCTGCATTTGTAGAAAAACGCAAACCCACATGGAGCAACTCATGACGTCGACACTGCATCGTATTCCCGCACTGTGGGTACTGACCATTTTGTTGCTCATGATGAGCGCTACTACCGTAACGACGCGCGCTGCCAGTCCGGTACCGCCTGACACCATCTACCTGGCCGTGGTGGACTGTGCCCTGCCCCCCGTATCGTTTACAGCCATGGCTGCTGCTTTCGGCGAAGATGCCATACTCCCCAGCTTTTCTGGTCTGGTCAAGTCCGACGCGGGACAAAGCATTCTCAAGGAAACCTTCTCACGCATCAAGCAGACGTTTAAGCCCGAAGTAGAACTCAAGCACCGACTTGCTTCATACTTCTCGAAACTCTTCACAGTTGACGAAGCAAAACAGATCACGGCTTCGTGTGCGCCTGGTGTGGGCTTTTCCGACAAAGCCCTGCTGGACAAGTTTCAAGCAGCACTCGACGGTATCTCGCCCGAAGCCCAGAAGCAAAGTGTGCTGGTCACCTGTGCCTTCATGGGCAAGCTCATGTCCGAGCTAAGCAATACACTTTCTCCCCTAACACCAACCGAACTTGGATTCGAAAGTAAATGAGCACCTTTAGCACGATCCTGTATACCATCGAAGACAATGTTGGTACGATTACCTTGAATCGTCCCGACAGCTATAACGCAGCCAATGAACAGTTAACCACGGAACTACAACAGGCATTGGCCGATGCCACAACGAATCCCGATGTACGGTGTGTGGTCCTTACAGGAGCCGGCAAGGCCTTTTGCTCAGGACAGGACTTGAAGGATGCACCCTCGGGCGATGGCAAGCGCAGTCTTAGTGATTCGCTTGAGCGTCGATACAATCCCATTGTGAGGGCAATGACCTCGATGCCAAAGCCGATTATCGCCGGCATCAATGGCGTCGCTGCCGGTGCAGGCCTCTCGCTTGCCCTTGCGGCCGATGTGCGCATTATGAGCTCTGCAGCACGACTGGTTGAAGCGTTTATCGGGATTGCCTTGGTACCTGACAGTGGCGCAACGTTCTTCTATCCGAGAATGCTTGGATATGCACGGGCCTTTGAGTTTGCTACACGGAATGCACCCATAGCGGCGGACGAAGCACTACGGCTTGGACTTGTTAACACCGTGGTTCATCCGAAAGCATTTGCAACGGTTCTTAAGTCGACGGCTACGGCGTATGCTAATGGGCCAACACAGTCCTATGGCTTTGTCAAGCACCTCCTTCAACAAGGCCTCACACAGCCTTTGGAACACATGCTCGAACTGGAAAAGACCTACCAACAGCGGGCTGGTGAAAGTGCTGACTATGCAGAAGGCGTTGCGGCATTCATCGAGAAACGATCGCCGAAATTCAAGGGGACATAGTGAGCAAATCCTCCAGAACACTCTACGAACGATTACGCGACGAAGCGAATCAAACCAGTCAGAGCGCAACAGCACTCACGATTGCGTTACGGTGGACCATACTCATCGCCGCCGTACTCATCATCACGGCGTTGTTGCCCGGTTCTGGAGGAGAAGCCGACCAGCAAGCGTATGATCATACCTTGCTGGGTACGACCTGGGCACAGGACAATGTTGTGGCTGACTATGCCTACCCTGTTCCAAAACGTCCACATGACCTGCAAGCAGAACTTGATTCAGCAGCACGATATGCACCGACCGTCTTTCGTACACGCATGGTCAGTGCAGAGATGGTACAGCACCGCATTGCGAAGGCCAGGTCTGTAGTTGGACAAGAATCAGCACAGTGGTTTGCCAAGTACACGGGTCAGATCATCAAGGTTTGCACAGCCCCCTACATCACCAACATTCGCAATGAAAGTTCTGCAAGTTCAACGGTGTTGATTATTGCCGCCGATGGGGCTGCAACAATGGTCGACAGAGCAGTGGTGACCAGTTTGCAGGCCGTTCAGGATCAGGTTGCATCCATGGCATCATCTGCCCCGGCAACCATCGGCAACGAACTGCGAACGGCACTTCGTGATGTGCCTATGCCGACGTTGATCTACGATGGTACGGCCACAGCTCACGAACGTACTGTTAGCAAGAGCAGCGTTTCTACGACTCTGGAGATTGTTCGAAGCGGAGAGGTCATTGTCCGCAAAGGCCAGCGCGTCAACGAGCAAGTCCTGGCGCGTCTCATGGCCTATCGGAATGCACAGTACATTCGATCGGCGGTACAGTTGAACATCTTCGCCATCATCGGCAGTTTCGGACACGCAGCACTCATCGTTGGATTTGTGGGTCTATACCTGTTCTTCCTCAGACCGGCCTCATTCAATAGTCTGGGTCAGCTTGGCACTCTCGTTGGTCTTCCCGTGTTCTGTGCCTTACTTGGCTGGTTATCCGTCCGCCTTGACCCAATACTCCCTGTTGAGTATGCCATTGTCGTTCCTGCCCTTTCGATGATCATAACCATCCTTTACGAGGCACGCACGGCATTATTCATCACCGTTGCCATGGCCTTTGCCGTTGGTGCTGCTCGTGGTGATGACTATGGTACCGTCGTAGTCTTGCTTGTGGGTGGAATGCTTGGCGTCTACAGTGCCAGAAATGTTCACAGCAGAACGCAGATCTTTACTTCCATCGTTGCCGTATTCCTTGGCTTGGTGGTTGCCGTAGTTGCGATCGACCTTGAACGCGGCGCACCAATACAGTGGATGTGGCCTAAGCTCGTGATGGCTGCCGCCAACGCCGTAGTCAGCCCCCTACTCACCTTCGGCATCATTCTCGCATTCGAACGAATTTTCAACGTCGCCACGGACCTCCGTCTCGAAGAGTTCAACAACCTGAACCATGAGCTCTTAAGAAAGCTTAACGAGCGGGCTCCCGGCACCTACCAGCATACGCTGGCAGTGGCCAGACTCAGTGAAGCTGCTGCTCAGGCGATTGGCGCCAATGTTCTGCTTACTAGGGTCGGGGCATATTTCCACGACGTAGGGAAGATCGAGAAGAGCGAGTACTTTGTTGAGAATCAGATCGACATTGAGAATAAGCACGACAGACTCCCACCAAGGAAGAGCGTCGCCATCATCCGTCAACACGTGCAGGATGGTATCGAACTCGCGGCAACGTACAAGCTGCCTGACCGTATTGCACAGTTTATTCCGATGCACCACGGTACGATCCTTATCAAGCACTTCTATGCTGCCGCCGTCGAAGAAGCTAGACTTACCGAGAATGCAACAGTCGATCCACAAGACTTCCGTTATCCTGGCCCAAGGCCTACAAGTAAGGAAACAGGCATTGTGATGCTCGCTGATGCAGTCGAAGCCGTGTCGAGACTGGTCGACACTGCACAACGCGATCAGATCGAAGCAGCGGTCGACAAGATTATTCTGGACCGCATTGCCGACGAGCAACTAGCAAACACACCGTTAACCATGCACGACCTTGCCTTGGTGAAAGATGCCTTCGTACGCAATCTGCTTGGGACCACCCACCAACGCGTCCGCTATAAAGAAGTGCAACAGCCACCAAGGTCAACGTGAGTATCGCTGCCAAGACTCCATTCGATCGCGATCTCAAACGCTTTCTCCAGTTCATACGATTGGAAAAGGGGCTGGCAGAGTTGACGCTTTCGGCGTATGAGAACGACACTCGTCGTCTAGCCGAATTCCTTGACTCCTGTGGCATCCAGCGGTTTTCCGATGTGAATCGGACCATTCTGCGACAGTTCTTCGAGATGCTATCGGACGCTGGACTTGGTGCCTCAAGTCGTGCACGATATCTGAGCAGTATCAAACAACTCTACCGATACCTAACCTCGGTCGGCATTAGCGAAACCAACGTTGCCGAAGCAATAGAAATGCCGCGCAAGGCATCACGTCTGCCAGAGACGCTAACCGTCGACGAGATGAACCAGCTCCTCAATGCCGTTGCTCCTTCCGAACAATCGGCGGTGCCGGCAACGCCACTTGAGATTCGCGATCGTGCGCTGCTGGAGACGATGTATGCTTGCGGACTACGTGTGTCGGAAGTGATCACGCTAAGACAACACGATGTCCTGCCGGAAGTGGAACTGGTCCGCGTACTTGGCAAGGGCAGCAAGGAACGCCTTGTCCCTATTGGTACAACAGCCATGCGTTGGATCGAACGCTATCGCACTCACGTACGACCTGATCTGGCGAAACACCATGCAACGGATGACGTGTTGTTCCTTAGCCGACGTGGCAAGGGACTGTCGCGCATGTCAGTCTGGAACATCATCCAAAGTGCTACGTCGCGCGCGCACCTAACCAAGCATGTGCACCCGCACTTGTTCAGGCATTCCTTTGCCACCCATCTACTTGAAGGTGGTGCCGACTTGCGGGCCGTTCAAGAGATGTTAGGGCATGCCGATATTGGGACCACTCAGATCTACACCCATATCGACCGTGAATACGTCAAGGAAGTCCACGTGATGTTTCACCCACGCTCTCGCAGGTAGTCGCTATGTACATGATGCGTCGTCTGATCCCACTCATGCTGATCCTCGCTGCTACGTCCCTGCTGCAGGGCCAATCCGTCAAGACGGGGATAGACAATCTTGTTGACACGGACTTCGCATTACTGAGTAACAAGCGCATCGTACTCGTCACCCACTCTGCTGCCAGGTCCAACACCGGACGTACGACTGCCGAGGAGTTTCAACGCACGGCACGCCTTACACTGCTCCGTATCCTAACACCAGAACATGGCTTCTATGGAATTGTTCGTGCAGGTGTCCATGTGCAGGACTCTAGCTACAATGGAACACCCATGCTCTCGCTGTACGGTGCAAACAGGAAACCAACCGACAGGCATCTTGCTGACGCCGATGTTGTGGTGGTGGATATGCAGGACATCGGCTCGCGAAGCTACACGTACATCAGTACGATGACGGAGGTCATGGATGCGTGTGCGGAAAGGGGCTTGCCAGTCGTCATTCTAGATCGTCCAAACCCGCTCGGCGGCCTGGCTGTTGATGGCAGTGTACCCGATCCAGGGTTTCAGAACTTCATCTGCCGTCTGCCAATTCCCTACATCCACGGCCTCACCATGGGCGAGCTTGCCGGCATGATCAATGGCATGGGCTGGTTGTCTGCCGGTACGAATGGCAAGGCTCGTACATGCTCGCTTACGGTGGTTAAACTCAAGCGGTGGTCACGTGATATGCCATGGGAATTCAGCGATCTCTCGTGGTATCCTACCTCTCCGAATATTCCGAGTATCGAAGCTGCAAGGATGTACCCGGTGACTGGACTCCTTGGTGAGCTTGGTGGACTTTCGATTGGCATTGGCACAACCATTCCATTCCTGGTTGTTGGGTCACCTTCCTTCACTGGCTCCCCATTCATCATCCAGCGTATGCAGAATCATGGTATCAGAGCGGTGTGGCAACAATTCATGCCTTACACCGGAAGCTATGCCAACACCCCATGTCACGGTTACTTTTTTTCCTACATGCCAGGCAGCGTACACCGACCGTTCACAGCGGGAATGGCACTGATCTGCGCACTCCGCGATGCCGGCCTCCTGACCATAACTGTCGATGCAAAGTCGATGTTCGCCAAGGCCTGTGGCACCGTTGACTATATGCAACTGCTAGCGAGCGGGGCTCCCTGGAGCCAGATAGAAAAACGGTGCGATAAGGGTGTGGTGCAGTTCCGACATGATCGAACACCCTACCTGCTCTACTGAGGGTTGCCTGACTCAATGGTTACGTCAGTGTGTTGGCTGACTCAGCACATGTCCGATTTTGACTACCCCTAGTCCAACGGAT
Organism: Bradyrhizobiaceae bacterium; assembly: GCA_024103135.1. Classification (GTDB taxonomy): domain Bacteria; phylum Bacteroidota; class Ignavibacteria; order Kapaibacteriales; family Kapaibacteriaceae; genus OLB6. The sequence continues at coordinate 12,372 of JAGFIZ010000022.1, read as the reverse complement.
ACTGGTCGCGTTTGTGGATCGACCCCTTCAAAGAACACGTGATCCGTTCCGATAACCATTCCCGTCGATCCACCACCATCAAGATTCATCGCCTGGTACGCACCTAGCGAACGCATTACCTGGGCCGTCTCAAGCAACGTGGCTCCTAGTTGACGTTTAGAGGCGACCGTGGGTTCGATTGCCGCAAGGATGAGCTTCTTGCCATCCTTCGTTACACCCAGACATGTGCGTGCCAGCTTCCTGCGAATGAATCGCTTGCCCGTAACGCCCTCTTGCTGTGCTTCAGGTTTCGCCTTGCCATTGCGGACAAGCCTGGGCGTACCACAGACGGCATTCATGAAGCGCTTGTTTGTATGAACATTCGTCGTAAATGATATCGAGACCGTATCGCCCACGGCACAGGGGAGCGTCGACACATGCTTTGGAACTGACAGGATGCATCCATTGTCCGGGATACTTACCTCGCCGGTGTCTATACTGCGGACAACACAACTCAGTGGTTTGTTGATCGACGGCTTCCCGATGTAATCCAGACTGATCTTGCGTAAACCATGCTCGACATTTGCCTCGATCTGCGCTCGCTCAATTGCTGCTCGCACCTGTGCCGAGTCAATGCCTACTTCGGTCGAGTCAGACTGTAGGAATGCAGAATCACGCATCCACTCGGTGTACAAGGCCGTCAGCCGCGCTTCGGATACCGACGGCACCGCACTGCCCGCAAAGCCGTTGTAAAGCACAAAGGAGCTATCTGACAACCGACGATTACAACTCTCAATCGGGAAGACGTTGCCACCAATCGTAGCCTGTCCACCAAGCCGGAACGTGTCGATAACCACCGCACCAGTGAAGTCGATGAATGCACTGCTCCAATGCTTGTATGGCACCATCTCTACAACCTCACCGTCAACCACACATGGTCCGATGGGTGTGTTTCTTCCAGCTGACCAGAAATTGGCATTGACCATGGCCAGGACGGTATTGTAGGTCTGCGTTTCGTAACTCTGGGCCAGACCAACTAGTGGCAACCGCCCGGTGTTGTGGTTCCCGGCCTTCACTACACGTAGAGCCGTACCCGAGGTGGCCAGGTCATAGTACACGGCATGCACGTTCACCGACCGACGTCCGCGTGACACATAGTTCGCATACCGAACACCTGGACCAATCTCTCGTTCTGCCTTCTTAACGAGCTTGCCAACCCCAGCATGAATGGATGGTGAAGGGAGAGCTATGAAGGCAACCCACAACAAGGTGGTGACAATGCGGGGATAGAGTTTCACCAGACCAACATACGGGAGTTTGTAGCTTTGCGATGAAAATTTTGTCCACCGATAACCTGACTGCATGGAAACCTTGATCCTGTCAAAAGATGCTGGTGTAGCAACGATTACTCTCAATCGTCCGGATAAACTCAACGCCCTGAACAGACAGTTGCTCGACGAGTTAGGACAGATTGTAGACGATGTAAAAACCGATGATGATGTCCGCTGTGTGATCATAACGGGATCAGGCGCAAAAGCTTTTGCAGCAGGTGCAGATATTGCTGAGCTGCATCAGCAGACGCATGAGACCGGCACTGACTTCGCCCTACATGGACAGCGAGTGTTTACGGCAATCGAGCGTCTTGGCAAGCCTGTGATCGCCGCCGTCAATGGCTTTGCCCTTGGTGGCGGTTGTGAGCTAGCTCTTGCCTGCCACCTTCGCTTTGCTAGTTCAAAGGCCAAGTTGGGCTTACCTGAGATTACACTTGGCATTCTGCCGGGCTACGGTGGTACACAACGACTTCCAAGACTTGTTGGAACTGCGAAAGCAATCGAGATCATCCTGCGGGCTGACATGATTGAAGCACAGACTGCCCTGCAGCTGGGTCTCGTCAACGTCGTCGTAGAGCCAGAGCAATTGCTCCCCTCCGTCAGCGAGTTTGCTGCAATGGTTGCAGCACGTCCTGTTCACAGCGTCAACGCAGTACTTCAGACTGTACTTGGTGGAGCAGATACTTCGCTAGACGAGGGCTTGGCACTCGAAGCACGAGCATTCGGTAAGCTCTGCGGCACGAATGACTTCTCCGAAGGCACGTTGGCCTTCCTTGAAAAACGTCCAGCTGTCTTTACTGGATCGTAATGCAATTCCTTGTTAGCGTTTGGTATTCGCTGATCGTACTCCCGTCGTTAAGTGCTTTGCTTTCGATTGGCCGATTGTGGGACACGAAACTTCGCAAACGCAAAACTGCCGTCGACAGGCTGAACAGTAAGCTGCTGGTGGCGACGAATGCCGCGTCTGCGGACAACCCTGCACGTGGGCAGATCACAGCCGATGACATCGACACTACGCAGAACAATGCCAATGTCAGACCAGTGGTTGCTTGGTTTCATGCTGCTTCCATGGGCGAGTTCGAACAATTGGTGCCGGTGATTGCGAGGTTTAAACAAACCACGCCACAGGCAACGATTGTCGTGAGCGTGTTCTCTGTTTCGGGTCTGCCTAGTGCAGAAAGTCATCCAGACGTCGACGCTGTGTTTGTTCTTCCCGTCGACACGGTAAGGAACGTTCGGCGCTGCATTGATGCTGTACGTCCAACGGTGTTCATTGTGAATCGCTACGACCTTTGGCCAAACCTCATAAGCGAGCTTCACCGTCGAAACACACCAATATTCCTGGTGAATGCTACGGCACCAAGTGCTGCCCGCAATCGATTGTTGCGTCCGTGGATTGCATCGGTGTATCGTAAGTGTACGGAGATCATGGCAGTCACCGAAGACCATGCACAGCAGTTGAGGGATCTTGTTGGAAGTACCAAACACGGTCCGCACGTGCATGTTATTCCCGACACTCGAATTGACAGGATCCTTCAACGGATTGCTACGCCTGATCAACGCATATTGGATTATCGTTCAAGCATCTGTACGCTGGTCGTAGGTAGCTCGTGGACTGCCGAAGAAACGATGATTGCCGATGCTTTAGCTCTCGTGAAGCAGCATTCCGAGACTTCTGGCAATTCGAACTCACGTAGCAATGCACTGCATGATCTGCGCCTGATCATTGTCCCCCATGAACCCAAGCCCCCTACCGTCAGCCATTTGTGCGACGTCTTCAATGCAACACCGTTTAGTCAGGCTACGCCTTCAACGCCGGGGCACCTTGTTGTGGACAGCGTCGGCTTACTGCTCTCGCTCTACGCCATCGCCGATGCTGCGTTTGTGGGAGGGGGCTTTGGCGACGGGGTGCATAGTGTGCTTGAACCGTCGGTGTATGGAATGCCGGTGGCATGTGGACCGTTCATTCAGCGGTCGCCTGATGCTCAGCGCTTAGCGTCGGCAGGCGTTCTGCAGGTTGTGAACAATGCACATGAATTGGCCGATTGGCTGGGTGATGTTGTGCTTGATGCTGACCGACGCGCAATGGTTGCTAGGTCGACGCAGTTGTGTGCACGGTATGGTGAGCATAGCTCCGACGCCGTTGCTCAGCGCATTGCACTGATGTTACAGCCGTCAGCGCAACACACTCAGTGATGCTCTTGCCTCTCCATCCGAGCCAGTTACAATGACCGTATAGGTGCCAGGGACGACGGCCTTCAGCGATACTCGCGTCTGCTCTCCATCAATGGGTTCTCGGTGGACAATCTCACCCAAAGCATTGGCGATGAGCACGGAACCGTGTATGGGACGCGAGAGTGTGATGACGGCATTGTCGAATGCTGGATTAGGCGAAACCTTGAGTCGTGGTCTACCTAACGAGCCATGGTCTGGTACCGACGTGTTTACAGGCGGCTTCAAATGGAGAATAAACTGCTTCTCGTCGTCGCTTGTCAGATAGATGCTCCCATCTGCCGCTAAAGCTACACCAACAGGTCTGGCCCATCGCGAATCTGGATTGGTTGAGTCAATGAGGAATCCAGTGCAGAAGTCAGCCACATAGTTGGCAATGGTATCTTGATCGGAGTCAAAGTGCAGGTACACGAGCTTGGTTCCGCTGATGGGCGTTCTGTTCCAAGAACCGCGCAAGGCCATGAAGGCCCCACTGCGAAACGGTGCTGGCATTCCTTGGTGTGAGAAGACCATCTGCATTGGTGCACTGTGTGCAGTGATCAGCGCAGCGGGCGGCACCATTGACCGCGTCAACGCAGAATCTGCCGCTGTCAGCGGCAGAAGATCGGAATACCCACCAGAATACGATGGGAACCAGTTGCCAACGTGATAGGCGAAAGGATAGCCATAGAATCCTCCAGGACGGATCATGTCGATCCACTCTGGAGGAATATTATTCCCTTGTTGATCACTGCCGTTATTGTTAGCCCAGAGTTGACCCGTTCGAGGGTGTAGAACGAGACCTACGGCATTCCGAATACCAGTAGCATAAACTCGTCCACCTGAACCATCGAACTCAAACTCTTCGATCGTTGCACGGTCTGGTTCCCTATCGGCGTTATTCTCCGACCCTATACTTAAGTACAGTTTGTTGTGGACGGTATCTACAACAACCGTACGAGTTCGGTGATTACCTCCAAGTTGTGATGGACGTGATGACTTGTCGACGATGGTCACACTCTGGTCATAGATGTAACCCTGCCCACTGCTGCGCCAGCGCTTGGTAATCCCGCTCTCGCTGCCCACATACAGGGTATCTCGATGGAATGTTATGGAGCTTGTTGTGCCTGGCACCTTTGTGGCAATGATGACCGTATCGGCAATGCCGTCTCTGTTCCTGTCGGGAAAGGCAAGAACGTTGCTCCTGCTCATGTTTGCCACAAAGAGTACGGAGTCAGGTCCCCACGCCAAAAACCTTGGCTTATTCAGCGCCTGCCCTGCAAAGAAGATATTAGCCGTCCACCCTTCAGGAAGCCACACATCGTTGGTGCCTGGATACAGATCCAAGGCAGCGTATTTCTCGGGTACGTCAATGACCGTTCTACGAAGCTGGAGGTCATGGACAGGTGTCCATGGTATCTGTGCTGTAGCTACGCTTAAAGAAGTGATCAGGCAGATGGTAAAAATCCAGATCCTCATGATAGACTCATTCTCAAGTGAACACTCATCGTCAGTTACGTTTCATGTCCGTTGACTGATACATGAACTTCAAACCTACATTTCGGGAACGAGAATCCAACGCATGCTACTCTGTTACAGAAGATTGTGCGGACGTCGGCAGAACAGCTTTCGACTGTTGAATGCCTCCTGACTAAGACTGCACAAAAAAAAAAGCCCCCTCAAACCGAAGCTTGAGGGGGCTTTGTAGACGATGCTTAGTGTACTACGGTGAGTACCTGTGGTTCGCTGACGTAGTCGCCAGAGATCACGCGATAGTAGTACGTGCCAGCTGGAAGTGTGGTAACATCGAACGTTAGCTCATACGTGCCAACTTGCTGGTTCTCGTTAACCAGGTCAGTTACCAGAACACCACTGCTGTTGTAAAGGGCGATGCGGGTATGGCCAGCCAAACCGATTGAGTAGTTGATCACTGCTGGACCACTTACTGGGTTTGGAGCGATTGGTTGAACACCAAACTTGGTGCGGCCGATGTTAACCAGACGAAGAACCTTGGCGCAGCCTTGCTCTACTTCAACCTGGCCAGGAAGGTCATGGAAGAGAATGTATTGCTTGCTAACGCCCAAACCATCAGAGTTATCAAAGTCTACAGGATAGCTGTAGATGTTGATTGGTGATGTGAACGGCTTGTTTGGATCTGAGCCAGTACCAAGGTAGGCGTCGAATGTGAGCTTGAACAGCGGACCACCGTTGCTGGTGATTGGTTGAGCTGTCGTAACGTCGATCTCAACCATGTTGTCGTTCACTTGCTCTACCTTGTGGATGGTACCACCCTGCATCTGAGTACCGTTGGTTACCAGGGCATTCAGGCGTGGGAGGATGAGCTTGTTGTCGTAAGAAATCCTGACGCGGAGTTCGGTGAGTCCGGATCCGTCCAGAGCTTCTGGTGTAGCACTGAGTTCTACTGGAATGTCGATCGACTTCTTGACTTCGACCTTGTAGTCGTTGCCAACAAAGTCCGTTGTTTCCAAGAACAAGCCATCACCATTCAAGGTAGCTGTTTGAACCTTGCCGTTGGCAGCATCCGTGATCTCGACCGATGTAGTAAAGCTCTCGTTGCGGAAGGACAGGCTTTGTGCCTTTGCCTTGTCGCTGGACAAGAATGACTGATCTTGACCATTGCGCAACTTGGTTACGGCCGATGGGATGAACTTCACATGAACAACGCCAGTCTGACCTGGTGCTACGTCAACAAACTGCTCTAGAATCGAGAAGTTGCCTGCATCGGTACCGGTTGGTGAACCGATGTTGTAGCGACGTACGCCATTCTCCGTGTGACGGATCTGAATGGTCATGTCCGTTGAGTTGAAGACGTACTGCTCAGCATCTGAACCCTGTACAGTAAAGTCACCACCCGTTACCTGGGCCTTGAGGACATACTTCGGTGTGTATGGAGCAGCACCGTCAGTCATGTCGGCTGGTTGTGTGACAACTTCATAGTCAACTGCATAGGTGCCAGAAGCTACTGGGTCGAAGCTGACCGTGATGTCGCGTGATTCGCCTGGAGCAAGTCTCCATGGAGCTGCGTCCGTTGGACCATACTCTACAGCAAAGTTCGTGGAGTTACCAACAAAACGGATACCGGTAACGACTACATCGTGTGTACCCTTGGTATCGCCAGATGTTGGGTTTGTAACGTCTTGATAGTGCTCGTTAACGATCTTGATTTGTGTAGATGCCTTGGCGTCACCAACCTGGAATGTGCCGAAGTCATAATCAGCACCCTTGGCTTGTGGTTGCCATGCAATACCATTCAGGTCAAGAACTAGGGCATTGGCGCTGGAGTTCGGGAACTCAAGCTTTGCACTGTAATCAGCACGTTCTGCACCACGGTTTGGTAGTTCTGTTGGAACAAATGCTACCGTGATGTAACGCTCCTGCTGATTCGTACCACCAGTGAGGGTGATTGGGAACTGAGCATCGCCATTGTTAACAATCTTGAATGCTGCTGCATCAGGACCAGTGATTACTGGCTGCTGGAACTCAACACCTTGCTTGCCAAGGTTCGAGAAGACAACCTTCTGCTGGTACTGTGTAATGCCTTGGTTTGTCTGAATGATGTCGAGTACGCGGACGTTCCATGGCTCGACAAGAGCGCTGATGTTGCTCTCGATACCATTGCCCTTGAGGACGGCGATCGAGTCACCAGAAACTGCATTCGAGTAGAATGGTACGTTCAACGTATGGCTAACACCTGCTTCGCCACGTGGTGAATACGTTACATTAAATGTGTAGCGCTCACCGAACTTCAGGGTCAGTGGGAAGATCGTGCTCAATGCAGCACCAGAAGGAGTCTTGAAGTCGAAGAACTTGTCTTGACCGGCAACCAGCGCTTCGTCATAACCAGTGATGATCAGATCAACAACGTTACCGTTGATGATTTCGACCTTCTTTGCTACGCCTGGAGATACTGCTGGAATGTCCTTCCACTCTTGGTCCGTCACGAAGATTACGGGCTCTTCACCACGAACACGGAGTTCGGTTGTGAGTTGCTCATAGCAACCGACCTTTACGACCATCGTGTCGAGCTTCTCACGGGTATCGGTAATCGTTGCACAAACGGTAACGATCTGCGAGCCACCTGGTGGAATTACGAAGGTTGATGGTGTGAACTTGTAAACGTTCGGGAAGTACTTGACCTTGACTTCCTTGACATCAAGTGGAGCATCGGTACGAAGGTTGGTAATCCGTACTTCCTTGCAGACTGGTGTCTGGAATGGAATTGTACCGAAATCAATCTTCTTTGGATCGTAATCGAACTTGTCGGCGATGTACGTGTACGTCTTCTCAACGAACTTGCCCGAGCGTGATACTACACGAACCTTGCCTGAAGCGTCCTTCTTTGGATCAAGAACGTTCAACCAGAACTTAACTGTCTTGTCGCCAGGGTTGAACTCTGGATCTTCAACGAGTTCGTAGTTCACAAGATCTTCGGCGTAGACACCAAAGATTGAACCACATGGGCTGTTCTCTGGAAGGATCTTGCCTTCGGCCGTAACGTTACCGCAAAGGAGTGTTTCCGTTACCTTGAGTGAATCGTCACATGGAATAACGAGGTCAACAGCTACTGGTGTACCATAGGCACGACCTTGCTGCAGACCGTCAAGTGAACCATAGGTCCAGGCTGCCCACTTAACTGACTCACTTACGCTCTCAACTACGTGATCGCCAGCACCGATTGGTGTGCGGATGTAGGAGTATGGTGTGCCTTGAAGTTGACGCATAGCGCCACCGAAAGCACTGTTGAGGGCCTTGCCGTCAATCTTGATGTTGCCAACATCTTCCGTCGTAAAGACGATGTTGAAGAAGTTGTCCATTCCTTCTGGTGAATGGAAGACAGCATAGTTTACCCAGCGATCAACCGAAGGTACGTACTCAAGCATTGGCATACCCGACTCAACGGTTGGGTGACCTTGTGTGCTTTCGCCGTCCTTTGTCATTGCATTGCCGTTGTTGTCACCACCGCCCTTTTCTACGATTGGAGGGATGATCTTGGCATAAGACTTACCATACTGGCCCATGAGAATTGGCTTGTCGCTGACCCAATAGGTGGCAACTTCGAGAGCGGTTTCAAGCGCTGTTTCGCCACGATTGAGTTTCCACTTGTTCATGAGGCCTTCACCATTCTGACGCATGGCCTGAATGGTGGTGTTGTCTTCGAGAGCGATTACGCGAATCACGTCGCCACGGTCATCATCAATACCGAAGTCAGCCGATGCCTTGCCGGTAACCCGTGTTGGGGTATACATGGCAGGAACCGTAACGAACTTTGTGCCACCCATTTCGATTGGCAACATTGCATCATGAACGTTGTTCCGTACGAAGTGAGCTTCTGCTGCGAACATGCCTGTTGGAGGCAATACGTCTGGGTAGCGCATGACGGCTACCTTGGTGTGACCGGAGATCACGCCAACTGGACGTGTTGAACGAATCCATGTACCGCTAAGGTCGGTAACGAATTCCTTCGTGCGGTTCTCGTCGATCATTGCCTTGATCAGGTACGTGTCGCCCTTGTTCAAAAGAACTTGACCTGTACCCTTGGCTGGAATTGATGGTGTTTCACGTCCACCCTCTGTTGGCCATGTTGGCGTGTAGCTGACCATCGTGTTGTCATAGGCGGCAACAACGAGGATCTGAGCTGGACGGAATTTGTATCCACCAGAAGCACCGTACCGGTCTTGGTACATGTTCATGGTGTAGTAGTTCTTGCCCCATGCTTCCACCGGCAAGTGGCGGGCTAGTTCACCGTTACCCATCCATGCTTGATAGGTCGAGACGGAAATTGGCTTGTCTGCAGTCACAAGGATTCCATACCCAGTCCGAGACTCGCTTTCCTTGTTCATGTACGACATTGGAATCTGTACAATCTGAACCTCGTTGGGCTTGAGATTGTACGTTCTGCTGATACGACCAGCATCGTTCACCTCAGATGGTGTTTCGATGCGGACCTTTGCCTTAACGCGTGAAGAGATGTACAACACCATTGGCTGCGGTGCTGGCGTCTCCGTCGGGCTTGCCCACACTTGTGGGAAAGACACCATGTAACGCCGACCCTCCAACAACCCCATAGTGCCACGCGTCTCCGTGACCTTGTCTGAGACCTGAGCGCTTGCCCCGGCTACTGTAACTAATGCTAGAAGGGCGATTGCCATCGACCTCAACATTGTAGAAACTATGCGCATGGATGTTACTCCAGTGGAATGAAACGACAAGACTTGAATTGCAATGTTCGAACTTCAAAATCAGCAATCACTACAGATCACCTGCAGCAATAGCCAAAAAGATACGTTTTTATCGGACTACCACAAACAAAATGTTTGCGTATGCACTCAAATGTTGTTCACAGCAAGGTGTCGCAACACGCATGTGTGGGACAGTACTTTACGTGCATCATTCTAATAACGCCAGGGGTGACGATTGGTTACACCAGTCACAGATTTTTTTTTGCTGGTGTAAGTCCTTTTCATGTCACGGTCTTGCGAAGAACGTACTCGCTCGGTCATTTTTTACGTGGTAAGGCGCTGAAACAACTCTGCCAACTGTTCGGGTGATAGTTGCTCTGCTCGTGTTTTATCAAGTGCAACCACCTTATCCACAAGAGGGTTGGAGTGTCTCGACGCCCATGATTTCAAGGAATTGCTCAAGACCTTCCGACGTTGACTGAATGCTCCACGGACAAAGTCCTGGAAGTCGGCCGATTGGTCGGGTACTCGAGTTTTTTCGTATAGATCGAGTTTAACAACGGACGAAACAACCGAAGGCTTTGGGAAAAACGAGCCTGGCTGAACGTGAAACAACAGGTCTGCCTTAGCCCCCTGCCAAACAGCCACACTGAGGATGCCATAATCCTTGGTTCCAGGACTTGCGACGAGTCGGCGCGCTACTTCTCGTTGAACCATGATCACGGCAGAACGTATCGAGGCATGATTGCCAAGGATCCAGAACAAGAGGTCGCTGCTAATACCGTACGGCAGATTGCCGAGTACCAGGCATCGCTCACCAGGGAATAGCTCTGCTGGGGAGACGGTGCGGATGTCGGAATGGAGATACTCAACGCGGCGGGCTGACCATGGCTGCACCTTGCAGTGGTCGATGGCGCGAGGGTCTAGGTCGACGGCTACGATGCGTTTGGCTGGCGTTCTTGCAATCCACTGCGTCAGTGCTCCTGTGCCAGGTCCTATCTCGAGTACGCTATCGGTGTCTTCGATGCCAAGGGCATCAACGATTCGCTGGGCGACACGCTGGTCGGTAAGGAAATTCTGGCTTAACTGTTTGCGCGGCGCGATCCCCATTGCATTCGTCAGGGGGAAGGGGGCGATGTACGTGAAAACGCATTGCCAAGCCGCTCCCACATGGTGTGGAGGTTTTCGGAAATGACCTTGACCTCTGCGAGTACGGGCATGAAGTTGGTATCACCATTCCACCTCGGTACAAGGTGTATATGCAGGTGGTCCGGGACTCCGGCACCGGATGCCGTTCCCATGTTCGCCCCTATGTTGATGCCATGCGGCTTGAGCTCGCCTTGAAGGACTGCTGCAGACCACTGGACTGCGTGCATCAGTGCTGCCGCGCGCTCTGTAGACAACTTGGTCAGGTCACCTTCATGGTCGACCGGTGCCACCAAGAGGTGCCCCGCATTGTATGGGAAACGGTTCAAAAGCACAACAACCTGCGTCGTCTGAGCAACGACCAGGTTGTTGAATGAAGGTTCGGTTGTCTGTGCTGCTTCGCAAAGGAAGCAGGATCCCGGTTGCGATGTTCGTGCGATGTATTCAGATCGCCAGGGTGACCAAAGCTGATCCAAGGCGCCTAGATCGCAAATCGAAGGTCTACGCCGGCCTGCAGAGAGTTGATTCGCAGGTTGGCAGATGGACTTACCTCGGTGATACCAAAGTTGTAGTACACACATGGTACGAGGAGTAGTCGTCCGAGCGGCAACTCATACTGAGCACCTGCCTTGACGGCAATGCGAATTGGACTTTTGTCCGGAATATCATCTTCACCGGTAATGATGCCGCGGTCGTTGTTGATATAGGTTACGCCAGTAATGTTCAGGCTATCAAGCAGAGTTCTGTCGAAGACTGCATTGGCTGGCTCCACAAGCTCCATACGCTGCTGTCTTTGAGCATTGACCACGATGCCAACGTTTGGACCTACGACAACACCAAAGTTGGAGTTGAAGAGGTTCAACTTGTACACAGCTTCAATGTCGACAGTGGTGTACTTGATCTCGGCAACGTGACGTACGCTGGACATCACTACCGAGCCGTCGGCACCAAGCGAAGGCAGGTTATCACCTGGCTCTTCGTAATAGGCAGGGAGGTAGCTATAGACTACCCGTGCAATGATGGACGACTTGCTGTCCTTCGGACTTCCAAGCAGGTATTCTGCGCTTGCGCCAACATAATAGCCGTTGCCCGAGCCGTGCGTGAATTGCGGACACAAAACGTCACCCGCGATCGACTCAAAGCCAGACGAATGCAATGATCGGTTGTAACCAACCACCGGCCCCACATAGATGCGTGGCTTCGACTTTGCCGGAACCAACGGGTTTGCAATTTCTTGCTGTGCGCAAACTGTGCCCACACTGAACACTAATAGCAGTAGAACAGCGTAAATGGATTTCCTCATGTATTGACCCTGCTTCTGACTAGTTGACGATGATAACAGGTAGTACCTGCTCCCCACTCCCATCCCGAAGAATCAGTCCGTAAAAACCAGATGCAACGGAATTGATTGAAAAAATACAATCCTGAATGCCTTTTTCCAATTGCAGATTTCTGCAAAGTACGAATTCTGTTCCTTCCAAGCTTAACAAAGCTACACTAAGCGT
>JAGFIZ010000123.1 GCA_024103135.1 Bradyrhizobiaceae bacterium | reverse complement strand
AGTAGGGAAATTGGCATTTGAAAACACGGTTTCTGCGAAACAAGGCAGGATAAGGCTTTGTGTTTGTTTTGGGACTGCGAAACTTTAGGCATGTTGACGGAGGTTTGGGGCTAATTTGTTGGCTTTTTGGGGGTTGTGGGGGGGGGGGGGCAAATGAGCGCATTTCAGCCTCCTGAGTTTAGTGAAGGAATAACTCATCCATTACTTGTGGTTAAAGTAATAATACGTACTATGAATTGCAAGCACTGAATAGGAGAATTTTACAATTCGGCTTCAGCACGAAGCGCCCTTGTAGAATTTCCAAGATAGACAAGCTTGCTAACGCCTTCTAGATCATTCCCTCACCTACCGGCAAACGCTAAGCGGACGTGTTGTATGCTTGCCATCAATTGCAATGTCAAGAACGTACTGGCCAACAGGAAGCCGTGACGTGTTAAGCTTAACCTCGCCTTGTCCTTCCGTGGTAAACAGAGCGTGGCCTAGCACATCGTAACAGGTGACCACGACGTTACCTGCCGACCTCACGTAGGCATACTCCGCAGATGGATTTGGAGCTATCGAAAGTGGCGTTTGATCGGCCTCGGAAACCGTCGATGGCACATTAAAGAACTCCACCTTGTACCATGGCGTGTTGTGCTCCTTGGTGTTAATTGCCAAGGAGAACCGACCCGTTACACTGCGCGCAACAGCTACTCCCGAGTTCAGCGGTCTAGCATCTGTACCTAGTGGCACAATCCTGCATGAATCAAAGCTTGGTGCTTTGAGCGTAATGCGTAGCTCACGTCCTTCCATCTCGAACGGTGCACTTCCCCACCGAGCAATACTTCCGTCGGCGTTGAACCGTGTACCTTGATTCAGCCCCCTTCCACCAATCACCAGAAGATTGGATGAGCTCTCAAGAATTGGCTTGTCCGTTAGTGAGTTCAGCGAGACCGACGCATACGAGCTTGTATCCACCTGTTCGACGATTACATCTGTTTCCGTCACGATCTTACCTGCAAGCCGTCCAGCAACGCTGATGTATCGAGGAGCGATCGTTCGCAGGACGCCCCGTGTTGCATCGAAGAACGTTTGTCCGTTCTCTGCATCCAGCATGGTCGGATCAACGACGTTGCCTGCAAGTGCGCTCACTTCTCGGTGCGGCACCAGACTCTCTTCGGGTTGAAGTTTGGAAAGCATCTCTGTCCTGCGGAAGAGTGTAAGCCGACTATCGGTATACACACTCAGCGAGTATGGCACCGTACTATGAAACGGCGGGTAGTCCAATGCTTCCTGTTCCTGCGCTATCTGCACGACCTTGGGCGATGTTGCCACGTCGTAGCGCCGCAGGATGTTGCTGGCGATAGGAATCTGTGTAAGAATATTCGGCTTGTCGAAAATCTCCCAATACGAGAGACTGTCAACCTTGACATTGCCAGCGGCACCCCGTTGGGCGAAGATGGAGAAGAACACACCGTCCCATTGCTGCAGACCGGAATAGGTTGGATAGATGATGCCAAGCTCGTGTTGATATGGCAACGGATACTGAATTGCTGCATGCGTGATGACCATCGGCTTCGTGTCGTACTTCGACTGCGACATCGCAAACACCGAATTGTCGTATTGCTCTTCCAATGCCGATATTCTTCGCGAACGCCAATCCGTACTTGCGAAGAAGTCATACCCCATCGCTGCCTCTTGATCCAAACGACTGTACATTCGGTTAGACGGTACAAGTAGTGTGTTGCACTTCAGTGTATCACGAATCAACCGTTTGTCTGCTTCAAGCAAGGAGCTAAGTTGGTGAAGGTAGAATTCAGCATTCGACTTCATCCGCGCTGGCGTTACCGTAGGATCGCTAAAGACATCACGCTTCACAGTACCGTTGCTCACACTTTCGCCCAGTCGAAGTCCAGGTGCACCAATCTCGGTGAACGATACATCGTCCAGATACACATCACCCGTGTCCATCCCACATCGCAATTGCATGGCAACAGCTGCTTCGTCCAGCGTCGACGCATTAAACACGAAGGTGAACTTCTTCCATGCCGACGTAAGCTCAATGGTCTCGTCTAAGCCCGCAAGCGAGTAAGGGTACACTCCATGGAACACCAAGAGTCGCACGTTTCGCTTGCCCTTTGATGCCGACGTCTTTGCATGCAACGTAAGCTGATAGCGATGCAATCGCTGCACCTTTGGAAGTACCTGTCCAAGAGCAATGGCAGACTCTACAGCACCGGTACCGAGCTTGCCGATGCGAATACGACCACACTGACTACCGCTTACCTTGTCCGACTCCGTGTATTGCATGAGTGCTTGCGCACCAATGGTGGTATTCACACTCAGTACCCACGATGGATCAAACGGATCTTCGAACCCACCGTTCTGTATTTGCTCCGCTGGGTCGGAAGGCTGCATCGACCACGCATTACTCAACGCAGCATCATTACCAAGCCCCTTAGCCTTCAAAAAGGCATTGAAGGTACTGTCCATCAACTGTTGATGCACAAGCCCAACCGTTCGTGTCCCGATTGGATTTGTATTGACAATTTCCTTTGAGGCAAACCAATAGGCCGTGAGTGGTGAATCTTCCAATGGCATGATGAACGCCAGTGCAGGATCGTCCTTATAGGCAAGCCCCGTAAAGGGATTCACATGCGTTAGCAACATGCGAATTACATCGCGATGAATTCGCTGTATCGTCTGATCGAAAATCACTGTTAGCCGCGCGCCGAAGCCTGTACTATCGGGCTGACGCACCCCATCGCCGTCACGTGGCACCCATGCTGTCTGAAACGTAAAACCGTAGCGAATACCATGTTTGCGTAACTGATAGGTAAACCAGTCAAACCGTGTAATGGAAATCGGATGCAATCCGTTTTCCGTGGTTGTCTGACCGTCAGCAAGAATCGATATCGGCCAGTATCCTGTGTAGTCGAACGCTGTAAATCGTACTACGTTGATTCCCAACGCACGTAGTCGCTGCGCAATGGCGATCGCCGATGCACTGTCCGGAAAACATCCTGCATACTGCAGTGTTGTACCTACCATGCGGAAAGGACTACCGTCTTCATGGACGAAGTGACCGTCCTTCACGCTGATTCTGTCGGGCTCTGGTCCGTCCCACGGACCCACCACGAGACCAGTATCCATCACAACGTCGGGTCCGATCGAAAATGGATAGGGATTGGTAAGGGGCTGACCATACGCAGCAATAGTGGTGGCAATCACAAAGAGGACGATGAGTGCGTTCCGAGAGGTGTGCATAGGCGTTAACGTGTTACCTGCATGAGAGTATGTGTAGCAGCTTGACCGCTTCGAAGTGTAAGCACATAGGTGCCAGGCGCCATGCCTGACACGTTGAACCGAACCTGACCAGCAATTGAGTCCACGGGGATGCTTGCAAGCATCCTACCGCGTAGATCGCAGACATCCAACACAGCATCCAATGATGGATCGATGCTCACGTAGGCAACCACATCATGCTGTGCTGGGTTGGGGGCGACGGAGCGGAATGACAGCAGGCTTGACTTACGTGTATCGCCATGAACAGAGCTTGGAGCTGAGAACAATGGCGGTGCCGAAGCAGCAAAGTCATGTGATAGTACATTGGCAGCCATGCCTTGTGGTTCACCGAACCACTGCATGAGCACCGAGGTATAGACGTCGCGAAAATCAAAGTCGCGAAGCAAATCACCACGCTCGTCCAGCGTTGTCAGATCCGGATTCTTTCCATACACGGCGCCATTCACCTTGCCGCCAAACACAAAGAGCGGGGCAGCCGTACCGTGATCGGTACCAAGTGAGCCATTCTCAGCAACACGTCGTCCGAATTCAGAGAACGTCATCCCTGCAATACGATCGGCATACCCTTGGTTCTTCATGTCGGTCATAAATGCCTTAACGGCATCTCCAAGTTCCTTTAGCAGGGCAGCATGAGTGCCAGTGGTTGAGTCGCCTGCGTTGACCTGATTGGCATGGGTATCAAAGCTTCCGCTGTTCATGCTAAGCATGTACACCTTACTCTTCAAGCCGCCCGATACGAGCTGTGCTACCACCTTGAGTGCAGCAGCCAACTGTGTGTTGGGATAAGTAATGCTCGGTGCTTGAGCCTTGTCTGCTGCATGCTTCACGACTGATGCGTAGACGTCGGCCGAACGAGCAACGTTGCGCATAAACTCCACTTCGTCAGCAGCAGGAGTGTCGCCTAAGTCGGCACTCGGCACTTCCTCGATAGCCCCGCCCGCATTCACGAGTCTGTAAAACTCTTCCGGGTCACGGAAGGTTATGCCCATGGCCCCGCCGGGTCCGTTGAGTCCTAACGACAGTGCCGTACCAATCTGCACAGCAAGTGGTTCGGGTGGCAGGGTGCTTGGATAGCCCGGTGCCTTTACGTCAAGGTATCGTCCCACCCAGCCCGTTGTCCCAAAGACGTCGGCATCGGTTGCCGTAAGCCAGATATCTATCCCTCTGAAGTGCGATCGGTCGGGATTAGGGTACGACACGCCTTGAACGATGGCAAGGTTGCCGCTATCGTATAGATCGCGGAAGCCCGTCAGCGAAGGATGAAAACCAAGCGTGTCAGAAAGCTTGAGCGTCTTCTCCTTCTTGATTGCCAATGAAGGTCTGTTGTTGTAGTACAGGGCATCTTCGAAGGGGACAATGGTATTAAGACCATCGTTACCACCGATGAGCTGGATCAATACGAGGATGCGGTCGGAATCGGCAAGGAGCTGACCAAGTCTGCCATCGCCCCCTGCCAGTGCCCTTACGGCGAAACGATCAATGAACGTAGGGAGTGCTGTTGCCACAAAGCCAGTTGCTCCAACGTTCCGAATAAAGCGTCTGCGATTCATGGTTACTCCTTAGTTCAGTTGAAATTCCGGCATGCGTACAATTGCTTGGGTAAGCAACTTGAGTCGGCTTACTGCTGTACCGCTCTCAATGTCCCAATACTTTGGATCGGCACCAGCCATCATGATATCGAGCAACACAGCTTCTTGTTCAGCCGACGTAGCGACGGGCAGCAATAGGAGGGCCATTGCCGACACTACACTGTGAGCGTTGTTGTTGTCGGGGAACTGTCTTGCCAGGGCGACTAAATCGGGCTGGATGATGGTGCCGCTGGCAGTCTTGAGTTGTACGGATGATGCCGTTTGACGTCCATCAATAAATGCTTCGGCAAAGCGCTGACGCTGTGGGAAGGTGCTGCTGTTGATCCATGCATGATGTCCGGTCCACCCTTGCACCGTTGGCGGATAGAACGGCGTCATCGTCAGACCCGACATTACACCGACGGCGTAGACTGGATCAACTTGCTGCATGCCTGTGACCGATGCAACGCCAAGCACCAAAGCCATTGGGTCCTTGATGAGTGCACCATGAATTGATGCTTCGTAAAATCCTTCGCTGCAGAAGATGGCGTTGAAGACTGGCTCGAGGTTGTAGGCGTTGTCCTTGATCAGCTGTGCTACCTGATCGATTGTCTCATCCGATGGATAGTACTCGACAAACGTCCGCAGAATCTTTGCTGCGAAGAACCGTGCGCATGCATCTTGCTCGAGAGTGATGCGAACGACGTCCTTATACTCCCAGTTCCCCGTCTGACCAAGGATGGTCTTCTCGCCTAGGTCGGCCAACTGCTTGCTGTATGAAGCGTTGAGTCCAGTTACCCTCCATCCTGTAAATGCCCGCGAGGCCTCGATGATATCGTGTTCCGTGTAGTTGCCGATACCAAGAGTGAAGAGTTCGAACCATTCACGTCCGAAGTTCTCGTTAGGATTCCCCTTCACGCTCTGGTTACCATTCAGATAGATGAGCATGGCAGGATCGCCGACGATGTTCTCGCCAATGTCACGGATCTTGTAGCGGTGAGTACGGAGAAGCTGACTTTGCTGAACCATCCACTGTGCCCAATACACGGTGATGTAGTCGCTCGTAAAATGATTGTGCCACATGGCTACCAAGCGCTCACGGAACGACGGTTGTGTAAGGCAGTGTCCAATCCACCACTGCTGGAGCTCGTACCACAGTCGCACAGCGTCCGCATTCGATCCCACCGGCTGATCTCCCGCCCATGATGGCAGTGGAATGGGTGGGTCGGCTGCCATCACAAGGGCTACCGCTTCTGCTGGTGTCTTGCCCTCCAAAGCCTGCATGGCCTGCCATGTTGGATGGAACGTTGTCCGCCTCAACAAATGGAGCGCTTCGCGTTTTGACAACGGAGTTGTTCTCGGCGTGAGGTTCATGTGCATGACTCCATG
The DNA here is from genome assembly GCA_024103135.1 of Bradyrhizobiaceae bacterium. GTDB lineage: Bacteria > Bacteroidota > Ignavibacteria > Kapaibacteriales > Kapaibacteriaceae > OLB6. The sequence goes on along the minus strand of JAGFIZ010000123.1, from coordinate 16,593 downwards.
AAAAGTTTCTCCAACATAACAAATACGTAGTTGCTTTCACGCTGCGTTCACCTTGTCTTCGCCAATCTGGCGGTAAGAATGGTCAGTCTTGCATCGTAGCTTTGCCGATTGTTTCAAGGAACTCAAGAATGTCCAAAACCACACGTGAATGGCTGATCTGCTGCGGCATTATCCTTGCCGTGCTCTTTGCTTTCTTTGGCAGTGCATTGTTTACTGGAAAGAATTTTCTGAGCGAGGGCGACAACGTTGCATTCTACTCATTCATTCCCTACCTAAAGGCGGCAAAGCATGCCGGCGAGTTTCCGCTGTGGATGCCCTACATCTTTAGCGGCATGCCTTCGCTGGCATCGTTCCTGGCTGCGGGCGACCGTACGTATGACGTTGCCTCGACAATCGTGATGGCCATCCCCAGGTTTGTTGGGGAGGGGGCTGGGAACGACACGTGGCGATTGGTACTGTGGTACGGCATCTATGGCATTGGCGTTTTCAGCTTGTTGAGGTCAAAGAAGATGGAAGCGCAGGTGGCCTTGTTCAGTGCAGTCTCTGCCGTACTGTCCACCTGGGTTCTTGTGTGGATCATGATTGGTCATAGTACCAAGCCAGTTTCCTTTGCAACGTTACCGTGGATTCTTTATGCACTGGAGCGACTGCGCGAAAAGTTCTCCTGGCAGGGCATGCTGGTACTTACACTTGCGATGATTGCTCTGGTCTCGGCAACACACCCACAGATGATGTTCTATATGGGCTGTGCTGCTGCATTGTATTTGACAACGGAGTTGATCGTGCGACTAGTGCGCAAGCAGGGTCCGATGGACGTGCTCCGCGCTGGTGGTGCCTTGGTGGTGGCCACCGTCCTCGCACTCGGCACACATGCCGACATGTTCCTGGCCACTCGCGAGTACACGCCGTACAGCACACGTGGTAGCGCACCGTTGGTGCAGGTAAAGGGTTCACATCAGGATCAACATGGTGGGAATGACTACGAGTATGCTACCAACTGGTCGTTCTCCCCAGAAGAAATGTCCACCTTCTTTGTCCCCAGCTTCTACGGCTTCGGCAACACCACCGTCAAAATGCCTGGCTCTGCGAAGGAGCAACATGCAAACCTGTACTGGGGACAAATGCCGTTTACCGATGCTGCAAACTACATGGGCATTGGCGTGCTACTGCTTGGAATTCTGGGGGCCTGGTCTTTCCGTAAGGATCCGTTTGTGATCTTCTTGATCGTGCTGAGTTTGTTCTCTCTCTTCTTGTCGTTTGGCAAGAACATGAGCTTCCTCTACGACGTGTTCTACAACTACATGCCGGCCTTTAACAAGTTCCGAGCTCCAAGCATGGCATTGTGTCTGCTACAGTTTTCCATGCCCGTGCTGGCAGGCTATGGACTTGCCAGCGTGGTCTCATGGATTGGTGTACCGGAAAGGAAGCGGACGGCTACGATTATCGCAGGACTCTGTGCTGCCTTCCTTGTTGTGGGACTTGTGTACACGAGTGCCTTCGAGGATGGGTACAAGACGGACGTTGCCAATGCCATCGTTGCCAAACAACCGGACCGTGTGAAGGATGCCAGTCAGATCAGCAAGTCGTACCTGGATGTTGTGTACAGTCAGATGCGCGGTGATTGGCTTGCTACGGGCTTCATCGCCCTTGGCTTTGGTGGCATGCTCTTCTTGATGATTCGCGGAACGATCAAGCCACGCGTTGGTGTTCCGATCATCATCCTGCTCTCGGTTGTTGACCTCTGGCGTGTAGCTGCAAAGCCATACGATCCAAAGGAAGGCTCACCAGAGAAGAACGTGTTTAGACGAACCGATGTGGTGGACTACATCAAGAAGGATAATGGAGTGTTCCGCATCGCAGATCTGAGCGGACTCCCAGCCAACTGGTGGGCATACCACTTTGTAGAGAATGTCCATGGGTATTCTTCGGCCAAGATTCGGTTGTATCAGGACATGCTGGATGTTGCGGCCATGGGACCAGACAGAGAACCCGTACCCGGCAACAGCATCATCATCAACCCGTTCATCTGGAATCTGCTAAACGTCAAGTACATTGTCAGCAAACAACCAGTGCTTGCCACACAGCCCGCCTTTACAGCGGCCGATGGTTCCTTGGTGTACCAGAACACGAACATGCTTCCACGTGCCTGGTTTGTTGATAGCGTCGTCCACGAAAGCGATGTGCGCACTACGCTCAACCGTTTGCGTGATGGAAACTTTGATCCACGGACGACGGCGTATAGTGCTGATAACATTTCAATAACAAATGGACCCGGTGCTGATGCGTGCTCTGCATCAGTTACTGCACGTGGAAACGAATCGCTCACATTTACAACGCAAACCGATGCACGTCGGCTCATGGTTGTGAGCGAAGTCTACTATCCAGAATGGAAGTGCACGGTGGACGGCAACGAAGTGCCCGTACATCGGGTTGACTTCATGCTACGTGGTGTAGTTGTTCCCCCAGGCAAGCATACCGTACAATTCACCTTCGGTTCGCCTGCCTACGAACAAGGCCGAACCATCAGTCTTGCAGCCAACCTCTTCATTGCGCTCATAGCCGGAGGTGCTGCATTTACGTGGTGGCGTGGAAGGAAAGAACAGAAGGCATGACGCTTAGCGAAATCGAAACGCTTTGTCGTGACAGCATCCAACAGTACGGCTACATTCGTCTACCGGACGTTGTACTGCGATCCATGTCACCATCCGATGCCAAGTACCTGCAAGCGAGTTTTGGTGGACGTGAGCTCTTGCACTTACCGGATCATGAGGTAGCGTTTAACGAATGGCTTAAGCAGGCCGATCCAGCGGTGTGGGCCGACCTTTGGGATGCTGGTACCGAGCCCCCTTACCTGGTAAGTCTTGCATACATAGCGGACTTTATCGGCGAGCAACCTGGTGTGTTTGCTATTCGCGACTTGCAATCAACCGACAACTACTTCTTTGCTCCCGAAATGATCGTGGAGAAAGAGAGTACGGCATTTCTGGAAGCCGTACGCGACCTGTTCCTGCGCAGGGAGCCGCTGACGCCTGCACAACTACTAGCCTTGCAAGCAAGCAATGGTCCGGTAGATATCTGGCATCTGGCCTACCGTCAGAACCTTACCCTCGACTCACTCAAGCTTGCGGTACGTCAGCTAGTTGATGATCACATTCTTGTGCACGTGCCAAACGCGGAACATCTGGCTGCACTCTTCGACGTAAAATGAGCGTTGTCTTAAAGTTTGGCGGTACATCGGTTGCTTCTGCTGCAACACTCGAGCAGGTACGAACGATCGTGGCACAGGAGCACGACCTCTCGGGTGGTCTAGTTTGCGTTGTCTCTGCAACGGCTGGCACCACCAATGCCTTGCTCCAGCTTGCCCATGCTTCGGCATTGCCAGGCACTGATGTTGCTGCACAGTGTGAGGCAATTCGCGCCAGACATCTTACCATTGCCGACGAGCTTGTTCCGGTATCTCACCGTGCTTCGGCTCGTGAGTGCGTCACCACCCTCGTTGCAGAACTCCAGCGTTACTGCGAGAGCATGCGTACGCTTGAGGAGTGTACGCCGGCATCGCTTGATGCCGTGGCAAGCATGGGCGAACGTTTGAGCTCTACACTGTTGAGTCATGCACTCCAAGCCACTGGTGTGGACTGCGTAGAGGTCAGAGCAACCAACGTCATCCACACGGATAGCACCTTCATGCAAGCCAAGGTTGATCCCGTCAGAACACATGATGCTGCATCATCCTTTATCGTTCCACATCTGACGGCAAACAGAGTTGTGGTAACGCAGGGCTTTACGGGGAGCGATGCAGAGGGTAGGACAACGACGCTCGGCAGAGGTGGTAGCGATGCTTCGGCTGCAATCATTGGTGCGGCCATCGGTGCTACAAGGATCGAGATATGGACGGATGTAAGTGGCGTGTTTAGTGCCGATCCTAGACTGGTGCCTAGCGCGCGACCAATCGCGTCACTATCGTTCGCAGAAATCCGCGAGCTTGCACTGTACGGAGCCAAGGTATTACATCCCGACACGATTCTACCAGCCGTTGAGCACGACATCCCGGTACTGGTAAAGAATACGTTTACTCCTGCCGATCCGGGAACGGTAATCCTTGCTCAGCCAGTCAGCCATGGCGCCTTGCATGCCGTGAGCTTGATGCGACCATGTTGCGTTGTTTCTGGATCACATGACGAAGTACAAGGCGTGGCGTCACTCGACCATCTTCGTACTCACCTGCTGGTTACTGGCTCTTCACGCGAACATGGCATTGCCGTCATCCACACGCCTGATGCCAAACATGCAACGGATGTTGCAGTGGCCGTTACCGGCACAACGCTGACGATGGAACAATGTGCTGTGGTGATTTGCACAGGACCCGATGCAAGTAGGGTCGACACTACAGCCAACATCGTGAGTAAACTAGCTCATCTGGACGTTCACGGCATACTCACTGGGGTGAGTCCCTACAGTTGCTTTGTTGTCGTAGCCGAAGCTGATGCCGTTGAAGCCCTGCAGTGTCTGCATCAGTTAGTCTGACGGCAGTAGTTAGTCGTCAGCCTCTGAAGATTCGGCCGACAGTATGTACTCGCGCACCGGCTGAATGAAGCGGTGGAAGACAGGGAACAACATTGCAACAATGGTCCACCGCATCTGCCACACATCCGGCACAACAAACCACGTGGTAGCGGTAAACACCGGACTTGGCACACTCAATGCAATGAATGCCGTAGCAATCGTTGCCGTCATCGAAGCAATGTGGATGTTACGTCGGATTGCAGCATAACCAACGCCGTACATGAACAACCAGGTCACGACGAATGGCGGACTAATCACGAGTCCTGCTCCAAGCGCCGTAGCAAGCCCCCTACCACCCTTCCAGCCCAGCAGTGCATTGTAGTTATGTCCAACCACAACGCCAACGGCAGCAAAGGCAGCGGCGGCATACCACCCCGGACAGAAGTACATGGCGAGAAGTACGGCAAGTGCGCCCTTTGCTGCATCAATGATGGCAGCGAGTATGGCAAGCCAGGCACTACCCGTTACATCATACAGATTGCGAGCACCGAGATTGCCGGATCCGGCAGAGCGTAGGTCGGCGTGTCGCGCCAGACGATTCAACAGCCATGCGCCGTTGAGCAGACCGCATGCATAGCCAAGGGCAAAGAGTGCTAGAAGCAGGAGGTTCATCGTTCCTTGAGTATGCGCATCTGGATGAGAGAAAACGCCAAGAGAATGACGAACACCACCCAGGCAAGTGCCGATGCATAGCCCATCGCATCGCTTTGTTCAAAGGCGTTGTGGTAGACGGAGTATACAAGTGTGGTCGTTGCGCCTAGTGGACCTCCCTTGGTCATCACATACACTTCTACAAAAACCTGGAAGCTCTTGATGGTGTTGATCACCACCACAAACAACAACGTAGGACGCAAAAGTGGGAAGGTGATCTTCCAGAACTGTTGCCACGTCGTCGCACCTACAAGGTCGGCACTTTCATACAAATCCTTTGGGATTGCTTCCATCGCAGCCAGAAACAACACCATGTAATAGCCTGTGCTAATCCACACGTCCATGGCCATGATGGCAAACAGCGCTGTTCCTTCCGTCAGCAGCCATCCATGTTCGGGTGGTGTGATGCCAGCCATCGAACAGAGGAGACTTACATAGCCATCCCTCGAGTACAGGTTGGTAAAGATCAAGGCAATGACCACTAGCGAGGTAACGCTAGGCAAGAAGTAGCTAGCGCGTAGTACGTCGGCGAACCTTGCCGTTTGCTTCTTCACTGCTGTTGCAAGCGCCAAGGCAAAGGCCGTGGTTACGGGCACGGTGCCGAAGGTAAACACCACGGTATTGCGCAGTGCTTGCCAGAAGTCGTTGTTGGTAAAGACGTCAGCGTAGTTCTGCAGGCCGACCCAGGTGAGGGTGTTGGTGAGCGTGTGATAATCGCTAAAACTCAGCACAAGGGCGTAGCCCAGAGGATAGAGCCAGAAGACCAGGAGTGTAATCACCCATGGCAGCAGAAGAACGAGCATGAATGTCTTATTGCTTTTCAACGTACTCTACCATGCTCTGGAGTTTTCGGTAAAGGAGTTCCAATGGCAAACCCACCACGGTGAAGTAACATCCATTGATGGAACTCACGAACAATGCACCGACATCTTCCTGTATGCCATAGCTACCTGCCTTGTCAAGTGGTGATCCACTTGCTACGTATGAATCGATTTCATCAGCGCGCAACTTCCTGAAGGTTACCTGCGTTGCACTCGTTGCTTCGATGACGTGAGTAGTTCCCCGTACCCTTGCATGGATGGCAATGCCGGTGTACACCGTATGGGTGTTGCCGCTCAACTGCGTGAGCATCTGCACGGCATCGGCAGCATCCTTGGGTTTGTTCAGCACCACCGTACCAAGTACGACAGTGGTGTCAGAGCCAACTACAACGACGTCGTCCGGAATCCGCTGCAGCACATCGGCAGCCTTGAGCGATGCCAACGTCTGCACGTAGCGGTCATAGGGTGGCTCTGCCGGGACAACATCTTCGTCGACCTGGGGCTTAACCACACTGAACTCGAAGCCTACTTGCGATAGGAGCTGACGTCGCCGTGGCGAGGTAGAGGCCAGCACTAACGGAGCAGGTAGACGCAACAAGTCGTTAAGCGACGTCATTTCTTCAGGATGGTGAACTCTACACGACGATTCAATTGCCGACCTTCGTCAGTGTCATTCGTTGCAACGGGTTTCGACTCGCCATAGCCCTTTGCCTTGATTCGGCTGTCCTTTGTTCCCTTAGAAACAAGGTAGGCCATGACTGAGTTGACTCGGTCTTGGCTCAACTGGAGGTTTGCTGCATCGGAACCAACATTGTCGGTATGTCCTCCTAGTTCGATAGCTACGGACTTGTTTGTCTTGAGGAAATCCACAAGACGATCCAATTCAGCGAATGACTCGGCACGCAGGTCGTACTTGCCTTGATCAAAGAAGACGTTGTTTAGTCGGAACGTTGCGTTAACCTTAATGGGCGTCAGTAGCAGATCACGTTCGGTCTCCTTGTAATTCTCAAGGTCGCGAGCATCGAACTGTTCGCTTAGAGCATAGTAACCACGAGCTTCGGCGTGTACGCCGTAGAGCCGGCCTTCGGGAAGTGCTACGCGGTAGGCACCATCGGTAGGACTACTCTCGGCTTCGCCAACGCGTTTGTTTGACGCTAGGTCTTCGTAGACCACTTGGGCGACCACAGGCTGACGTGTTTCTGCATCCAGCACACGTCCACGAACCAGCACAACGGGCTTTGGCTTTGCTTCGGTCGGGAGTGCAATGCTAAAGATATCGTCGCTACCAACGGAGTTCTTCGTACTCGAGAAGTAGCCGACTTCACCACTCGCTGGTACCTGGAAGAACAAGTCGTGTTCGTCGGAATTGATTGGCTTGCCCAGGTTCTTGGGCTTCGACCAATTCAGCCACGAATCATCCTGCCTTACCGTAACAAAAAGGTCGCGTCCCTCATACCCTGGATGTCCGTTCGAGGCGAAGTACAGCGTTCGCCCATCAGCTGCGATGAACGGAGCCATCTCCGTTCCAATGGTATTCACAACGTCACCCAGATTCTTTGGTGCGGTAAAACCCGACGTCGTGCGAAAACACACGTAGAGGTCGTTCCCGCCGCGCGCGTCATTGCGTTCAACGGACAGAATCAACACCTGACCATCCGGTGAGATGTGCGAGTTGATGATGTCACCATCATTGTAGTAATCATCAATGTAAAGGGGCTTGGGCATGGACCAGCCGGTTGCCGTTCGTTGACTTTCTGAAATTCCGTTTGATGTTGTCGACGAGCCGTCACTGTTATAAATGCCCTGCAAGAACATCGTGTTCAAGTCTTGCGTTACCGCTACGGCAAAGTTGTGTCCGCTTGTATTCAACGGCGCACCTATGTTCTTCAGTGGTGCCCAACTTCCATCGGCTTTCTTTGTCGTATACCAGATATCGCGTTTTGACTTATCGCCAACATTGTCTGGATGGTCGGACCGACTGATCACGAGCATCGAACCATCTGGTGACACGCAGTCCACCAACTCGCTGGCTGTTGAATTGATGGCCGAACCAAGCGAAACTGCCTCTGCATCACTTTGGATACCTTCGGCAAGGTCGATCGGACTCATTTCTGACGTAGTGACTTCGATCTCGTCAACCTCGACGGTAGTCTTGCCCTCAAGGTAGATACCGAGGCCCTCACCAAAAATCTTGAAGTACGAATACGAATACTCACCAACGAACTTGTCGTTGACGAAGCATGCTAGCGCATCGTTCTGTCTGCGGATTTCATAGGTGTTCCACTCGTCTGCATGTGTAAAGTCCTTCAATTCTCTGAACTCACGAATCCAGTTGATCTTTGCCTCCTTAAAGCGGAACATTGCCCCCTTCTCAGAACCAGAAGTAACAAAGGCATAAAAGTTCGATGCATCCTCGGCATTGTAGAGGACGCCAGCGAGACTTTCCTTTTCGCCTTCAACGACGCGCATACGCAAGCGAACGACGAAGTTCTCGTCTCGGGGCAACTCAATTGATTGGTAGGTAAACCTAAACGAATCCTCTGATGTGTTGGATAGTACGTAGTGGCCATCCTCGACCTCGGCACTGAACACACCATCATCTGTTTCACCGGTCCACCATCCATTATCGTTATCGTCGAACGTATCCCTAAACAGTGTTGTGCCTTGCGAGAACACGGTACTCACTGAACACAACATTACCAGGCATAGCATCCCCAATGCTTTTCTCATAGTAACTCCCAACATGTGCGTGGTGAATCTAGTTTAGAGCTTGTTCAATTGCGCTTAGTACCTGCGGATCGTCGGGCCGGACCTTGTAGTTAAACCGACCGATAACGTGACCCTCCTTGCTGATCAGGAACTTCTCGAAGTTCCATGGTATCTCTGCTGCGAACTCCTGCTTGCCTCCGCCAGCAACAAGCCACTTGTACAGTGGATGCATATCAGCCCCCTTCACCACAATCTTTTCGAAGAGCGGAAAGGTCACGCCGTAGTTCATGCTGCAGAACTCACGGATTTCTGCACTTGTTCCTGGTTCCTGTGCACCAAAGTCATTCGATGGAAAGGCAACCACCACAAGACCACTATCGGCATACTTGGTGTAGAGTGCCTGCAGTTGCTCGTACTGCGGAGTGTAGCCACAGAATGAAGCTACGTTTACCACGAGTACTACCTTGCCGCGGAACATGTCCAGCTGCTGTGGCTTACCGTCGATTGTGTTTGCAGAAAAGTCGAAGAAGGTTTGTTGTGTTGTTAGCATAAGCACAACAATAGACAGAAACACCATAGTGCGCTATATACGCAAAGTGTTTGGTTGTACGGCACGACCGCTGACAACGAAAACAACGGGTGGTTTGTTTACCTGATTCACGAAGTCAACCTCGACAACGGTATAGCGTTGTTGCGGCCAGGTCGAGAGGAAGTCGCGGACCATTGCCAACTCAGTCTCTCCCTCGGCATGCCGGTAACACACAACGGTCAGTACACCATCAGGAGCAAGTGCTGCTCTTGCTTGATCGAGTCCACGCCGTGTGGTCTCTGCAACCGTGGTGATATGCTCGTCACCACCAGGCAGATACCCAAGGTTGAAGGTTATGGCATTCACTTTACCAAGATGTGCCGTGTCGATACACGTAAGCATCTCTTCGTGTCCGGTGCGGAACAGTCTTACGTCGGCATTGAGATTGTTCGTGCGCGTACGCGTAACGTCCAACGCAAGTTGTTGGATGTCGAAGCCATACACGACTCCTGAACTACCAACAAGTTCGGCCATAAAGGCCGTATCCCAACCATTCCCTACGGTGGCATCAATAGCTACGCTACCCATGCCAAGTGCACGTGACAGTACATCATGCACATAGCTTACAGCATTGTCATACATCGCTACCCCACCATCTGTGAATGTTAACCTCTGGATCCAATGGCGCGCCATCCAGCAGATGGTTTACAAGCTGCGTTGCGGCCCAAGGCGCCCAGAGCGCACCTCTGGTGCCTAGACCATTAAGGATGATGTGTTCGGGACAGGCAGGGTGACGTCCGATCACCGGTCGCTTTGACCGCATGGCCGGCCTCACCGCAGCCCGATGTGCCGTGACGACCATGTCGCGATCCAATAGGATCGATGCTGTTTCAACGAGCGACTCTCGTGCTTCCTTGGTCGGCCCGGCGTTAAGATCATCCCACGTATGGGTAGATCCGATGCGTACATTCTGCATGCCTTTGGAGGGGGCTGACCCAGTAGCGGGAATCACCCAGATACCACGCAGGTACACACCCGTCAGCGCTGGTCCGGAGATCTGTGCATCAATGATTTCGCCCTTGACTGGCTGCCACGGCAACCATTTCCATAACTCATGATTGGCGGCCTGCCATCCAGTGCACCACACGACGGCGTCGGAGTCTTCGAGTTCGATGGTTTCGACTTCTCTCTCCTCAACCGTGATGCCGTCCACCGCTTCCAATGCCATGAGCGTTGCATTGGTGTCGACCACTGCACCATCGTATTCAACGCCGCCATAGGGCATTGGTACACCATCGACCGTATGCTGACCGATAGCTTGCCACTCCACACCAACGCCACGCTCGGTGGCAATGCGCCACAGTCGCTCGTCATCTGGTGTTCGAAACACCCTACGAATCTTGCGTTCCACAAGGGCTTTGACGCCTGTAGACTTTTCCAGATTTGCGTAAGCCGTGCGTACATGGGCCATCAACACGTCACTTCGCCAAGCAGAGCGTGGACGTGTGCCCGTGGTTGGGTTGATCAACCCAGCGGCTACTCGAGAGGCAGTATCGTGATGACCGTTATCGAATATTCTGACGGCTACTCCACGGCTCGTTAGCTCGTGGGCAAGCCACGCGCCAGCAAGTCCTCTGCCGACAATTGTCACCTTCACAAGATCCCCAAATCTTGTTGAATAAACTGTTATGCCTTGAACTCCACGCCCCACGCATGGTGTTCTCGGCTTCTGCGGCAATGTTATTGTTTGAACATTGCATCAAAATTCTGTTGTATAGTCTCACAAAGCTGCTCGACCGTTTCCCCACGGAGCTGAGCAACCTGATGGTAAATCTGTTTGATCGTATACTCTGTCTGATAGCCCGTTTCCAGGAAGAGTCTATCGGCAGCTACCACGGCTGCACTCTGCGCCGCTGGCGAGTCGGCCTTCATGACTGCTGCTCCGAACGACACGTAGATGCCGGCATCCATGATCCTCTCGAGCGTGTCCGGCCCCTTATCAAACCCACTAATGATCCATGGCTGCTCTGCTTGCAGCTCGCGGTATAGGGTGACCACATCGGCATGAGCACGCACACAATGCACGATCATTGGCTTGCAGGCAAGCTCGCTTAAGGACACCTGATCTTCGAAGGCATGGATCTGCTGAACCCAGTCAGCCCGTATGGCTCTGTCAAGTCCACACCCCCCTATGGCCACAACCGATGGTTCGTGCGAGAGGTCACGAGCAAGGAGTAAGAGGTCGTCTACATCGTCCTCGACGCTGCGTGGGTGGACGCCTACGCTGCACGGTAAGTCGTCTGCTAGATCTTCCGTCGAAGCGTCTACATTAATACAAACAATTGTTTCAACGTCCGGTTCTTCTGACCGGTGCTGAGTGAGAATATCGTGGTACGTCATGCCTCGAGATTTAGCGAAGGTTGTCTCAAAGATACAATTCGGGACCAATTCCCGTGCCGCTAAAAACAAACAACCCAGCAGCCAAAAAAACTGCTGGGTTGTTTTAGAATCTGATCGATAAGCTGTTGGCTTTCGCCAATGGCATTAATACATGTCCATACCGCCGCCATGGTGGCCAGCAGGTGCAGCTTCCTTCTCTGGAATTTCAACGATTGTTGCTTCTGTCGTGATAAGCAACGAGGCAACGGAAGCAGCGTTCTCAAGCGCTACGCGCGAGACCTTTGTTGGGTCGATAACACCCACTTCAAACAGGTCTTCGTACTGCTCGTTGTAGGCGTTAAATCCAAAGGCACCGCTGCCTTCACGGATCTTGTTAACGACTACCGATGGCTCGATACCAGCGTTGGTGAGGATCTGACGGATTGGTTCTTCGATGGCACGACGGATGATGTTTACACCAGTGCGCTGATCTTCGTTTTCGACGGTTACGTTATCCAGGCGGGAAATCGTGCGTAGGTATGCTACACCACCACCAGGAACGATGCCTTCTTCAACGGCAGCACGAGTTGCTGCAAGTGCGTCTTCGACGCGTGCCTTCTTCTCCTTCATTTCAACTTCCGTGGCTGCACCGATCTTGAGAACGGCAACACCACCACTGAGCTTGGCAAGACGCTCTTGAAGCTTTTCGCGATCGTAGTCGCTCGTAGTCTTCTCGATGTGTGCCTTGATTTCATTTACGCGCTTCTTGATCTCGTCAGACGAACCAGCACCTTCAACGATGGTCGTGTTGTCCTTGTCGATGGCTACGCGCTTTGCCGTACCCAACTGTGTAATGGTAGCAGCGTCGAGCTTGAAGCCCTTTTCTTCGCTGATAACCATGCCGCCAGTGAGGATGGCAATGTCCTCGAGCATGGCCTTGCGACGGTCACCAAAGCCTGGGGCCTTGACGGCTGCAACCTTGAGCGTTCCACGCAGACGGTTTACAACCAACGTTGCAAGAGCTTCGCCTTCGATGTCTTCGGCGATGATCAGGAGTGAACGACCGGCTTGAGCGGTCTTTTCAAGGACTGGGAGAAGGTCCTTGATCGCACCGACCTTCTTGTCGTGAATCAGGATGTATGGGTTCTCCAGTATGCACTCCATGGTGTCTGGATCGGTGACGAAGTATGGCGACAAATAGCCGCGGTCAAACTGCATGCCTTCTACAACGTCAACGCTGGTGTCCGTACCCTTGGCTTCTTCGACGGTGATGACGCCGTCCTTGCCAACCTTGTCCATAGCGTCGGCAATCAGAGTACCAATCGTGCTGTCGTTGTTTGCCGAAATCGTGCCTACCTGACCGATTTCCTTCTTGCCTGTAACGGTCCGCGAAAGCTCACGGAGTCCAGCATGGACTTCCTTGACGGCAAGGTCGATACCGCGCTTCAGGTCCATCGGATTTGCACCTGCGGTAACGTTCTTGAGTCCTTCACGCACGATTGCCTGTGCAAGCACGGTGGCTGTAGTCGTACCGTCACCAGCAATGTCGCTGGTCTTTGAGGCAACTTCACGTACCATTGCGGCACCAAGGTTCTCCATTGAGTCTTCCAACTCGATTTCCTTGGCAACACTTACACCGTCCTTGGTTACGGTTGGTGCACCAAACTTCTTGTCGATCACGACGTTGCGTCCCTTTGGTCCCAACGTTACCTTGACCGCATCTGCAAGCTGGTCTACACCACGCTTCAGCGCTGAACGTGCCTCTACGTCGAATGAAATCTTCTTACTAGCCATTGTTTGTTCCTTAAGTGAGATTCTGTAGTTGTGGTTGCCGTCCATGAGCGACGGCGAATGTGGTTGCTTACTTGATTACTGCAAAAACGTCAGTTTCACGCATGATCAACAAATCATCGCCATCGACCGATACTTCCGTGCCGCTGTACTTGCCATATAGCACCTTGTCGCCTACCTTCAACTGCATTGGTACTGCCTTGCCATCATCACCAACCTTGCCTGCGCCAACAGCAAGTACCTCGCCTTGCATCGGCTTCTCCTTGGCTGTGTCTGGAATGATGATGCCACCCTTGGTGGTCTCTTCTGGTGTTGCTGGCTTCACAATCACTCTGTCATGCAATGGTGCGAGCGTCATGTGTTGTTCTCCGAATAAAATGTGTTAGTGAAAATCGGGGGTATTGACGTGTTGTTAGCACTCTTCGTGTGTGAGTGCTAACAAAGGGGACGCGAAAGTACGGACGCTTTGTGGTTGCGCCAAATTCAATGGAAGGGGGCTGACTAGAAGAGTACGCCAAAGAGGGCATCAATTACCAGGATGCCCGCAGCAGAGATGGTAAAGGCCCGCACGGTCGAGGCACCGACGCCTTCGGCACCGCCGGTGGTGTGGAAGCCAACGTGGACACCAATGAGCGTCGTAAACCCACCAAATACCAGCGACTTAGCCATCCCCGTAAGGATTTCTGAAGTCTGAAAGAACTGCTGGATCGACTGGAAGAATACGGGTGCGCTAAAGTCGAATTTCACCGAAGTCAGCAAGAATGCTCCCACCAGAGCCACCACGTTCGAGAACACGGTAAGCACGGGCATCATCGTAATTGCAGCAATAATCCGCGGCATGGCTAGGTAGCGGTTCTTGTCGATGGCCATCATCTCCAGTGCATCAACCTGCTCGCTCACCTGCATCGTTCCAATCTGCGCAGCTATAGCGCCCCCTACCCTTCCTGCAATCACCAGGGCGGTAAGGACCGGGGTGAGCTCGGTGAATACGACGGTAGCGATGGAGCCACCAATAAAGGGACGTGCAATGGCTATGAGGTTGAATTTTGCAAAGAGGTTGGTTGCCTGCAGCGCTGCAATGGCCCCTGTAAACGAACCCACAAGGAGCACCAAGGGCAATGAGTCGGAACCAACAAGCTTCATCTGCTCAAACACAAGATACCGGTCGCGCACGACCCGTGGCAGATACCGCGCCGTAGCAGCAACGAGTTGCACGATCTGTCCAACCTCTGCCACGGCATGGATCACCATGCGTCCAATTTTCCGCACAAGCCCCATTAGCATTCGCAAATCTACCCAGTCAGCCACAATGCAATCATGCTATAATGTTGGAAGGGGGCATGGTACCTGTTGCTACAAAAAGTAAACACGCTTGCAGACATCGTGTCCACAAGCGTGTTTGGAGGTAGAGATGGGAGCTTACTTAACCGCGACGTCCGTCGGTTGGACCCGTTGGATCGCCAGATCCACGATGATCTAGCCAGCGTTGCAAAATTTCAAGTTGCTCTGGTGTGAGGATGCCTTTGAGTTTTTCGATAAACTCTTCGTCGCAAGCCTTGAGCATTTCGCGAACTCGGGCAATCACATCGCTGTTCTTGAGAGCCTCACGAGCCCGCTGGTTGATCTCGCGAATGGCTGCACGAGCTTCTTCACGTGTAATCTCACCGGCTCGGAGTTTCTCGATCACCTCGGCGCGAGCTTGATTGGCTTCTTCCATAATCGTTGATACGTGATCACGCAGGACCTGCATTGCGGCGCCGACGCATTCTTTATGTGCAGCAAGGAATTCGCCAACTTGTCCCTTCTGCTCTTCGGTCAACTTGAGTGCACGCAACAGTCTGTCGAACGGACCATGCAAGAAGCGTGGTCTGCGGTCATCATTCTTATCCCTAAAGTCCCTTGGGTTTTCCTTCACACGCACTTCGTTTTCGACGCTACCATCGTAGATATCCGATGGGATGATCAGATCTGCCGTTGGCTCATAACCACTGGTGAGTGCTTCACCTGCAACGTCAGATGGTTGAGTGGTGACGGCATCGGTGCATCCTGTGAACACCATCAGGCATGTTGCGGCTACTAGAGCCATGAGCAACAATCTTGCGTCCTTCATAATTACCTCTCTCTGCAATGTGAATGTATACGTCAGTTTCAGTTTCTGGGGTTGCCGCGGGCAACAGTTCCAACCTGTTACGTGGCAATAATCCTGTCGGCAGTAGTTGGTTACAGTGAATGAAAAATGTGTGCTGGATCCCTGCTTACGCAGGGAAGACAGTAGTGGTCGTCATCCCCGCGGAAGCGGGGACCCAGAATGTTCGGTTGCGAACAATGTTTGAGTGTGCTACTTATTCGTCTGGATCCCTGCTTACGCAGGGAAGACAGTAGTGGTCGTCTTCCCGCGAAAGCGGGGACCCAGTACTCCTCTTTCTGGATCCCTGCTTACGCAGGGAAGACAGCAGTGGTCGTCATCCCCGCGAAGGCGTCGTCATCCCCGCGGAAGCGGGGACCCAGTACTCCTCTTTCTGGATCCCTGCTTACGCAGGGAAGACAGTAGTGGTCGTCGTCCCCGCGAAAGTGTCGTCATTCCCGCGGAAGCGTCATCCCCGCGGAAGCGGGGACCCAGAACGCTTTTCACTAGGCCCCCGCTTTCGCGGGGGTGACGGGTTTGCGCAGGGACCCAGTACTCTTTCTTCGTCGTCCCCGCGCAAGCGGGGACCCAGAATGTTCGGTTGCGCACAATGTTTGAGTGTGCTGCTTATTCGTCTGGATCCCTGCTTGCGCAGGGAAGACGGTATTGGTTGTCGTCCCCACGTAAGTGTCGTCATCCCCACGTAAGTGTAGTCATCCCCGCGTAAGTGTCGTCATTCCCGCGAAAGCGGGGGCCCAGTACTCCTCTTTCTGGATCCCTGCTTGCGCAGGGAAGACGGTATTGGTTGTCATCCCCGCGCAAGTGTCGTCATCCCCGCGAAAGCGGGGCCCAGTGAAAAGAGTACTGGGTTCCTGCTTTCTTGCAATGACTCTGGTTGGTACGAGGTGGTTGTGACCAAAGAGATGGTACAACGGCAAACGGTTTAATCGTTAAAGTACAAAAGGTGATGACCTTGCATGAACACGATCATCACCCTGCTTAATAGTCATCCTTGGACTACCACG
>JAGFIZ010000012.1 GCA_024103135.1 Bradyrhizobiaceae bacterium | reverse complement strand
GCCTATGACCAGCACTTATGGGTCACCTCGGAGTACGAACTCTCGCGCTTGGCATGCATGACGTGAGAGACTGGAGTGATGTAAGGGGGTAGTGATGCGAAGCATGCGTTGTGTGACACCAGGGTCGCAACTTCGTTGCAATGCTTCATTGTTTGAGAAGTGAAAGGGATAGTTGGCAAACCTCAGTGTGCTGGCAAGAGCGGTCGACAAGTAATAGTGCTGTACAACACGTGCGGATGGTCTTGCGCTGTCACATTCACACGAAACGGAGTACAACCAGAGGCAACTCGTTCTCGCACATGAAAGCATCAATGCTAAATGGAGTCGTCCCGTTCACAACCGGACTATACGCTGACGCATTTGTCGACCCTATTTCCGGTTCGCACACTCGACCTCGAGCACCCGCGCTTGTTTGAGTCCACTACGGCTGAGGTGCAGGCATGACCGACCGCACCGCACCTGCCGTGCCGGAACGGGCCGACTACGCGGCCGTCCACACCGACATTATCGCCCTGCTGGAATCGGCCCGCAGCACTGCTGCACGCAGCGTCAATGCGCTGATGACTGCCTGTTATTGGGAGATTGGCCGACGCATTGTCGAGTTTGAACAGGGTGGGCAGGAGCGGGCCGAGTATGGCGACGCCGTGCTGTTGCGCCTTGCTGGCGACTTGTCCGCCCGTTTTGGCTCAGGATTCAGCAGGCGCAATCTGCAGCAGATGCGCTTGTTCTACCTGGCCTGGCCGCCCGAACAGATTTGGCAGACACCGTCTGCCATATCTCAGACCCCTCCAATTCTCCAGACAGTGTCTGGAGAATCCTCCGTCGCCATAAATTCCGAATCACTGGCTCGGAAATCCTCGGACCTGTCCGCTCTGGCTCAAGCCTTCCCCCTGCCCTGGTCGGCCTATGTGCGCCTGCTCTCGGTCAAAAACCCGCAAGCACGCGCCTTTTATGAAGCTGAAGCACTGCGTTGCGGCTGGTCCGTGCGCCAGCTCGACCGGCAGATCAACAGCAAGTTTTATGAGCGCATCGCCTTATCGCGCAATAAGGCAGCTATGCTGGAAAAAGGAAACCAATCCCTGCCCGGCGATGCCCTCACCCCGGATGAAGCCATAAAAGACCCTTTTGTGCTGGAATTCCTCAATCTTAAGGATGAGTACTCCGAATCCGATCTTGAGGAGGCATTGATCCAGCACCTGGTCGACTTTCTACTAGAGCTGGGCGATGAATTTGCCTTTGTGGGCCGTCAGCGCCGGCTGCGTCTGGACGACAGTTGGTTCCGCGTCGATCTGCTGTTTTTCCACCGTGGCTTGAAGTGCCTGCTGGTCATCGATCTCAAGGTTGGCAAGTTCAGCTACGCCGACGCTGGCCAGATGCACATGTACCTGAACTACGCCCGCGAGCACTGGATGAAGCCTGATGAGAACCCGCCCATCGGCTTGATCCTGTGCGCAGGAAAAGGCAGCAATGAAGCACATTACGCCCTCGAAGGTCTCTCCAACAAGGTGCTGACAGCGGAATACCGGACGGCGCTGCCTGATGAAAAGCTGCTAGCGGAGGAGCTGGACAAAACACGACGCGAACTTGAAGCGCGGCGCACTGCACGCGGTGCCGACACGAAGGGAAGGGGATGATGACCTAGCAAACGAACTCGCGGTGAACTAGCCCCCTACTCGCCTTGATTCGCACTCTTGATCGTAAACTCAGTCTAGAAAGAAAGCAGACTGCGGCAGCGGTGTGACGCTGGATCAAGGAAACGAACTATCCTACTGAAAGAATCAAATCGTGATCATGTGTTCTCCATCCTCCTCGGAATCCCGACGGACGAAAACTCAGCACAGATACGATGATGCGGTCGAAGTGTCTAGACATCTGCCAACTCGCAAGTATGCGGTCCCGAGTGGATTCGAACCACTGACTTCCAGCTTCGGAGGCTGGCGTTCTATCCAGCTGAACTACGGGACCAAGAACTGCAAAAGTACGGGATTTAGCTGTACCGAAAGCGAAGCACCGGGGGCGGATTGATTCACACGGTACTTGTTGCACCAATGAGATCGCGATACAATGGGCTGACAATGTTTGTTCGCGAAGATGTTCTTACCACTCCTTGAAGGCGCGATGTGAAATCGGGTACGCTGCATGGCAAGCAGGGTACGTTTGCACTGTACCACGTGGGTGTGATGAATCGCGGTGAGCCCAGTCTTGCCGTTCACGTTGTCCCAGATTCAGGAACGGGCGAGCTTGCAGGAATCACGGGGACGTTTGAGATCATCATTGAGGGTGGACACCACCATTACCGTTTCAACTACAGCCTACCCAATACCGTAGAATAATCATCCCTTGCGAGTGAACACGCTCCAGAACAACCCGTCCGTCTGATGGTGATGAGGGTCAAGCTGCTGCGATGTTACAAGCTCGAACTCCGATGTTGTTGCAAGGAATGCATTCACAACATGTTCGTTCTCTTGCGGGAGTATGCTGCATGTGGCGTAGACAACGGTACCACCGCGAATAACTTCCGATGAATACTGTTGCAAGAGTTGTACTTGCTTGCGTGTGTGACGTTCAAGTGCTTGAGGTGTGAGACGCCACTTGACCATTGGACTACGCCTCACGGTTCCCATACCAGTGCATGGTGCATCAATCAACACAACATCAAACGGCTTCGATGTTGATGAGCGTTGATCGTTGCGCTTGTCAATCAACTCTGTCGTAATGATGCCAATGCCTGCACGTGCTGCACGCTTGGCAATCTCCTTGAGTCTGTTCCACTCAATGTCTCGCGAAACGATAGCCCCCTGACCGTTCATCATGTCGGCTAAGTGCAGCGTCTTCCCACCTGCGCCGGCGCATGCATCGAGTACGCGCATGCCTGGCTGCACGTGTGTGGCAAGTGAGATGCACTGACTTCCCACGTCCTGAATTTCGATGATGCCATCCAGGTACAACGGATGCTGCAGCATGTTCACGCGCTCGTCGATGGTCAGCCCAGATGGTGATAGGGGGCTTGGTACTGCGTGAATATTGTCGGCATGGAGTCGCTGAACCACAGCATCGCGCGTAGCACGTCTGAGGTTGACGCGGATGCCCAGTGGTGCGGGTTGCATCATGGCGCGCCATACCTCGGCGGCATCGGTCCACCGTTGTTGTGTTGACTCCAACAGCCATGGTTGTGCGCATACCTGCACGTCGATCGACTGCGTCTGTACCCATGCTGACGTGCAATCCACCTCGTAAGCTGCTTGCACCACATCATCGATCTGATGCTCCTTGCCGTAGGCCTCTGCAAGTGCAAGGATGCGGAGTGTGTGAAAGGTGTGACCGCTGATAAACCGTCGGTCTGACGCACCAATGTACTTGCGACTGCGCAAGTACTCTCGCGTGAGCGCATCTGCTGGCTGCGCACTCTTGCGAATGATGCGCACGAGTTCGGAGGCATGACCAAGGAGCGATGTGAGTTGCACGTGTTGTACTGGTTGTACTGAATGTTGTCGATGTAAAATTCAATCAAGTGCTACAGCGCACAACGATCTTGCCAAACTGCTCGGCACTCTGCTTTCCGGTGAAGGTGCTTGTCGCCATTGCCAGGAGAACCTGTACCATGGCTTGCATGATGGACTGTCGTTCATAGCGAGGTACACGGGCAACATGCGGCACAGCATGTTGCCAGCGTTCAACTTACACATGACCGGGTGTTTGGCGAGTAATATGTAGCGGACCGTCTGGTATGCAAACACGGTGACGCCGTGCTACCTAAGAGCGGGGGAGCTTACCAACTCAGTTTATACACTCGCCTGGATCAACCAAAGACCTGTTTTACTAGTTTGACGAAACACATCTCAACTTTCGGGCAACTAACTGGGAGAAGGAGTATGCACGGTGAGTCTACGTATCGTAAGAACCACACAGCATTGCTCATGGTGATTGCCGGCATCATGGCTTGCTGCGCACTATCCAGTACCACACTGTCAGCGCAGACGGTACGCACCAAGGCAGACAACGCCTACGTCGAAAACAAAGGACAGATTGGCGATCAAGCCGGTAAGCCCAACCATAACGTACGGTTCATGATATCGCGTTCTGGCCTAAACATCCAGTTGCTGACTCAAGGGTTCTCATATGATAGTTACAGCATTGATCGCTGTGACACTGATCATGCAACAAGGTATGAGAACATTACCGTACAAAACAACAAACGACACGTACCTCCAGATGAGTTAACGCCTGATGCATCAATATTGTTTCACCGAGTCGATGTGAGTTACGAGGGCTCCAACTCGCAACCGAGGATTACTGCTACTGGAGCTTCGGCGGACTACCTCAACTATTATACGCACATTACTGAGCAGACCTGTGGTCATGACGGAGTAACATTCGTGCGGGGGTACAATCGGGTTACCTATCACGATGTCTGGCCTGGCATCGACGTTGAGTGGTTTCAGGACAACAGTGGTCAACCTGAGTACCAGTTCATTGTACATCCAGGAGCAGATCTGTCGCAGATACGTCTGCGGTACACAGGCGCGGCATCGACCCTCCTAGCCGATGGAACGTTAGAGCTTAACATAGTACATGGCGCGATTCATGAACTCGTACCACTAAGCTATTGTGTTGAGTCAGGAAGAACCGTTACGGCAAGATTTACCAGGTTGGATGAGGATCTGTATGGCTTTGAGATACCAACTGCAGATTTTGCCACGGATGGTGAAACCTTGGTGATCGACCCAACACCTAGGCTACTCTGGGCAACCTATTATGGGGGGACTGATGATGACCGTGCAGAAGATGTAACTGCATCAGAAACAAACAGCATTGTAATAGCTGGCTTTACACCATCGACATCAGCTATTGCTACGCAAGGTGCGCATCAGACGACTCTTGACGCAGGTGCAGATGCTTTTTTTGCTTCATTCGATTCAACTGGAGCTCGTAAATGGGGCACGTACTATGGCGGAGAGGCCGAAGATCAAGCCAATGCAGTTACCATGGTAGATGCCAACACCATTCTCGGTGGTGGATGGACCGAATCTCAGGCTGGTATTGCAACCCCTGGGAGTTTCCAGGAACACTTCGGTGGTGTTGAACAGGACGGTTTTATCGTTGCTTTCGATGCTGGAGGTTTGCGCAGATGGTCCACCTATTATGGCGGAGAAGGTTGGGACTATATTGGAGATATCGCAGGCAATGCGAACACGCAGATCGCAGTTGTTGGTGGAACTTCATCAGTGAACGGAATTGCTAGCTCTCGCTCGCATCAAGAATCATTGAGCGGCGATTACGATGCGTTTGTCGCCACCTTTAACCTCTCGGGTGAGAGGCTGTGGGCTTCGTACTTCGGAGGAGAGGCTGATGAGAGCGGAATTGGTGTGGCCATCTTTGATGATGGAGGTCTCGCTATTACAGGTAAGACCAACTCCACAACTGGTATTGCTACCATCGGGTCATATCAGGATACGTTGCTATCAACTGGCGGTGTCTGGTATTCTGGCAATGCGTTTGTTGCATCCTTTAGTGCCAGTGGCAGTCTAGCCTGGAGTACGTATTACGGTGGCAGTGGGTATGAGTGGGTCGATGACATAGCGGTATCGAGCGATGGAGACATTGTGATTGTGGGCGAGACGAGCTCTGAAGACCATATTGCCACGCCTGGTGCCCATCAGGAAGTCTATGGCGGTGGACAGCAGGATGCATTCATTGCCAACTTTGATTCGATGGGCAACCTAGTGTGGGCAACCTATTACGGTGGTTCAGAGTATGAGTTATGGCCACGCATCGAAATAGCGCATGATGGTAGTATAGTTGTTGTTGGCTATACGGGCTCTGTACAAAACATTGCCACAACCGGTTCATACCAAGAGACACTGTTAATCGATCGGGACAACTTCTTGGCGATGTTCACCAGTTCAGGCCAGCGTGTGTGGGGAAGCTATACTAGACTCATGATACCAAGATTTACCGGGATTTCGATGTGCCCTGGCGATAAAATTGCTCTAGCCGGCTTCGATTTCTTTGGCGGTTTTGCAACAGAAGACGCCCACCAGCAGAACTTTGGAGGAGGTGTTATGGATGGATTCCTAGCCGTTTTTGATCTGCGTGATTTCGCGGATACCTCGGTAAGTGTTAGCGAGCACACAATTACAGAGTTTTCAGGTGCCCGTTTCATAGCTGGGAGATTGGAGGTTAGGTTGACCGAGTCAGTTGAGGTTTCTGCATCCCTCATTACAACTGATGGACGCATCTTTCCTGTCCTCTACCCCACAATCGGGAGTGTAGGGGTAAATGGCTATGACCTTACGGGGGTACTGCAGCAGGTTCCGCCAGGAGCTTACCTTCTGAAGGTGAGCATGGGAGAGACGAGCACGACTCTCAAGGTCATGCACTAGGCGCAAACGAGGAAGACGCAAAAAGGTGTGGCGAAAGAAATTGGGACCGTACCCCCGCTCAGTCACGTGAGCGGGGCTAACGCTAATCGTCAGGGAATTAGGGAGGAGCTACCTAGCCCCCTAAAAAAATGACGGAGAAAGAACACCTGATCTTTGATTCACTCAACGAGGGAGAAGACTGGCCTGCAATGAAACATCTTGCTTTTATTACGGACGTGTACAGGCCAGAAGCGTAACAATGGTGTGAGCGTATCCGCTGGCTGCGCACTCTTGCGAATGATGCGCACGAGTTCGGAAGCATGACCTAGGAGCGAAGTGAGTTGCACGTGGTGTACTGGTTGTACTGAATGATGTCGGTGTGAAATTCAATCAAGCGCTACAGCGCACAACGATCTTGCCAAACTGCTCGGCTGCTTTCATTCTGTTGAATGCTTGCTCTGCCTCGTCGAGTGAATACAGCGAATCAATGATTGGATGAACTTCATGCCGATGGACAAACTCCAACATGTTGGCGAAGTCGCGTGGTGTGCCCATTGTCGACCCAAGGATATTAAGCTGCTTCCAGAACACGCGATGAAGGTTGACGTTGTTGGCAGTGCCTGCCGAAGCACCGTAGATGACGATGGTGCCGCCGGGTCTGACGAGTTCGAAATACTCCGTGAGTACATCGCCTCCGATACTGTCAACAACCAGATCAACCGTTGCGCGATCGCGCGCTGTGTCGACGGCGACAGCACCGTACTCTTCGGCAAGTGCCAACTTTTGTTTCGACCTGCTGCTAACCAGCACGCGTGCGCCAGCGGCCAGGGCAAACATCATGGCCAGCGTCGCAACGCCACCACCAATACCAGTGATGAGCACGGTTTGTCCAGCCATTAGCTCGCCACGAGTGAACAAGGCACGATAGGCCGTTACACCACCAATCGGCAGACATGCCACCTCCTCGTCAGACAAATGGGAGGGGGCTGGGTAGACGTTTGCTGCCGGGACGCAGATCTCTTCGGCAAGGCCACCTTGCGTCGGCATACCCAGGATGTGAAAGTCCCGCCCTTGCGCCCGCGCGTCGGGTCCCCACGCCTGCGACGCATCTACCACCACACGATCGCCATCATCGGTGATCCCGCACACATCGCTTCCAAGCACCACCGGGTACTTGATCTTCGCATACTGTCCATCCCGTATGTACTGATCACGATGGTTAAGCGAACATGCCAGCACATTCAGACGAATGTGATCTGCTGCACATACCGGTGACGGAATCTCTTCGATTCCAAACGATTGTTCGCGAAGTACCAAAGCTCGCATGATGGACGACCTTTCGGGTGAAGTACACACACAGAAAGCAGAACTACATTCCGCCAGACGTTCAACTTACACATGACGGGGATGTTCGTTGAGGTGCCGAGAAGGCAACAAATAGTACCAACAGCGCCGGGGTGTTCACACCCCGGCACTAAAACACGAGTAACTCCGATAGGAGGCAGCGGGTGTACCGGGACTAAGCATATAAGAATCAAATCGTTAGCAGAAAAAGCTCAAGAAAAGTGCCGGGGAGTGAACACCCCGGCACTGTTTTTGGGTTTGCGAGCTGGAGGCTACTTATAGTGCCGGGGTGTTCACACCCCGGCACTGATCCATTTGTGAGAACGCACGTTCCATCTGGAAGCAAGGCAATTAGGTAGTAGCAGGGCGACGTTGCAGGTACAGCTTTGGACCTCAATCGTGGATTGGGTCAGATATGGTCCTGAAGCAAGGTATATTTCGGCTGGACCCTCAATGTTTGTGCGCTACTCGTTTCGAGTATGGTAGCTAGCAAGGTCGGTCGGTGCGTGCTGCAAGGTGCGCTCCTGATCTGCAGCCCTCACTTCACGGAAGCATATGTCTATGAAACCGAAAATCAAAGTCACATTGCTTAACTGGATTGCGATAGTCGTATTCTGTGCAACCTGTACATGGCCAGCGAAGTCTGGTCAAGACTTGGCCAGCATCCCATCGTCAGTGGGGCTGTATGCTTCGGCTGGCGAAACTTCGGTGATGGCGGGACTCCGATCAATTTTCGTCAAGCAAGGGGGCGATGTATTCGAAGCGATTCCATTGCCCCTTTCATGGGACAAAGAATTCACCAACACGAAGATTGGATGCATTGAGCTGTCGAAAGATGGACGTTACCTGTTTGTGGGCTGCGATGGTGCGAATGGCCTGTATCGGTGTGAACTTTCAACTCGCGAGTGGACGCCGGTGTTGCCAGCTGGTGCGGACAAATCAGTGAGTGCAATACGGTTGAATAGTTCTGGGTCAATCTACATCGGCACCGGAGGTTACGCCTATTCACAGAACGTTGTGTCCGGAGGACTGTACGTTACCTCCGACAATGGCAATACATGGCTTGAAGAGGTAATGCAGGTTGAGAACAACATAGTCAGCCCCAAGGTTGTATCGATTGCAAGTGCAAAGGACGGCACTCTTTTCGTGTCAGCACGCGGTGCGGTGAATGGTCAGTTCGGTGTATTCCAACAAACTGACTCAGGTGAATGGAAGAGCGTTGCTTCAATTGTTTCATCCGCCATGGAGTGTACAGATTCACTCTTATACATGGTAGATCCCAATAGCAGAATAGTGTGGGCTTTGCGAACACATGAGGACAATGCAAAACCTGCCGTCATAGCAAACTCTTACGGAGTTCGTTCAATCGGGTCATGGGATGCCGATACGGTATTCTTTTTCAAAAGAGACGACGCAGCGGATTCAGACACGGTATTGTTGTATGAACAATCCTATGGGCTAGTTCAAGCGATCCCAATAGAGCGAACAACGAATGAGCTTCCCACTGTATATCGTTCATCAAGTGTAAGTAGGTCTCTTGTCCGACTTGGCGGAGGTGCAAACATCGAATTCGATTTTCATGGTAGTGCTGACACTATGATCTGCTCACCGAACCTACCGATTGTTTCCAGCATGATTGGCTCTAGGGCCTTCATACATGCAAAGGTCTTAAGGCATGGCTGGTTCACCATTGATACATTGGGAATGGTAGAGAGAACTGCACCTAGTTTGACAAGAGTGCTGGATTGGTGTAAACAATCTGATCAGCAGTCTGACGAAAATGCACTGTGCCTGGTAGGTAAGACCGTATTTCGTATTCATCAACATGAAGTTGATTCGGTAGTACAGCTAGCCGACACAATGAAGGTCGTTACAGTATGCGATGGTACAAACGATCAAATATTCGTAGCCACTAACACCAACATACAGCAGTACAATGCGAAGGACGGGACCGGTACCTACCTACCCATGACTGGCTGGCCGATGGTTACGTCAGGTGACGCAGAAGTGAGTCTTCCAATCACGAACCTCTTCTTCAACCATGGACGTATCCACGCCTGGGCAAGCGGTAGCTATACTCCCGTGGACACCTACAGCCAGGGTGGCCTGTATGCCTTTATCGGCGATCATTGGGAGCGTGCAGATGGTGCCGTTTTTCAGCAGTCAACCACTCTTGCGGCATCAAGTGCAAACAGTGCTGGGGTGGCAATCTTTGCTGTACAATCACTACCGGGTGCAAGTACTGCAAATCCCATAGTTGCAGGAAAGGCATCAGCGGAGTCCTTTACGTTGATAGGTGACGATATTGAAGTTCTACCGTACCTCCGTACCCTTCTCGTTACCCCAAGTCTATACTTCTGGAACACTACGTACAACTCGTCGTGGTTCGTTCGTCGGGAGACTATGGAAAGAACGTCTACGACGGAGTACGGAGCAGTTACACACTCAGGACTACTCGGGAATCGCATACTTCTTGCAACCGAGAAGAAAGGCCTCCTCTTCATTGAGGACTCCGTGACGACATCTGAAGCGACCAGTATACAAGCATCGAATACTTCCAGAAAGCTGTTGGCCTTTCCTAATCCAGTTGTTCCGGAGCAGAGCGTTATCGTCGTCCGAGACTTTAGTAGATGTCCTCATTCGCACAGGCTGACTGCTATGGACTTGCTCGGAACTTCAACGACGTTCAACGGCATTGATTGCATCATTGGCGATTCTCCAGAGTTCGTCGACTATAAGATTCAAATGAACGACATGTCGGCTGGAGTCTACACCATATACATGCATGGTGTTGACGCACCCTGTACACATGACGCAGCCACAGTTATCCTAACGAAGTAGTCTTGATGATGTGGCCCATTATGAGAAAGCCATGACGACGTACCCTTTTGTAAAATGATTGAGTAACAGGCACAGCAATGAAGCGCCGGCTGTTCATGCATGTCTCCAAGCTCTAGACGATGATTGAGTTAGTTTCGAACATTGAGGTTCCCCACGTTCAATCCAGGATGCCCTGGAGCAACGCAACCTTCGAATTGCCAGAGTCTATGTGGAAGCTGATTCACGGAGCACTTATGCAGCAGGCAGTCATTGCTTTCTTGATAGGGGTATGTACGGTTACCACGGTCCATGCACAACATTTCCATGCGCCACGAAGCATCTTGGATTATCGGTTTGATTGTCCAACTAACCAAGTTCTACATCGCGATGAACTGTATGTCAGTTACTATCTCCGAACCGGTGTATTCAAGTTTGATTCGCTGTTAGAATCACTTGAGGAAGTTGGATCACTAGATAGATGCTTGTCACCTATGATTTTCCGTGCTTGGGATAGGTTGATGGCTTTTCCCTGTGGTGACACGTTGTTCGTCCTCGACGAATCCAACTCTGAGTGGAGTCCGATTGGTGAGTATTCGTGCATCTCTACTCAAGGAGATTCGACGTTGCTGGCAATTGCCGACTCTTCTATCATCGCACTTTACTTCGATGGCAGCCAATGGGAAACCAAGCGCATTGGCGCGGTCAATGTGCAGCACGGCTCAATAGCGGCATTTGTGGTTGTTAACGACAACATAGTGTACGCATCTGAAGGCCAGAAGAACTTATCGATTGCCACACTTGATGGTACACGCGTTCGACAGATCCCACTGCTGAGTACGCCCAGTAGATTGTTCGCACTTACTGATGGATCGGTGGCAGTTGAAGAGCAGGGTAGTATTCACAAATACTTATCGGTTGATTCTTTGCATGATGGTGGTTTTAAATATTTCCCTTACGAAGACTACCATATTGGACTGTACAATGCCACCCTCAACACACAAGATCAGAGCCAGCATCTTATTGGAACTTGTGATTTCCCTGGGAATGATCGCCGTGATGGAATTTACATGCTTGACGAGGGAAATGTCGTCCAGCGGAGAACTGATCTCGATTCGATCGACGGTATTCAAACACTAGTAACATGCTTTGGAAGGAATGCCATTCTTAGCCGTGCAGGCCGAATTACCATTGTTGATTCCAATCACATGGTTGGTCGCTCGCCATGGCATAGAGACACAACGGTTGTGTTATCATCAGGAGTAAGTTTTGATCAAGATGGAACACCGATACTAACGGGGTACGCCCAAGTTGGAAAAGTCCGCTATCCTGCAATTCTTCCACCGTCACTGGGAGACAATCTAGTTCTAGTTAACGTTGATTCAGTGTCCTATCCACTGACACGGTACGTTCACCTTGACGATGGGCCTGAAGTCGCAGTGTGCAATTCGCTCATATTCACACGAGACGTGCCTGGCCCATGGATCAAACAGACAACTTTCGTTTTCGGTGCGAACGCGAGCACCGTTGATGTTCTAAATGGGACAGTAATCGTGATTCGGTCGAGCGGAAAAACCCTAGTCATCAGTACGGATAAAGGACTCACATGGACTAACGTTGTGATCAAGCACGATGCCTGGGGCTTTTCTTCACCTACGGTTGCCTCGTCCTCGACACTTTACACATGTTCCAGTGGGTTACTCAGTGCGATAGACTTGAACAACCTGGCAGACACGGTAATACCATCATCTGAAGTCGTACTCTCGACCATACCCAAGTCTATGTTTTCCTGTACTGACGAGGAGGTATGGTGTATGACCCTACGGCCAGCGGCTCCTGACGATGTACGCCCTAAAGAATGGACAAGTGTTCTTTGTTATCAATGGAAGCCTAAGCAGCAGCAACTTGACTCCATTGGCTACGAACTACATAGCCCCCTCCCCACTGCAAGCTCAATATTCTTCTCGCGGTCAGATACGGCCTATGCATGGGATTTTGTGAATCTTCGGCTAGTGGCAGTAAGCAAAAGTGGCATTGTCTACGACACTGTGTTCACTAAGTCCACGCTTGAACCTTATCACGATTTGGGATTCAACAACATTGCCACTGACAATAACGGCAGTCCTTGGCTCTTTAACTCTGCTAACAATCTTGGTATCAAACTCGACCCGACTGCTTCGGTAGCCACATCAATACACAACTATTATGAAGAGTTGTTTGTGGAAGCGATTCATCCAAATCCGTCTTCAGGAGATGTACGTGTTACACTTGGTAGATTCCCATCCGCAGTCGAAGAAGGTATGCAACTGTACCTGGCCAACATGACAGGCGACGTTGTTCGCAACTATACTCAACACCTAACCGCATTCTCAAATCCATCAAGTACCCAGGAAGTATCCATCAACGTGAAGGACTTGCCAACGGGCATGTACCTCTTGGTGTTTGCGAACAAATAAGGGGCTAGTGTTCGAAAACTGATGGTACTGCAGTAACATGATCTGCGCCAGCCTGACCCCGTCCCTGCTTTTGTACTTGCGAGTAATTGGGGCAAGGGGCTATGTAATCTGCGCAAAGAACAAGCCCGTCGTTCGAAAAACAGTTAAAACAGTGCCGGGGTGTTCACACCCCGGCACTAAAACACGAGTAACTCCGATAGGTGGCAGCGGGTGTACCGGGACTAAGCATATAAGAATCAAATCGTTAGCAGAAAAAGCTCAAGAAAAGTGCCGGGGAGTTAACACCCCGGCACTGTTTTTGGGGTTTGCGGGATGAAGGCTACTTATAGTGCCGGGGTGTTCACACCCCGGCACTGTCATTAGTTGAAGCTCCCAAGCTCAAGGTAATTTTGTGCTGCAGTGAAGCTAAGTCAAAGCATATCGTCCGTGCTGTTAGCCAGCTTTCTTCTCGTGATTGCCGGCACGGTTGTGCATCATCACGAGTGTGATCATCATGACGGTTTGAGCATCAGTCAGGTCACTGATAGTGGGGCTGATGCTGGTTGCACGTTCTGTAAGGTGGTGAAGGATCGCTTGGTGTTCTGTAGCGGACGTGTTTGTCTGCTGCTGACGGAAGTCGTTGGCTTCACCTATGCTTCACATGTTCCTGACGCAGTATCTGCGCTGACCATAGCCCCTTGCATGAGGGGGCCTCCAGGATACGGCGGACATTGACCTGCGCTTGTGCGCAGCTTTTCTCCGTTGTTTCATCTTGGTTAAGGGGCTTGCCATCGGTACCCTCATTCTCTTGCTTGCCTTGAGCGGCGAGCGTTTTGTTCATGGCGTTGTGGTAGATCGCGTCGACAGGACTCCTGTCTCTGGTGTGGTCGTGCGTACGATAGGTGCATCGTACGGTGCCATAAGTAATCACCACGGTGCTTTCCATGTGCATGTGCCGGATACGGCCACTGTCGACGGTCGTCGTCTAACAGATTCGGTTTGCGTAGAACTGTCGCGCATTGGTTATCGAAAGGATACCGCGTGTATTCCTTTCGGTCAGACAGCAACGGTGACCATCGAACGCAGCGATGCTCATACGCGTACGGTCGAAGTTGTTGGACTACGGGATGCGTCATACTCAACGTCACGACCAGCACTTGAACTCACAGCGCACGAATTGGATGAGCAACGCGGACAGACCCTGGCCGACGTCTTAGAGGTGCTGCCAGGAGTGACGGCTTTACGCACTGGAGCGTCGGTTGCCAAGCCAGTGGTTCATGGCGTTACGGGTCAACGAATTGCGACGAGCACGAATGGGGTGTTGTTGGAGGGACAGCAATGGGGCGAGGATCACGGACAAGAGATTGATCCGTTTACACCAATGCAACTCTCCGTTGTTCAAGGTCCCGCATCGGTGTACTACGGTCCTGGTGCGATGGGTGGCGTCATCAACGCAACATCACCACCACTACGAGCAGATTCGTTGTTCCATGGTCAGGCGATGCTCAACTTGTTTAGTAATAATCGGCAAGGGGCAGTTGGTCTTGCTGTTGAGCAAAACCAGTTGCTTGCCGTACCTCTTGGGTTGCGCCTCTTTGGTGGTGTTCGCAGAGCAGCGGACGTGCATGCGCCTGACTATGCCCTCGACAATACATCCTTCATGCAATACACGGCTGGCTTGTATTCCGAGATAGGCAGTGCAGACTCCGGGCTGTTCGTTACGTTGTATGGATCGGTCTTTGGTGCAAACCTTGGCGTGTTCAGTGGTTCGCACCTTGGTAATGCCGATGATCTTCAACGCGCCATCAATAGTGACGTGCCCTTGGTAACGGCAGGAGACCCGTACAGCATCGAGGGCCCGCGGCAGGACGTTGACCATCTAATGTTCGCGGCAAACGCACGCATACCTATCGGCAACCTCGGACGGTTGCAGCTTCAGTATGGCTGGCAGCAAAACAATCGGAATGAGTTTGACAGACACAGTCTTCGCATTGTCGGACATGGTGCCGATAGTGCAAGTCGGCATCAAGACAGTATTGCAAGACTCGCCGAAGCGCTTGGTGTACCAGCGATGTCAGTCCGTCTCACCACGTATTCACTAAAGCTTGGACTTGAACATTCACCGCTGTTGGGTATGTCTGGAGTCGTTGGTCTTGACGCCTCACGACAAGTAAATCGCAGGGGAGGCAGCGTGATGTTGATCCCCGATTACAACCTGTGGGGTGCGGGACTGTTTGCTCACGAATCGTTTCACATCAACAATCTCGCTGTTGATGCAGGACTGCGGTACGACGTTCGGTGGCTGACTGCATACCTCGATGAACTACACACAAATTCAAATCCTCAACATCGAATCTATGGGTCAGTGTCAGGGGGCTTGGGAGTACGCTGGATTCACTCGCCAACACAAACGTCGACCATTAACCTTGGACATGCATGGCGACAGCCACAGGTGAATGAACTTTACAGCAATGGCCTTCATCACGGAGCAGCTCAGTACGAGATCGGAGATAGTACACTGTCCGTGGAAAGTGTTACGGGATTGCAGTATGCCTTCGACATGCAGTCGTCACCGTTTACCATCAACACATCGGCGTACGTAGATGTCTATCACAACTACATCCAGGCCGTACCACAACCAAACAATCCTACGGTAACCGTCAGGGGGACGTTCCCCACTGCTCGGTACAGTCACACGCAAGCCGTGATTGCTGGAGCCGACGTTGCAGCGCAATGGGAACTATCGTCACTTGCATCACTGCTTGCAAAGGCCATGGTCGTCTATGCACGCGATGTTGACCACGATATGCCACTCTACCACATTCCTCCTGCACAACTACGCCTTGCTCTTCACCTTCATTCATCCGATGTTCTTGGTATCGAAGATGCATTTGCTGAGCTCGGAGGTAGGCTCGTAGCCCGACAAACACAGTATCGCGAAGGGATGGACTATGCGCCACCGCCCCCTGGGTACGCCTTGGTTGACCTGAAGGTAGGCGGGATGTTCACGACGTTTGGTCGTCCCAGTACCATTACCATCGACGTCACCAACGCACTCAACACTCGATATCGCGACGTGATGTCGAGATACCGATACTTTGCCGATGACGCAGGTATCAACTTTATCATCAGATTTACTCAAACACTTGGATCCCAACAATGAATCGCACAACACTCTTCCTCATCCTCGCATCGTGCTGCTTATCTCTAGTACTGGCTGGATGCACGGAATCGAATCCCGTCAAGCCAATCAATGGCACCGAAGTGATCACGACGATACAACTGGCATTGACCAAGAACGGCGCCGATACCTCCTACGTGGTGTGGGAGGATGTAGACGGAGCAGGCGGACGTGCCCCCAATCGCATTGATACCATCAAGCTTGACGCATCAACCATGTACAACGGCACGTTGAAGCTGCTCAATGCCTCGGCGATCCCAACCGCCGATGTAACCCCCGACATTAGGTCAGAGATGAACCAACATCAGTTTATTGGCTATGACGAAAAGGGGCTTGTAGTGTGGGCTGCAAACGATGTCGATGGCCTTGGGAAGCCCATTGGACTGTCGTTTACCATGTACACGAGTAGTACAAAAGGACAGGGTAGTCTTACCCTTACACTGTACCACTACGATGCCGAAGCAGATAAGGAAGCAGGGAAACCAGGAGTCGAGTCGGACATCAGCGTGGTGTTCCCAGTCGTTGTCCAGTAATTTCGAGTAATGATCAACCTCGATCAGCCCCTTGATCTAACGCGCTTTGTGGTTGTAGACATCGAGTCCACCGGTGGTACCAACGGACAGCATGCAATCATCGAAGTGGGAATGGTCGTGCTTGAAGGTGGACTCATCGTTGCGCGCTATTCCTCGCTTGTGAACCCGCACGACGTCATCCCTGAGTTCATCAGTGCGATGACGGGTATTACCAACGAGATGGTGGCTGATGCACCAGAAGAAGACGAGGTCATTGCAGCAATTGCCGACGAACTCAATCATCCACATGCTGTATTCGTGGCGCACAATGTTGGTTTTGATTGGAGCTTCATATCGAAGGCGATTCACAACAGTGGCCGACTCGTCCCCGAACTGGTTCGCCTCTGCACCTGCAAACTCTCCAGACGTTTGTTTACGGAGTTGAAGCGACACGACCTGTCATCAGTCGCGGTGCATTGTGGAATCGACATTGTTGGTAGACATCGCGCTCTTGGAGATGCAGAAGCAACGGTCGAGGCATTGAAGGAAATGCTTCGTGTGGCACAGTCAGATCATGCTGCCCAGACGCTAGGTGAGCTTGTGGCATTGCAGTATGCTCCTCGCATCCGGAGCCGCAGAGAAACCGTTGCAGCCGAAGCGCTGGTGGACTATCTAACCAACGTTCCCGAAGAGCCAGGTGTGTACTACTTCTACACTGCCAAGAAGAAGCTCCTGTACGTTGGCAAGGCCCTAAACCTGGCTAAGCGAGTTCGTTCCTACTTTCATGATGCACCGTTGCATGGTAGAAGTGTAAGCAAGATGGTTCGCTACATCAAGCATATTGAGTGGACACCGACTGGTACCGAGCTTGGTGCCTTGCTTCTTGAAAGTCAAGAGATCAAGGAGAAGCAGCCTTCACATAACGTGATGGGTAAGGACTACATCGCCCCTTGGTTCATCACACTCAGTAATGATGCCTTCCCTCGAATAGATGTTGCGGACAATGTCAGTGATCCGTCGCTTGATTATTACGGGCCCTTTAGAAGTCAGCTCATCGCCATCCGTGTGTGCGAAATGATTCGAGCTGCCACGGGACTACGTCGTTGTAATGGAGTACTTGAGCCAAACAGTTCGTTCCGACCGTGTTTTGACTATCACGTCGAGAAATGTCCAGGTCCATGTGCCGAGCTGGAATCTGCATCAGCCTATCGTGAACGGGTGGAGCTTGCACGAGCGTATCTAGGTAGCGGCATGCAAAGCGTGATGCACTCCTTGCACGCTCGTATGGAGCAGGCAGCCAATGATCATGCCTTCGAGTTGGCAGCCTTGTATCGCGATGGGATACGCGAGGTGGAACGCATGCATGTGTACGGCGCCAGTATGCCGCTTTCTGTCCGCGACCTCAATGTGGTGATTGTCGTGGCCCCCGTTTGGAGCCAGACCAGTGTTGACATCTTCGCACTTAAGGCAGGTAGACTACGCATGCAGGCAACAGTCGGCGTTGAGTCGACCCTAGACTCCGTCGCAGAACGACTGTGCACGGTGTACTCACAGGAGGTATCAACAACACTGTCGATGATGGAGTTGGATCAGCTTAGAATCATCACGAGTTGGCTGCATCAACATAAGGAGCGAACGTCGCGATTCGTTGTCCGCGATTCATCGGCTAGCACCATTGCTACAGACCTTCACCATGCCATTCACGGTATCGTTCAATAGTCATGGTGAACATTGACCAGGTCGGACAAGCCATCTACGGCAATGTATTTACGCTTATCGATGTGCGCTCACCTTCCGAATATGGCAAGGGTCACATTCCTGGTGCTCATAACGTCCCCTTGTTCACTGATGAACAACGAGCGATTGTCGGTACAACGTACACGCGCAAGAGCAAGGACGAAGCCATTGATGTGGGGATGGACTTCGTAGCGCCACGACTGAGCGAAATCCTTGACGCATGTAAGGCCGTAATTCCCAGCGGATCGCAGTGCCTTGTGTACTGTTGGCGCGGCGGTATGAGATCTGCCTCGGTGTGTTGGTTTATCAACCATGCTGGCATTGATGCACAGACGCTACATCAAGGGTACAAGGCATACCGACGGCGTGTATTGGCCGACCTCGAACAACCGTGGAAGTTCATCGTCATCGGCGGCTACACCGGCTCGGGGAAGACGGAGATCCTGCATGAGTTGACCAATCGAGGTGAGCAGGTGCTTGACCTGGAACGTCTATGCAATCATCGTGGCTCCGCATTCGGTGCACTTACCATGCCGCCACAACCGCGTTCCGAACATGCAATGAATCTGGTACACCAAGCGCTGAGCGTGATGGATACAAGCAAGCCGATCTATGTCGAAGATGAGAGTCAGCACATCGGATCTGTCTGGCTTCATGAACCATTCTTCAAGCACCTACGATCATGTCCGCTCATCACCCTCGTCATCCCGCGAGACCAGCGTGCACGATTTCTTTCACGCATCTACGGCAACGCCAGCATCGACCAACTCGGTGAGTCATTTCATAAGATTGCATCGCCGTTAGGTGGTGAGCGACTTGCCAATGCCATTCATGCCCTTGCCGAGGGCGACCTGGAAGGGGCTGCGAATTATGCATTGGATCATTACGACAGGGCCTATGCCTTCGGACTAAAGAAGCGTGGTACGGAGCCCCTTGCCACCATCGAACACAATACGATCGATATTCACGAGCTAGCTACAAGGATTCAAGAACATGGCAGTCAAGCTTACAAGTCTTAGTACCAGTGCTGGTTGCGGGTGCAAGCTCGGACCTACGGTGCTGGACAAGATACTCGCATCGAATAGTCCAGCCTTTACAACAGATAAGCTACTGGTCGGAAATGATACTAGGGACGATGCTGCAGTGTACGACCTAGGCGATGGTACTGCTACCATCAGCACGACGGATTTCTTTAGTCCGGTTGTTGACGATCCATTCGACTTTGGACGCATTGCAAGTGCCAATGCACTGAGCGATGTGTACGCCATGGGTGGTAGTCCACTCATGGCTATTGCCATCCTTGGTTGGCCCGTAGATTCACAACCTGTCGAGCCAATACAAGCCATCATGGATGGAGCGCGCAGTGTTTGTGCCGAGGCGCAGATACCTCTGGCTGGCGGACATAGCATCGACAATCCACAGCCAATCTTCGGCCTTGCCGTCACTGGTCGCATAAACCTTGAACATCTCAAGACCAATACCGGTGCGAAGGTTGGTGACTTGCTCTACTTACTCAAGCCAATTGGAACAGGTATCATCTCGAATGCTCAGAAGAAAGGACTCGCAGACGAAGAGATGGTGCAGGCGGCAGTGAACAGCATGGTGCGCCTTAACAAGGTGGGCGAAACGTTGGGACGTCTGCCATACGTACACGCCCTTACCGACGTGACGGGGTTTGGTCTGCTCGGTCACCTTTCGGAGTTATGTCAGGGGGCTAGGGTAGGCGCCGAGGTCGTCTTCGATGCCGTACCACTCATCAACAAGGACAGACTGGTGGAGTACATCGACGCAGGATGTGTGCCAGGTGCAACCATGCGCAATTGGCAAGCTGTGCAGCAGATGGTAAACAAGCTTGACCTTTATCGCAAAGCCTTGTTATGCGACCCACAGACAAGTGGTGGACTGCTCGTTAGTGTAGCCCCAGACCAAGAGCAAGCATTTAATCACGTGATGGGAATTGTTGGGTACTCTGGTCTGCAGAGTATCGGACGCATCAGTGAAGGCACATCAATCACGGTGTCCTGACCAACTGCCAATACCAAACACGATACCGTCGCGAATTACCACCTGTACTGGCTCTGGATTCTGCATATACCGCAAGAAGTACGAACCATCAGGCAAGGCATGCAGTGGGAGCATCAGATGCTGTCCACTCATTGAGTACACCTCATAATCTCCACTCATCGCAACGAGTTCGCGTGGCTGGTCGGCATTGGGTTCAACTGACACAACAGTCGCCAGGGTGAAGGTATCTCGACAAACTGGTGTGCCGTTGAGCGATGTCACAGCCGTCCACGTACCAGCAGGCATCGTAGCCCTGCTGTAATCAATGTACGACCACCAGTACATGAAGTTCGTTGTAGTCGGACAAGTGTAGGAATAGTCAAACCACTTGGCTCCAGACGGCATGTACCATGCAATGGAGATCACGTCGTTTGCATCAATGCCGTTGTGAACGGACCATGCCGTGATGGTGCTTGCAGTAGTGTCGACCAGACTCACGTGTGGTGGACGTTCTCGTAAGGTGTCCAACGTAGGGGGCCAGGTAGTGATATCGTGATCCACCACAGCATGTTCACCAGAGATATCATGTTGATCGCTCCACAGTGAAGTGACGTCACCGCATTGCCCTGCAAACGGGTCTACCCTTCGCCAAAGCTCAAAATGAAGATGTGGATCGGAGCTGTTACCGCTACTTCCCACAAGTGCAATTGGCTGGCCACTCGCAACGTGCTGTCCGACCCTTACCAAGGCACTGTTCTTGCGGATGTGAGCGTAGTAGCTTACATATCCTTCAGCATGCTGAAGAGCAATGTAGTTGCCGAAGCCATTCTCTTTGATGCTGAGCTTGTTTCTGTCATAAAGCGAGTCAACAACGGCGATGACTTTGCCGGAAGCAGCAGCTACAACGGTTACGCCCGAGTCCATGTGCCTGAACGACGGGATGACGAAGTCCGTTCCATCATGTCCGTCATACGTGTACACCTTGCAGGCATAGTTGCGAATGCCATCGGAAGCAGTGTCGTGATCAACATGATTGACCAGGAAGACGTCCTTCCCGATTTCACCAAGTACTGGCTGGGTAAAGCGAAGAGTTTGTGCAGTACACACAGCGCTCGCAAACAGACTTAAGACGAGAAGGTAGACGCATCGCATGGCATGGCTCACAGGTAACGGTTACACTACCCATGCAAGATGCCAAAGGAGATTGACTATTCCTTCCAGTCGGCAACAAATACGTTGGTGTCGCGTGTGCCCTTGTTGTTGCGATTGCTAGAGAATGCTACGCGTTTGCCATTGGGAGAGAACATCACAAAGGCATTGAAAATACTTTCCGAGGTGATGCGCTCAAGACCAGTGCCATCGTCGTTGATCATGTAGAGCTGGAAGTCGTATCCACGTGGCGAAGCATGATTCGAAGAGAATAACACCTTCTTGCCGGATGGATGGAAGTAGGGTGCCCAATTGGCCTTGCCTAGTGTTGTGATCTGCCTGAGATTCTTGCCATCAACATCACAGGTGTAGAGTTCCATCTCTGTTGGAGCAACCAGACCTTGCTTGAGAAGGTCGAGATATTCTTGCTTTGCAGAGTCGGTACGCGGACGTGAGGACCGGAAGATCAAGCGCTTGCTGTCGGGTGAAAAGAATGCTCCACCATCATACCCTAGACCGTCGGTTACCTGCCTTAGCCCCGTCCCATCAATGTTCATCGTCCACAATTCAAGATCGCCTGATCGATCGCTGGTGAACACGATCATCTTGCCATCTGGTGATACCGTCGCTTCTGCATCGTAACCAGGACTGTCCGTAAGCTTGCGAGTAATCTTGCCGTTAAGGTCGGCGATGTACACGTCGAACGTTGGGTAGACGGACCACAAGTATTTGTGATCGGCACGAGGTGCAGGAGTTGGTGGACATGCTTCATCAGCTTCGTGTGTACTGGCGTAGAGGATGTGCTTGCCATCAGGCATAAAGTATGAGCATGTGGTGCGGCCCTTGCCTGTTGACACCATGCGAGGCTTGTAGTGCGGATTGTTGGCAGCACTGTCTACGTGCATGACGAAGATCTGGTCACACTCCAACCCCCAGTCCTTGTTATTGCTTTGAAACACCAGATACTCGCCGTCGGGACTGAAGTACGCTTCGGCATTGTCACCACCAAAGGTTAGCTGTCGGATGTTCGTCAAGTGATGCTCGCTGCCTCCTGATGGAGTTTGTGCGATGGCATGTTGAGTTGCGCATGCAAGTAGGATGAACAGGAGAACGCACAAGGAGTTCAGTCGTAGGTGTTTCATTGTCGTTGTTATTGAAAAGTAAAGACAGGTATCGTGGCACAAAGGGTCAAAGAAGGCGATGCTCCATGCTTATCGTTCCTTTAACACCCTTTTGGTCGTAGAAGTCGATAAACCGTAGAGCTCTCAAATATCCGTACCGATCTTGAATCAAGTAGACTGCTGTTGTATCGACCGTATAAGTATTGGTATTGAGGTTGAAGTACTTCCAGTCATATCCAATACCATCTCGGTGAGTAGTCAATGGAAATGCGACAGTGTCTGCTGGCTTCACATCCTGGAATGCCTGTTGAACTCTAGCGGATCGGGTTAGTGGCTGCTGCAACAAGGCGCCAACGACGGAGTAGGGGATTATTTGACCGTCGGTGTTAAAGACGTAGGTATAGCGTGTGAGCAACAAGTCCCATGCATCGGAGCGTGGCTCCATGTGCACAACAGCGGCATTCGAAAGGTTGATACCAATCCGACGGAACGGTCCGTCGAAGGGAATTGATAGCGTTACATCGGTCGTACCATCCAGCTTGCCTACTCTGACCG
This sequence comes from Bradyrhizobiaceae bacterium, assembly GCA_024103135.1. GTDB lineage: Bacteria > Bacteroidota > Ignavibacteria > Kapaibacteriales > Kapaibacteriaceae > OLB6. Next base: position 58,421 of record JAGFIZ010000012.1, on the reverse strand, counting down.
TTGCTTGTACGTCCGAAACGTTCACGGTCTGCACCTTGTAGTAGCCAAGGTCCGTACCGTTGTGGTCGTACCCTGCGTGGACCACAAACACAGGTGCCATGGAAGTATCCGATGGCCATGCTTCAAGTAGGGCATTGGAATCGCGAATGCCCGTTGGCGAATCAAAGAGCATTGGCTGATAGTCTGCCGATGTTATGGCCAACCAATCCGTTTCATGCGTGTTGGCAGCCGTCATCGTTAGTGCATCATTCAGATGCATGTCGTGCAGCCCGGGTGCACAATCAATCGAGATGTGCCATGAAGTAATTGGCTGTTTGAGTACAATGGAGTTCGTAGCTAGATCAACGAACATCTGCTCTGCATAGGTGCTTCCCAACGCCGCTTCAAGCGTTGATGTTCCGCTCCTCGGGAAGGGGGCGATGGCTTCGTCGGTAGGCAAACATGATGTGCAGAGCACAAGTACAGAGCAGTACAACAACCACTTCATCTAAGGGTGACTCCTACGTCGACGCTGAAAAATCTACCCATGGCAATTGGTTGCATGGCCCCGCTAGACGAATGTGCACCTGAGCTTGCAGTAGCAGCAATGTTGGTGACGTTGAAGAGGTTCTTGCAACCAGCCGTTACCGTAAGGGCTTGATCAAAGAACGTGCGACCTACGGTGATGTCCATGATCGTAAATGGGTCAGAGGTAAACGACGTTAGGCTACCGTCAGCCGCTAACACATTCCGGATCTGCTGGCCTGTATACTTGGCGAAGACAGAGAGACGTAGGTCTGCAAGTGGAAGCAACCACCGTACGTTGGCCTTTGCCTGAGGCGTCCACACGAATGGTGCGATGTTTGTTCCTTCTGCGTTGGACGAAGAGGCGGCGAGGACGATACCGAGAGTTGCATCAACCACGTCATCAGTAAACGATGCATCGGCTTCGACGCCAGAGGTGAACAGTCTGCCCAAGTTGAAGTACGTGTACTGTTGCGTCCCTGCCGTTTGTGCCAGCGTGATCATGTTACGTACATCGTTGGCGTAGGCCATACCTTCGAGGCGTACGACCCAGTCAGAAGAAGTAATGATCGTCGAGGCACTAAGGTTGGCCGATATCGACTTCTCAGGCATGAGCAATGGGTTGCCAACGATGTCGTGGTTAATGTCCACGAAGTACAGGTACATCTCGCGCATCCCTGGTGCGCGGAAGCCGCTTGCCAACGAAGCCCGAATGGTGGTGTTTGTGGTAGCACGCCAGCTTGTGTGGATAGATGGTACGGCATACGTACCGAAGCTGCTATTCCACATTCCACGTCCACCCAGCTGAATGGTTACCGACTTGCTTGGTAGGTAGCGTGCCTCTGCAAACATGGCAAGGTCGGAGATTGCATTGGTGGCCGAAGTGAGACGTCCGCTTACCATGTACTCATGCGTTCCTTCAAAGCCGATGGTACCATTCAGCGTGTTTGTGTCGGCAAGGATGTTCCCCACAAACCTTCCCATCACATTGTCTATCGTCGTGGTGTCCTGTTCGCCATCACCAGCAATGGGCGTTACCTCGAGCGTTACCAAGTTCTTAATGGTCGAGAGCTTCTCCCGACGATAACGTGTATAGGCCACTGTTCCGTGGGTTGCTAGATCCGGAGCAAGCTGCAGTGAACCGGTGAGAGTGTTCACCAGTCGTTGCGTCATGTACCGGTCATCGAAGGCGGTTTCGCCGTATGGTGGACGTGGTTCGCCGCGATTGAGAATCGTCTCGTCGAATACATGCAGGTCATACGACAGTGTTGCGTCACCTACATCGGGCTTGATGGACACGTCCACATAGTACTGCTCCCGTGGCTTCCATTGAGCACTGCGTTTTAACGCATCTATAGCTGACCAACCGTCAAATAGGTTGCGTCCGCCATTGGCGCGTAGTGCAAAGCCCCCTACCTCACCTTGCAGGGTGGCATCGACGTTGTAGGTGCCAATGCTCTCGATGTAGGTATGGGCACTGGCGGTCAGTGACTCAGCGGACGTCTTATCTGTGATGATGTTAACCACACCACCAATGGCGTCAGTACCATACATGACAGCCATGGGTCCTTCTACGATTTCGATACGTTTTGCATTGGCCAGAAGAATCTGGCTCACGTCGACATTGCCATTGATTCTGCCAACGACTGGCACACCGTCGAGCAAGATCTTCACACCGTTGCCACCAATGCCTTGGACGGACATGCCCGACCCAAGCACAGCATCCTGCTGAATTGATACGTTGAGTTCGTTGGTCAGGACGTCGCGCAGCGAGACGGCTTGCTGACTCTTGATGCGTTCATTGTCAATCAAACGAATGCGATGAATGCTTTTCGAACGCGTGGTTTCGAGTGGTGATCCGGTGACGACGACTTCGCTCTTTAGCACACTGGCAACGGTGCTATCGTGCGAGTCAGCTGCTCGAGATGGAACTCCTGACTGCAGAAAAAACGGGCTTGCAGCAAGGTAAACCGTGCTGCAAGCCATAATCATGCATGCGATTGTCGATGTACGAATCACTGTACGATGAAGGTGCTTGAGATTACGCCGTTGTTTGTTTGAGCCGTAACGAAATACTTGCCAGATGCCAGGCTACACGTGTTGAGTGCAACAGCGTTAAAGCCATCCGTAACGGACGTAGTCCACACGAGTGTTCCAGTAACATCGTAGACATTAACAGTTGTGTGCTGTGAGGCATCGACTGCGAGTTCAAGGTGATTGCACCGTTCAACGACACTTGGATAGACGCTAAGACGTAGCGATGGATCGGTCTCCGATACAGAGGTGACGACTGATGTAGACTCGAATACCGTCGTGCCTGTTGAGCTACCTGCGAACGAAGAGAAGGTCAGTCGGTAGACATCGCCCGAAGCAGTCTTCACAAAGTAGGCCGTGCTATCGGATACAGTGTAGGCCATGTTTGCAAAGGCCTTCCAATCCCAGCCAATAACGTTTGCACGAGTTTCAAATGCCTCTTCGGCTGGAGCTGGTGCTGTGGATGGGTCTTCTGCAACAATGCGTGCAACGCTCACTGATGCATTTGCAAGAATGCCTGTCACCGGGTAGGCCATTGTCACGCCAGGTCCTGCGGGAATCATGTCAACGTACTTGAGCATGGTGATATGCCATGATTCCTTTGCCGGCTCACGGTCAACGCTTTGGTTACCTTCAAAACTCCAGTAGCCAAACTTCTTGCCTGCAAAGGCACTCTTGGCAATGACGCCTGAAAACTCTTCGGTACCATCGATGTTGGCGTAGGTAAAGCGATACTCGCCACCAACGAGGGCGTCGATGCGCAGCTTCTTCGTTGCTGTCGGCGTGGTGACCACGAAGACTCTGTTGCCAACAACTTGGTGAGTAGTGAGGTTGTATGATCCCCATCCAAGGTCGAGGTCATTCGAAGTGTCGGCAGGCTGATTCAACGCACCAATGGTCCAGGATTCTGGACTGTTATGCAAGGCCGTCCACTCACCCATGCCCGTCGTGTCGATCGTTTCCCAATCTGCAGGTGTTTTGCCCTCGACAACATAGACGTTGACCCCCTTACCGCCGTTGGCAATGATTGCTCCTGAAACACCACTGGTTTCAAAACCGAGGTCCCAGTTTGACTGAGGAGACGTTGCTGTTGTACCCACGCCAAACTGATACCAGACCTGGTTGGCGTATTGAGGACCCATTACCAGCGAGTCGACAGCTGCTTGTAAGGGGCTTAGAAAACATAGGGTTAGAGCGAAAATCGTTGTCGCCAAGAGACGCATTGCAAATCCTTTAGTATTGGTTGGCTTATCTGGATTAAGTCCAAATATACGAATTTTCGCCTCTACGTGTCTGTTATTATTTGCTGGTACGAATACGTCCGAGGGCTTCGCCAAGCCGCTGATCTGCAGACTACTGCGCGACCTTGTCTTGTGCGATTGTTATCTGAACAACGAGGTCGATTTGACACGAAACTGACCATATCATTCACGCAGCTATGTCGTGTACATGGGCATGTAACACTTGGACGACGATGATGCGTTAACAGTCAGAGTTTCGTCATGCTGTCCTTGTCGGTGGACCATGTTTGATGACATCGCGATGGATGTACGATACAGTGTTCCTGCATCAACCCCACGAACTTCTTTCATGCTTCTTGAGCTGCCCTTGAGCTGTTCCTGGCTTGAATTTGAACACTGCTTACATGCTTCAAGCATGTTGCTAGCGTGATCATCGTCAGGAGATTCGCATCGCAAATCATGATCACCATTGCATCAACAATGCAACATGGATTGATGATGAACACAAGGTAGAGCTTCACGTAGCATAGCTCCCAACGCACAGATAAACCAAGCCAGCGCAGTAATTTTGCCGCTCATGAAAACCAATCATCCTAGTGGCAAGTCTGGCATGGACCTCCTTCGAGATCCACGCTGGAATAAAGGAACGGCATTTACCAGAGAAGAACGAGAGGCATACGGAATCCTTGGTCTGCTGCCGGACATCGTATCGACGCCAGAAACACAGACAAAGCGAATCGAAGCGCACATTGCTTCGTTGCCAAGAGACATCGACAAATACATTTATCTGGCTGATCTTCAAGAACGCAACCTGACGATTTACTATCGCATTCTGATGGGCGATCCAGTAACGTATATGCCCATCGTCTATACACCTACCGTAGGCGAAGCATGTCAGACATTCGGACGTAATTACCGCAGACCGCAAGGCATCTACATCACGCTACGGCATCGTGGCAAGATGAAGCAAGTGCTGCGTAATTGGCCGGAGCCAAACGTGCAGTTCATAACCGTTACCGACGGGGAGAGGATACTTGGACTGGGCGACCTTGGTGCTCAGGGTATGGGCATTCCCATTGGCAAGCTTGCTCTCTATACGGCAGTTGCCGGTGTTCCTCCGCACCTTACGCTACCAATTGCACTGGACGTTGGAACAAACAACGAAGAGTTGTTGAACGACCCACTCTACATCGGTCTTGCACAGAACAGAATCGTTGGCACGGAGTACGATAACTTCATCGATGAGTTTGTAGAATCGGTTAAGGACGTCTTCCCTGGCTGCACCATACAGTGGGAAGATTTTGCAAATCATCATGCAGCAGAGATTCTTGAGCAATACCGACATCGCGTCTGCTCATTTAACGACGACATCCAGGGAACCGCTGGTGTTGGTGTTTCGGGTATCATGACGGCTACCCGATGCAAGGGCGAACGTTTGCAAGATCAAACGTATCTGTTCTTTGGTGCAGGCTCTGCAGGGATAGGTATTGCCGACCTCTTATGTACGGCAATGGAGCGTGAAGGACTAACGCGCGAAGAAGCACAACATCGCTGCTGGTTGGTAGATAGTAAGGGGCTTGTGACATCTTCACGAACAGATCTTACACCGGCGAAGTTGCGCTATGCCAACAAGCCAGGTGAAACGCTATCACTCGAAGATGCAGTGCGTGAGCTCGGTGTAACGGTGTTGTTAGGCACAAGCACCATACCAGGAAGCTTTACCCAGCCCATCATTGAGCAGATGGCACGGAATACGGAACGTCCGATCATCTTCCCATACTCCAATCCAACATCAAAGAGTGAATGCACGGCAGAACAAGCCTACACGTGGTCGGGCGGCAAGGCCATCTTTGCTAGTGGAAGCCCCTTTCCACCGTTTGAGTATGATGGCAAGACGTTGACTCCATCGCAAGGAAACAACGTCTACATCTTCCCGGCAATGGGACTAGCCGTCCTCGCAGCTAAGCCCACCACCATACCGGATGAGGCCTTTAGTGTGGCAGCACGGGCTCTATCCGGAATGGTCACACAGGAGATGTTCGATAGTGGGGTAGTCTATCCACCGTTAACTAGAATCAGAGAAAGTGCTCATGTTGTTGCTACTGCTGTAGCTGAGTACTTCTTTGACTCTGGATTGGCAACGGTTGAGCGGCCTGCAGATGTAGGCGCATTTGTAGCCGATAAGAGTTACAAACCGGACTATTGATGTGATGATGGTTACCGGAGTTCCGCTTCGGTAATCACGTGCTTCCACACTTCCTTGCCATCCTTGTCCATGCATTGCAGGGTGAGCGTGCGTTCGCCACGTTTACCGCTAACCGTGATGAGTCCAAAGTTGTGTCCACCGTATGCGGTGTTGGGTACACGATATTGATTCTGCTGGTTGGCAATGTTCTTGTTTGACCCTGCCGTAAGTGCACTTGACGTGAACTCATACAACGGGTAGGCATCTGGCCTATCCAAGCGGCTAAGCTCGGCAGCATGGATGTCACCACTAATGAACATCACACCCTTGATGTTGTTACGCGTGATCATGTCGATGATCAACTGTCGCTCTCGTGGCTCGTGGATGTACGATTCCTTCGTTGTATCCGAGGTGATGAATTGCGATCCAGTTGCGATGATCTTGAACGTAGCCTTCGACGATGCAAGTACGTCGGCCAGCCAATTTATCTGCTCATGTCCGATGATTGATCCAATCCCGTCAACTCGGCGCTCCGGCTTGCGATAATACCGGTCGTCCAACAGAATGAACTGCACGTCGAGTACATCGAATGATGTGTATACACCAGGTGCTCGTTGAGTACCGTATGAGGGGTTGGGCCAGAAGAGTTTGTGAACCTCCAGCGATGTCTCCTTCCCCCACCAGCCACGATTACTGTTGTCGGGTCCGAAGTCGTGGTCATCCCAAATCGCATAGTTCGCCGTGGATGCAAGGAGGGGCTGTAACTCTGTCATGGCTCGCGTATGCGAAAAGCGCTTGAGCATACCACTGCGTGAATTCCAATCGGCTTCGCGCATGTAGACATTGTCGCCCATCCAAATCATCACATCGGGTTTAGCGTTGGCTAATGATGTGATGGTTTCGTACTCACTGCCATAGCCCCGTTCGTTTCCATCCTTGTCATGACGTTCATAGCCGGGCTGGTTAACGTATAGACACGATCCAATGGCTATGGTCTGGCTTGGAAGATTATCACCTCGCCACTTCCAAATGGGTTGGGTCTTGAACTCCGTTGGATAGGGGAAGGTAAGGGGCTCACCATTCACCAGCACGCGGTACTCATAGGTTCTGCCTGGTTCGACACTATCGGCGATGAGCGTGGCTACGCAGGCGTCAGCAGGAGTGGTCCGCGAGGTAAGTGTTCGGAACCACGGACCTGACGTTCCTTTCTCGTGATACTCGATTGCAACATCGGCGGCCGTGCGCGTCTGTACCCAGAGCTTGGCTTCGCGCATGTCAACATGCCCCACCATGGGTCCAGCAGCAAGCCCTTGAGCATGAAGTGAGCTTGCGCAAACAAGCCAGGTACAACATGCAAGGATGAGTGATGCGAGTGTGGGAAGCCGACGCGACGAGGCGCTGCGTGAATAAACCGTATTGCTAGTTGACAGTGTAATAGTGACCATTACTCGTACCTAAGGTGTTTGATTTCTTCGCCTTGTTCGCCAATGTGGGTCATTGCTTCGATGCCTATGTCCAGGTGCATCTGCGACCATTTTTCGGACACCTGCTTATCGCTCTCTTCTGTTTTCACTCCTTCAGGAACAACTGGCACGTCGCTCACCAGAAGCAATGCACCGCGTGGAATGCCATTCTTATGGCCAACGATAAACACCGTTGCTGTTTCCATGTCGATGGCAAGGCAGCTAAGCTCCTTCAAGTGTTCTCGGAATGCTGTATCCCACTCCCAAACTCGTCGGTTAGTGGTATAGACAACGCCTGTCCGGTACTCCTTCTCGTGCTGGAGGATTTTGTCAGAAACGAACTTGTGGATCTTGAACGAAGGTAGTGCCGGTACCTCCGGTGGAAAGTAGTCGTTGCTGGTTCCATCACCACGAATGGCAGCGATAGGGAGGATAAAGTGACCGATCGTCGTGCTATGCTTGAGTCCACCGCACTTGCCAAGAAACAACACGCCCTTGGGCATGCGCGCAACAAGCAAGTCCATGATGAGTGCTGCGTTGGGCGAACCAATACCATAGTTGATGATGCTCAGACCACTAGTGTTCGTGGCCACCTGCATCGGCCTGTCAGCGCCTATTACCGGTACGTCGAAACGTCGGGCAAAGGCATCAACGTATGACTTGAAGTTCGTGATAAGAATGTAGTCACCAAATCCCGACACAGGCATGCCAGTATACCGTGGCAACCAGTTCTCTGCTATCTGTTGTTTTGTCTCCATCGTAATCTGCCGACGAATGTGAATGCTAGTGTCTGACTACCCGACGTGCTATCTCTGGATTACCGTCGTTCAGTGCAGGTTCAATGCGCAGCAATGAACAGATGACGTTGTATACGTCAACGACACTAAACGATGGCAACAGCCCTGGCTTGATGTCTGGTCCTGTTGCAACGAATATACCGTGCATGTCGACGTTGCTGTTGTGGTAGCCATGATTGCCGCCAGCATGCTGTGGTAGCGGACGCTTGCCTGTATCGATGGTAGATCCGAACAATGCCTCGGCATAGAGATCCGGTACTCTCGCTGCGTGGTTGATATGCCAACTGCTATCCAACCGCTTTGATGGTGTGGCGCGGATCTTCAATGCAGCGTCGGCATTTACCCGCTCTGCAACGGCATCGGCTTGATCAGGCTGCAAGCCGTAGACGAAGACGTTCGTATGGCTCACGAGTACAACAAGAGAGCTGTCGCCAAACAGTGCCGACTGTACGCGATGTTGGTCTGGGGAAGGGGGCTCAGTAGCCGTCATCCCATGGTCACTGACGATGACGATGTTTACCGAATCAAGCACGTCGTGTGCACGGAGTCCTTGCACCAGGCGAGCAATCAGTGCTTCGGCGGTGATGAGTGCAGTGTCGACCTGTGCGGACTGCGGACCATGACGATGCCCGGCATCATCCAGTAACTCGAAGTACGTAACGATAAGTCCAGGTGGTTGTGGCATGGCCGACCAGGCGATGACGGAGTCGATGCGATCGGCATACTTCCGCGATCCACTATAGGGGAACCATCGAGTTGGGTGCATACCTTGCACAGCAACATTTGATCCAGGCCAGTAGTACGTGTAGGCCATCACGCCACGACGCTCTGCTGTGTTCCACACTGGCTCGCCAAGCCACCAGGCGGACTCTGTGCTTGACATTGCAAACGTATCGACCAAGGCTCTGTCATAGAACCGGTTATCAAGGATTCCATGATGCTCAGGATAGAGGCCTGTTGCCAGACTCCAGTGATTCGGAAATGTCTTGGTAGGATTCACAGGGATCAAGGATTGCGCTCTGCACCCAGTAGAAAACATACTCTTGAAGACACCATCGGGTAAACGTCCCACATAGTCATGTCGAAAACCATCGAATGAAATCAGGATCGTGCGTGTGCCACCAAACATCAAGGGGGCGCTGACGACAAGCGTCAGCACCCCCATGAGTATGCGATGATAGAAGGAGGGATGTGCTACATCGCCCCCTTCCAACCTAGAAGTTGTATCGGATTCCAATTTGAATTTGATAACGCGAGGCCATGTTGTTGTAGCCAAATGGATCACGCTTGTCGGTGTAGGTAAAGACTGGTGTGCCTGCTGTTGCTTGTTGTGCATTCGGATCTTGCTTCGTGTTTGTTGTTACAAGGCCCTGGAAGCGGAGAATCTTGTCCTGATTGTAAGCTGCAGTCTGGATGCGACCCCAATCAGGGTTAAGGAGGTTGAGGAGGTTAAGGATGTCGACGGTGATATCAAGGCGATGACCTTTTGCTACTGGGTTGGGTATCTCCTGCAACAAGCGAAGATCAAGCGTCTGCACCATAGGCTGCCGCGCTCCAAACCGTTCTGCAATCTTACCACGATTTGCACTTAGGTAAGCATCTCGCTCGATGTAAGCGTCAAGCTGATCGTACATGGTTGGTGCTGCAAGCTGGAGTGAGTCAGACTTGCTAAACGTTCCAAGTACGATGTCGGTTCTATTCTGTGGAATGTAGATGAGGTCGTTCTCTGTTTGGCCATCGGCGTTGATATCGCCATCGTAGACGTAGGAGAATGGCTGACCCGACCGAAGCTCGTAGAACAACGAAACGGAAGTGGCAAATGGATTGTCCGAAGAGCCATACTCGAAGCGTTTGCTGATTGCTGCGATGAAGCGATGTGGCATGTCGTAAAGACTACGACTTAGTGCAACATCGTTCGGACTGTCTTGCGTGTAGTTGTATCGCCAGTTCGAGATTGCCTGCGAAGACATGCCCGAATTCCTGTCGTACGATGCGCTATGGGTATAGGCAACGCTGGCAAACCAGCCGCTGTTGAATTGCTTCTTGAGCTGTGCAGAGATGCTGTAAGTATAGCCCTCGCTAGTGTTGCCAAGCTGGATGATGTTGTTGAACGGTCCACCGCCAAACGAACCCACCTGCGTCCGTGGGGTTGTGTTCCGTCCTGAGTATGTTCCATACACTCCACGTCCACCTGGAAGGGTTCCCCCATACGGTGTAGTGTCTTGCCTATCACCGAGGTTCAGATCGGTGTAGTAGATGTCGTTCAATGTCTTCGAGTACATGCCCTCGATGGTTCCGACTATGCCCCATGCAAGTTCTCGTTCTGCAGCAAGGTTTACCCGAAGGTTCTGTGGCATGCGGAAGTCTGTGGCTGTGACGTCGACTTCGGTGACCTTGCCAGCTCGAGCCACAAAGTCAGGATTCGAGCGTGGGTCGAGTGTCGGGTCGAACCGAAGAGTATCGCTACCTGACTGACGTAGGTCCACACGAGCATACTCAAGTCCTGAATTGGCAAATTGATTGGCAATCCATACAAAGGGCACTCTTCCGCTGAAGAGACCAACACCACCGCGAATCGTGAGCGGGGTACTCTCGCCATCGGTCCAGTTAAATCCAACACGAGGCGAAAAGAGTGGATTGAGGCCTGGCATGTTGTCCGTTCGAACACCGAGTGTTGCGTTTGGATTGAGGAGAGCAGCGTTGGTGTTAGCGTTGTAGTGTATGGTGTCGGCAGTGACGTTGTAGTTCGGTGAGTCAAAGAACAGCGGCATGTCTACACGTACACCCATTGTCAGGCGAAGCTGTGGGTTCACTTGCCACTCGTCTTGCGCATAGAAGCCAAGCTGAGCAGTCGAGAACTCTGCTGCAAAGTCGGCTGGGTACTGTGGTCGTGCGAATGAGTATTGAAGTCGTGATGCAAAGCCATTGCGGAAGTCGTCAAGCGAGTTGAACGTCCACGTCCCGGCATTGTCTCGAATGAAGAGATTTCGGAAGCTTAGGAATTCATTTTGTGTGCCGACGGTAAACGTGTGGTCGTCCATGAAGAAGGTGAAGTTGTCAGTAAGCTCGAAGACATTGGTGTTGGCCACGTTGGCAAGCGAAAAGTTCTCTGCACCAGCCGTATAGTACACACCGCTTGTTCTGGAATCAGTCACCGTTACTGATGGCCATCTGGCTCCGTGAATGTCGCGATGATCACGAATGAGCGTAGCACCAGCAATGAGCTCGTTGTGCATGGTGGGGCTGAGTGTGCTGTGCCATTGGAGGACGGAGCTGTTGGTCTGACTGGTGTTGGTGTACATTCTGTTTCCAAAGAGAACTGTTGTTCTGTTTGGATTGTAGATCTCGTCGCTCGCATCAACATAGTTGTGCCGGAACGTAATGGTGTTGTTGTTGTCGAGGTTCCAGTCAATGCGACCAAAGAGTTTTAGGCTGGGACGTGTTGACTCGACGTTGTCCATTGCCCCAGGGTCGTATCCGTAAACATCCCGTAGAATCTGCCCCATGGTGTCGGCAATTGATCGAATAAGCGAGTTGTTCGACCCATTCTGAATGAAGCCTAGTTGTGGATTGGGATTCTTGCGTTGCGTCTGCTCTGCGGAGAAGAACATGAAGAGTTTGTTGTCGATTAGCGGACCTCCCACTCGTGCACCTAATTGGTATTCGCTAAAGTCAGCAAAGGGTGTAGCGATGGTCGTATCGCGATAGGTACCGAGTGGAAGCGGATTGCCTTGCTCGTCGGTGCTTAGTGCAGTGGTTGTATGCAGGTCACCAATCATTTGCTCATTGCGGAAGTAGTAGTAGGCACTGCCTTGCCAGGTATTGGTGCCGGAGCGGGTGACGGCATTCATGCCACCAGCACTGAATCTGCCTTGCCGCACATCGAATGGTGCAACGAGTACTTGCAGTTCTTGAATGGCATCCATGGATATTGGATTCGAGTTGGCCTGACCACCAGGTGAACCTGTCTCACCAAGACCAAAGAGATCATTGTACTGCGTGCCATCAACCTGGAGGTTGTTGAATTTGCTGTTGCGACCGCCTAGGGTGACGCTACTTGTGCCCGTCTGTGGTGTGGCGTATGGAGAGAACCGTGCGAACTCTTGATAGTTGCGAGTGATTGATGGAAACGAAGACAACTGCTGTGTGCTGACGTAGTCCTCTGGTCCTGTCTTTGTTGCTTGCGATGCTGAAAGTGCTGTTACTTCTACAGCTTTCATGTCAACGGTAGAGTCTGCCAGCGTGAGGGAGACTGTAGCATCTTCACCGAGGCGTAGGTATTCGAGCGTGTATGATGTTGTTGCTTTGCCGACCGACGAGACCACGATGATGTATGGTCCACCTACCTTCATGTTTACGATGCGATACGCACCATTTGTCCGCGTAATTGCCCCGAATACAGTTCCTGTTGGTAGGTGCGTCGCACGCACCGTAGCTCCAGAAACCGCTTCATTGGCCTTGTCGTTGATAACGCCGTGGATCGAACTAGCCGTCGTGGATTGTGCATACCCTGGCATGCTCAAACACACGATTGCCATCACCACAAAGCAGAGCCGAATCATTGTAGTCCCTCCAGTGAGTAAAGCGTACAGAAGAGCAAAATTCTACAAATTTTCAGTTATCAGACACGGATATCTGAAAAATGAGTAAAGCAAATGTGCTCTTGGCATGGGAAGCGTAGTTTTGCAGGATGACAGCACTCGAGAGGGTTGCACGTATAGAGCACAGACTGCGTCCGTGGGTGGTGAAACTGCCTCCGAGCTTGGCAACGAAGATCTTTTCCAGGGGGCGAACCTGGTTCGCCCATCGGCTCGAAACCGAAGCCCCCTCCCACCAATCGATAGTCTCGGAGCCGGTTAGGGCATGGAATCTTACGTTCCGAATGCCTGTGTGGAATGCAGCCGGGATGTTCAAGGAGGGTGGTGGCTTTGATGCCATGTTTGCACAGGGTGCTGGTGCTCTGTTGGTTGGAACTACCACGTCGGAAGCACGAGAGGGAAACGTGCGTAATGGTGTTCAGTGGCCAGCCGTGCCATACCCGGAGTCCAGAAGTGCAAGCAATTGGATGGGATTGCCGAATCCAGGTCACATAGCCGTGGCCACAAGGATTTCGCGTATGCCACGTGAGACGGGATTTCCGATTGGCGCGAGTTTGGCGGCTGACCCGTTGATGGACGAAGACCTGGCCATGAAGGGTCTGTTCAATGGATTTAATGCATACTCGCTTGCCAAGGCCGACTACCTGGAGCTAAACGAGAGCTGCCCAAACGTTCCTGGTGCCCATTCAGCTGATTTGGATAGGGGGCTAATGAGGCGCTTGGAAATCGTGAGTGAGAAGTTCTTGAAGAGCCGACATCGTCCGCTTCCCGTTGTGGTGAAGATTTCCAACGACGTGGCCGATGAGCAATTGCCATCCTTGCTTCAGACTCTTGTGGAGCTCGGGTATGATGGTGTTGTGCTTGGGAACACGTCGACGCAATACGCTGAACTAAGAAGGAAGATTAAGAGCTCCGAGACAGCGTTGTACGACAGCTTTACGTCCACCTATGGTGGTGGCCTTAGTGGTGCAGTTCTAACACAGCGATCACTTCACCTTGTTACGCAAGCAGCGCGAATTCTTTCGGCTATGACCGTACCACAAGAGTTCCACATCATCCGATGTGGTGGAGTGTTCACGGGCTCAGATGTTCTTGCATCAATGGAGCAGGGCGTCGTGCTCCACCAGTGGTATACAGGATACTTTGAGGGCTTTGCACGATACGGACACGGCGTGTATCAACGCTTGTCGAAGTCAATCGCTCCTTTTTTCATGGAGTCCAGTCGTACGGATACGCTGTCGTAAAACTTCTTCATCAACTCGTAGCTGCTCGCAAGCTCCCTAAGCTTAAGGCGCATCTCTTCGGGCTGATAACCGTGTGCCGTTGCAACAGAGTCGAATACGGAGCCGACCTTGGTGGAATCTCCCAAGGTGTAGCGGGCAACCAGCACGTCGGCATACGCCGCCACTAGTCGATTGTCGACCTCCTGCGTATCTGCACAACCAAATACCAAGAGGATGCAAACAACGAGTACGCTCCGTGCAGACCACTGAATCTTATTCATATCCAACTCCTTTCAAGGCCGAAACTAACTCACTCAGGATCATTGCTGTTGCTCCCCAGAGGGGGACGGTAGGGTGTACTGACCACATAGGCCACTGCACAACCTGTCCTCCATACTCTCGCGACAATGTCTGCACCGAGTTATCGGCCATGAAGAATCGTAAGGGGACGGTGAACACCTCGCCTACTTCATCTGCGCTAAGGTGGTATGGTTGAGTCTGCTTCACCAGTCCGACAACTGGTGTTACGGCACTGTTGGATGGAGGAATGTACAAAGCCGTGAGCCTGCCTAGGACATCAACGTTGTTCCGTGTAATACCAACTTCTTCAAACAGCTCACGAACGGCTGCTTGCTCGGGACTTTCACCGTGATCAATGCGACCCCCGGGGAATGAAATCTGTCCGCCATGATTTCGCAACGAACTACTCCGAACCGTAAACAGCACGTGTGGTTCGGCATCGTGGACAACGAGTGGTACGAGGACGGCACTTGGTAGTGCTGATGGGGGAGGGGGCTTGAGTCGAGTTATGGCAATTGATCCACTAGGCAACATGTGTGCATGTGCCGAGTTCCCAGGTAGTGGTCTGGTTAGGCATTCACGCAACAACTGTTCTACATTCATACAGCGAACATAACGGACGGAGTCTACTAACTTCGCTAATGTTTTTGCTAGGCGAGTTGTTACAGGTGCTCCCTCAATGGTCAGCATCGTTCGAACCAACGATAATGGTCGGTGGTGTTACCGACAGGGTGAACGAGGTACGGAGCGACGATGTATTCGTGGCGATCGAAGGGACGAACTTCGATGGCCATACCGTTGTTGCAGAGGCGGTTGACCGTGGTGCGACGGTGGTGATTGTTCAACATGATGTCCCCGAAGTCAACGCCTGCGTTGTCCGCGTACCAGATTCACGGCTAGCACTGGCCTTGCTACTCAAGGAAACGATGGTCGGCGTCAAACAGGCCATTGCATCGTTGACGTGGATTGGTGTAACGGGGACAAATGGGAAGACGACGGTAGCAACGCTTACAGAGCAACTGCTTAATGGTGCGGGAAAACACACGGCCTTTGTTGGGACAGTGTACATCGGACATCGTGCTCCTGGTGGACAGATGAAGGTGATGGACACGACGTACACGACCCCGCATGCCCGGCAGCTCTATGAACTTGCCTTATTGTTTGCGAGCAATGGCGTTACACACGTTGTGATGGAAGTAAGCTCGCATGGCCTGCATCAACACCGCGTTGCTGGAATTCCATTTGCTGCGGCTGCATTCACCAATCTTACACGAGATCATCTGGACTATCACGGTTCGATGGAAGAGTATGCACTGGCAAAGCAACTGTTGTTTGCGGGTCTCAGCGAACAGGCATTTGCCGTAGTGAACGCATCGAGTGACCGTGCTATGTGGATGCTTGAACGATGTAGCGCTCACCGCAAGCTTATGGCTTCGGTAGCGGACCTGTCGGCACAAACAAGTGGAACATCATTCACTGCTGTTTACGAACAACAAGAGCGTCCCACACGGTGGTGGAAGGTTGATCTCACCACACCACTCATTGGTGAGTTTAATGCTACGAATACCGTGCTTGCCTGCGGACTCGCCCATGCTTGTGGAGTGGACGAGTCCACGATTGTTGCGCTGACAAAGCACCTGCAACCACCAAAGGGAAGGATGGAGCAATTTCATCTATCCTCAGGTGCAGTTGCCATCGTTGATTTTGCCCACACGCCTGATGGACTTGAGCAAGCACTCCTGGCTGTTCGCAAACTCACCGGTCACCTGACCGTTGTATTTGGTTGCGGTGGTAATCGCGATCACGGCAAACGTCCAAATATGGCTAAGGTGGCCGAACAGTATGCAGATGAGATCTGGATTACCTCAGACAATCCGCGGAATGAAGACCCTGCAACGATCATAGCCGAAATCGTCAGTGGTTTGACAGAACCAGACAGCGTCCATGTGGATGTTGATCGCGCACGAGCAATCCGTGGTGCCCTTACTGGAGCAAGCGCCGGGTCAATCGTCATCATAGCCGGCAAGGGGCATGAACAATCGCAAGAGATTGCTGGTGTCAAGCACCACTTCTCTGATCAGGAAATTGTGCGAGAGTACGTGTAGTCCGACTGCAACACACCGCCTGATACTAACATTGGAAGTACACTCGTACACAGCCCCCTTCCATCACTCATAGTACACAGTAACGAAGAGTTGCGTAGGGTACCAGAACGTGGCAACAGCATTGTGCTGAATCGAGAAGATCTTGATGTTGGGATTGCTACGGAGCCAATTGGCAATGTTCAGTTCTACCTCGAGTGGATCGATCTTCCAACTCCAGGAGAAGTATGGCTTTGAAAACGTGAATACCTTGACTTGCATAGTGCCTCCAGTGTGTAGTGCGAGTGCATACGAATGTGAGCTGACAAGAGTTGCAGCGTCGCCGCACTGAAGTTACTGGTTATGCTGTTAGCATCGGCGGAAACTCAGCAGCACTCAGGCAACAAGGTAACTGCAAGGTACCAGTACGACGCCAGTCGGTATTTGCGTTGCATAGCATGTTCAACTACTTGAAATCGTTTTCAAGTAGTGGAATCACCTAGGCGCGGCGTTCGGCAATTTTTTCGTTGTGCATTACAAAGACTTCGGCCATCGACGATCGTAACTCGCCGCCCGCTGTCTTGCGGACGACGCCTGTGAGTTCGGCCATGAAAACATTCTGATACTCAAAAAACAAAACGGTGGACTCAAGCACTTACAGCCGAGTCCACCGTGTATTCGAACGATCGTTATTGTGGGATTTCTGACTCTGGGATTCCCAGGGCAGCTGCAACGCCCTTGCCGTATGCTGGATCGGCCTTGAAGCAATGTCCTACGTGACGCAACTGTACCTCGCGAGTAACACCGTTCATAGCAGCAGCTGTGTTTGAGAACAGAGCTTGCTGTTGGTCTGGTGACATCTTGCGGAACAGCGCTCCTGGCTGTGAGAAATAGTCGGTATCCTCACGGTGATTCCAGTGATCTGCAGCTCCTTCGATCGACAACGGTGGTTCTCGATACTCTGGCTGTTCCTTCCATGCCCCATGACTGTTGGGCTCATATCCCTTTGTTGCACCATAGTTACCGTCAACACGCATTGCACCATCGCGGTGGTAGCCATGTACAGGACACTTGGCTGCATTGACAGGAATCTGGTGGTGGTTTACGCCAAGACGATAACGTTGAGCATCGCCGTAGGAGAACAATCGTGCTTGCAACATCTTGTCGGGCGAGAAGCCAATACCCGGCACAACCTGAGCAGGATTGAATGCGCTTTGTTCAACATCAGCGAAGAAGTTTTCGGGATTACGATTGAGTTCCATCACACCGACTTCGATCAACGGATAGTCGCCTTTTGGCCAAACCTTCGTGAGATCGAATGGATTGTACGGAACCTTTGATGCATCCTTCTCAGGCATGATCTGCACCTTTAGTGTCCACTTTGGATAGTCGCCCCGTTCAATCGCTTCGTAGAGGTCGCGTTGATGACTTTCCCGGTCCTTGCCGACGATAGCTTCTGCTTCGGCATCTGTGAGATTCTTAATGCCTTGCTGGCAAACCCAATGGAATTTCACCCAGTGCCGTTCGTTGTTGGCGTTGATGAAGCTAAAGGTATGCGACCCAAAGCCGTGCATGGTACGGTAGCTAGCAGGCAGACCACGGTCGGACATGACAATCGTAACCTGATGCAGAGCTTCGGGGAGCAAGGTCCAGAAATCCCAGTTGTTTTGTGCGCTACGCATGTTGGTACGTGGATCGCGCTTCACAGCGTGATTGAGGTCTGGAAACTTTAGCGGATCACGGAGGAAGAATACCGGTGTATTGTTTCCTACGAGGTCCCAGTTACCCTCGTCGGTATAGAACTTTACAGCGAAGCCGCGAATGTCGCGCTCTGCATCGGCAGCACCGCGCTCACCAGCCACGGTGGTGAAGCGAGCAAAGAGATCGGTCTTCTTACCAACCTTGGCAAACACGCTTGCACGCGTGTACTTGGTGATGTCGTTCGTTACCGTGAACGTACCAAAGGCACCACTGCCCTTTGCATGCATCCGGCGTTCTGGGATCACTTCTCTGTCGAAGTGTGCCAGCTTCTCAAGAAGCCATACGTCTTGCATGAGTACTGGTCCACGTGGACCAGCCGTCATACTATTCTGATTGTCCACCACTGGACTTCCAGCGGCAGTCGTAAGCTTACTCATACGTCCTCCTATTGAGTGGTATCGCAGCCATGTTCTAACCGGCTGCAAACCATTTGTACATCAATGAATTAAGCGCTGCCTTCGCCCAAGAGTCTCTGTTGCGTATTGGCAGCAACGTGCAATGACGAATTTATGGCATTGCAGTGTATGCCTGGTTGAATGTGTGACGAGATCACATATTGTTGATGTTGATGTACCGGCAATCACGGTCAACACTCGAAGAGAGGACAACCAATATTGTTGTCAGGATAAGCGAAGTATGCATGCAGATAGCGCATTGATCGAAATCGAACGCCGATCATGACTTCCTCGGCAAGAGTAAACCATCGAGTACCATTAACCATCGAGTACCATTGATGAATTCGTATGTTGGCAGTTCCTTTCTAGCCCCCAAATAGCTGCAGAAGGACCCCTCATACATCTGCCTCACACTCTTGGTCTTCCCAACCCCAAGCCCCCTACCAACCCTGCGGGCCCTCCCCCCGCCGCCGCCGCCAAAGTTCCGCAGGCATCAGCTCACACACTCCTCCCGTCCGCTTTCAGCCAGCTCTTCCGGCCATCTCGGAACGTAACACTCTCGTGCCTGGCATGCATGGCATTAGAGTCTGTGGTGGTGTTGTCGTATAGTGTTGTGAAGCATCCGGTGTGTGACATCGCCATCGGCGATTCGTTTCAATGTTTCAATGTTTATGGCATCTATTGAGTACGGCAGCCGTACATCGACTGGCCAAGCGGATGAAAACCGTTTTCACGTGTTGATTAAGTGAGGCAGCAGACATCATTGAAACGATGACAGCGTCATCCGTACCACTGTGTGCAGGAGAGCAAATGTCTGTTGTTCAGTCCTAAGACTAGTCCAATGAGACATCGTGGCGGACAACAGCTACCCATGACTGAATGCCGAAGATATTAGCCGAAAATCAAAAAGGTCTGTAAGTCACAGACTCACAGACCTTTGTAAAGCGCACCCGTAGGGATTCATTTGCTCTATGGTAAGTCCTTGGTCTACCTGTAGTAGGGCTCGCACAGCGGCTTTCTACTGACGGAATCACTGGCGTCTGTTTGCTGGCTTCCCTTCAGAGGAGTGGGCCTATGCACGCCATTCGCAATGACAGACCGATCCTGAGATTTGTTTCAAGTTGAGCAAATTGAGCCTCTTGATTCATGGGGACATTGCACAAGTGGTTGATGGCAGCTTTTTTGAGAACCTGATCTGGCAGATCGCAGATTTGCTTCGGGGCCCCTATCGGCCCCCCCAATACGAGCGCGTCATGTTGCCAATGACGGTGCTGCGTCGCTTTGACTGCGTGCTTGCCCCGACGAAGGGCAAGGTGCTCGCCGAGCACGAGAAACGACGCGACAGCAAGCTAAACGACGACGCCCTCGACCGCCTGCTGAATCGTGCGGCGAGCCAGCGGTTCCACAACCACTCGCCCCTCGACTTCGAGAAGCTCAAAGGCGACCCGGACCACATCGAGAAGCACCTAGTCAGCTACATCAAGGGCTTCTCGGCGAACGTGCGCCGCATCTTCGACTTCTTTGAGTTCGAGAGCGAGATCGAGAAGATGCGAGAGGCGAACATCCTCTATCTGGTGATCTCCAGGTTCGCAGAAGTCGATCTGCACCCGGAGCGCGTTCCCAACAGCCAGATGGGTCTCATCTTCGAGAATCTCATTCGGCGCTTCAACGAGCTCGCGAACGAGACGGCCGGTGATCACTTCACACCGCGCGAGGTCATCCGGCTGATGGTGAACCTGCTCTTCATCAACGACGACGACCTCTTGGCTACACCGGGGACTGTGCGGAAGCTACTCGACCCGGCGTGCGGCACAGGAGGCATGCTCGCAGAATCGCAAAACTACCTGCGTGCGCACCACCCCGACGCGCGACTCTACGTCTTCGGCCAAGACTACAACAAGCGGGCCTTCGCCACAGCAGCTTCCGACATGCTGATGAAGGATGTCGACCAGAACGGCGGCACCGACAACGTGCGCTATGGTGACATCTTCCTCGACGACCAGTTCACCGAACCGCCGTACGATCGCTTCGACTACTTGCTGGCCAATCCGCCCTTTGGCGTTGATTGGAAGAAGCAGAAGAAGGACATCGAGCGCGAGCACCAGAAACAGGGCTTCGCGGGGCGGTTTGGTGCCGGCACGCCGCGAGTGAACGACGGCTCGCTCCTCTTCCTTCAGCACATGATCAGCAAGTTCGAGCCGGTACGTCCGAAGGAACACAAACACGGGTCGAGGTTGGCCATCGTGCTAAGTGGCTCCCCCCTTTTTACGGGCGGAGCGGGCTCCGGCGAGAGTGAGATTCGCCGGTGGATCATCGAGAACGACTGGCTCGAGGCCATCGTCGCCCTGCCGGAGCAGATGTTCTACAACACCGGCATCGGCACCTACGTCTGGGTTGTCACCAATCGCAAAGAGAAGCGTCGCAAAGGCAAGGTGCAGCTCCTGGACGCTCGTGAGTGCTACGTGGCCATGCGGCGGAACCTTGGCGACAAGCGACGAAAGCTGGGTGAGAAGGAAGATGGGAACGACCAGATTGCCGAGATCGTGCGCATCTACGGTGCATTCCAGGAGGGGCCGCTCAGCAAGATCTTCGACAACGAAGACTTCGGCTACACCCGCGTCACGGTAGAGAGACCGCTCCGCCTCCGCTACCAAATGACCGTCGAGGACAAGGCCCGCTTCCTCGACGCTGCACCCCACTTGGTTGACGACGTTCAGGCCATTGATGAGGCCCTCGGGCGGGAGCCATTGCTTGATTGGAGTGAAGCCTGGAAGCGCATCGAGAAGCTGCTTCGGCAGCGGAGTTCGAAGTGGAAGGCCCCGGAGAAGAAGCTCTTCGTCTCCGTCTTCACGACGAGCGATCCATCCGCCGAGCCCGTGACTGCAGGGAAGAACAAAGGGTTCGAGCCCGACAGCAGCCTGCGCGACTTCGAAAACATCCCGCTCAAGCAGGAGGTTGACGACTACTTCGCGCGCGAGGTGAAGCCACACATCCCTGATGCTTGGATGGACCGCGACAAGGACAAGGTCGGCTACGAGATCAACTTCAACCGGTACTTCTACGTCTTCACACCACCTCGTCCACTCGAGAAGATTGACGCTGACCTCAAGCGCGCGGAAGACGAGATCTTGCGTCTCCTGCAGGAGGTGACGACGTGACCATGTCTTCCGTCCTACCGCCGACCCTTCCTGATGGGTGGCGTCGAATGAAGCTGAAATACGTCGCAACGCTGAGGAGCGGAAGCGGAATCACCTCGGAGAGTATCTCTGAGGAAGGTCCCTACGCAGTGTACGGCGGGAACGGGATTCGAGGGTTCACTACCGATTTCACACATGAGGGTCGTCATATTTTGATTGGGCGCCAGGGGGCGCTCTGCGGAAACATCAACTACGCAGAGGGCCGGTTCTGGGCGTCTGAGCATGCGGTCGTGGCCGATATCGTAGGGGCCCATGACACGACATGGCTTGGCGAGCTGCTTCGCTCAATGAACCTCAACCAGTACTCGCAGTCGGCAGCACAACCGGGATTGGCTGCTGAGTTCATTGCCAACCTCGATGTCCCCGTCCCCCCCCTTGAGACTCAAAGCTCGATCGCCAGGTTCATTGATGCCGAAACGACTCAGATCGACGCGCTCCTCGCGGCCAAGGAGAACCTACTCACAGCCCTCGCTGAGAAGCGCCGGGCAGTCACCGCCCATGCCGTTACACGCGGCGTCAACGAGACAGCTGCGTTGCGAGACTCAGGTATCCCATGGCTCGGCGAGATTCCTGCGCATTGGGAGGTCGAGCGTTCCCGGTGGCTCTTTCGCGTTCGAGACCAGCGGTCAGAAACCGGCGATGAGGAGTTGCTGACGGTCTCCCACATCACGGGGGTCACGCCTCGCTCCGAGAAGGACGTCAACATGTTCGAGGCCGAGTCCACGGTTGGCTACAAGGTGTGCCATCCGGGAGACCTGGTCATCAACACGATGTGGGCGTGGATGGGAGCGATGGGGGTCGCCCCGTGCGTGGGCATCGTCAGTCCCTCCTACCACGTCTACACGCCGGGAGACCGCCTGCTCCCGGCGTACGTCGGTGCGCTTGTCCGAACGCAGCTTTTTGCGAAAGAGGTCACACGCTTCTCCAAGGGGGTCTGGTCTTCTCGGCTTCGCTTGTATCCCGAAGGTTTCTTTGAGGTCATGCTCCCGGTTCCGCCCATCGACGAGCAACGGGAGATCCTCGACTACATCGATCGCGAGCAGCGGCAGATCGACAGGATGTCCTCGGCCGTAGAGAAATCGCTGGCGCTCCTTCGCGAACGGCGCGAGGCAGTCATCGCCGCCGCAGTCACTGGCCAACTGGATGTGGGGGCTGCGTGAAAGTTCGCGAGTTCACAGTGACGAACTTCCGAGGGTTCGACGGCGAGCGTCGCTTTCCCGTCTCGGACCGAGTCACCGTGGTCGCTGGCGTCAACGGCCGCGGCAAGACGTCTGTGCTCGACGGGATGGCCTTGGTCATCTCCCGCCTCTTTCGGTCCCTCGGTTTGAGTTCCGGAAACCAGCGAACTATATCGGCCGCCGACGTTCATGGTGAGTGCCAAGACGCCTCCCTCGAAATGCGGGTGCACTGCGCTGGTGTGCCGTTGGATTTCTCGGTGGCGTTTCGACCGGATTCGAAGATCGTGCGCGCCTCTCCCATCACGCCGGCCGTCAAGCGCGAGATCACCCACAACTACGGCGACCCGAGCCGGGCGGACGATCAGGCTCCGATCGCGGTGTACTACACTACCGATCGAGCCGGCCTGCGCTTGCCGCGTTCTCTCCCCACAGACCTGCCGAGCGGGCAGCAGCTCGCCCACAACGGTGCGCTGTCGAACCGCATGGTCGACTACCGGGACTTCATAGCCCGCTACCGCGTGTGGCAGAGTCAGGGGAGAAGCAAAGAGCTCCGTGCATTCGAGACCGCTCTCGGCGTCTTCCTCGATGGCTTCTCAAAGGTGGAAGTCGAGGTCGACCCACTCCGCATCACCGTTCAGAAGCAAGGACACCGGCTGGCGCTGAATCAACTTTCCGACGGCGAGCGGTCCTTTATTGCCGTGATTGGGGATATGGTCCGTCGACTCGCCCTGGCCAACCCCGACCTCGACGACCCGCTCCAAGGTCACGGCGTCGTGCTCATCGATGAGCTCGAGCTCCACCTACATCCGAAGTGGCAACGAGAGGTACTGCAGGGGCTCCGCCAGACATTCCCCAATATTCAGTTCATCGGAACAACACACTCCCCTTTCGTTATCCAATCTCTTGAGCCAGGTGAGCTTGTCAACTTGGATCCCGATGACAGCGAATACGCTGACCGAAGCCTAGAAGACATCGCTGAAGAGGTCATGGGAGTAGAGCTCCCTCAAAAGAGCGCGCGTTTCAAGCGCATGTATGACGCTGCTCGCGAGTACTACGGCATTCTTGAGTCAGCGGCAGAAGCGGACGAAGTGGGCCTGCAGCGCATCAAGGACCGGCTCGACGAGCTATCGATGCCTTTTTCCAGGGACCCGGCGTATCAGGCCTTCCTTGAGTTTCAGAGGAATCGAGCGCTAGGCGAGGACGACTTATGAGGCCAATTGCCAAAGGCGCTGCTCCGAGGACCTACGCGAAGTACGGCGACGCGCAACCGGACCTGGTCAACGCTATCGACAGGTTCTGCTCGTATTGCGAGCGTCACATCGCCGCGGCGATTCACGTTGAGCACAAGAGGCCGAAGAAGTCGCACCCCTTACTCGAGCTGGAGTGGTCGAACTTCCTCCTGGCGTGTCCTAACTGCAACCCTACAAAGGGCAACTTCAAGGTGCGACTCCGTCGCTACCTTTGGCCAGACGACGACAATACACTATTGGCATTCACCTACCATGCAGGCGGCGTGGTTCGAGCGAACAGGGTCTTGCCGAAGAAGCTGCGCAGCAAGGCGAACAGAACTCTTCAGATGTATGGTCTCCACAAGCGTCCGGGCGGGCATGTGGAGCCTTCCGATCGCGACTATCGCTGGGAGGACCGGCGACAGGAGTGGGACAAGGCGGTTCTGTTCCGGCAACAGCTTCAGAATCACGACACCCCGAGTCAACGAGCACTCGTTGAGGCTGCTGCGACAAGGGGCATGTTCTCCGTGTGGTGGACCGTGTTTGATGGCGACGTCGACATGCGACGACGCCTTCGCGAGGCGTTTGTGGGGACCGATCCGACGAGCTTCGACGCCTGGGAGCAAGCGGTTGCCCGACCTGGAGGACAACTATGACAGCCCGCCACTCCGAGGCCGCATTCGAGTCGGTCATCGAACAGCACCTGCTGGACACTGGCTACATAACGGTCGACCGAAACGGCTTTGATCGGCAGAAGGCCATCTTCCCGGATGAGGTGCTGACGTTTATCCGCGAGACCCAGCCGACCGCTTGGTCCAAGCTCGAGGCGCTGCACGGAGATCGCACCGGCGAGCAGATCCTCTCGGATCTGTGCAAGTGGATGGACGCCCATGGCTCGCTCGCCACGCTGCGCCACGGATTCAAGTGCTACGGGCGCAAGCTGCACCTCGCGTTCTTCAAGGCGGCCCACGGCCTCAACCCAGAGCTGGAGGCGGGCTACGCGGCCAACCGGCTCGGTATCACCCGACAGCTTCACTACTCCACCCGCTCGGAATACTCCCTCGACGTCGTCTTGAGCCTCAACGGCGTGCCGCTGGTAACGCTCGAGCTCAAGAACCCGATGACCGGGCAGACCGTGGAGAACGCCCGGCGCCAGTACCAGAAGGACCGCGACCCGCGAGAGCCCATCTTCGAGTTCAAGCGGCGAACCCTCGTGCACTTCGCGGTGGACACGGAGCTCGTCTTGATGACGACCCGGCTCTCCGGCGCGGCAACCTACTTCCTTCCCTTCAACAAGGGGCTCGATGGTGGCGCGGGGAACCCAGTCGACCCAACCGGACGCGCCTACCGAACGGCCTATCTCTGGGAGGATGCCCTTCAGCGCGACTCCTTCCTCGATCTCATCGCCAGGTTCATTCACCTACAGCTCGACGAGAAGCGCGACGACCAGGGGCGGAAGGTCAAGAAGGAGACGATGATCTTCCCGCGCTACCACCAGCTCCAAGCTGTCCGGCACCTGGTGACTTCCGCACGAACTGAGGGCGTAGGCCACAACTATCTGGTGGAGCATTCGGCCGGCAGCGGCAAGAGCAACACCATCGCTTGGCTGACACACCGCCTCTCGTCCCTGCACGACGAGAAGGACGAGCGCGTGTTCGACAGCGTCATCGTGGTGACCGATCGGCGGGTCCTCGACCAGCAGCTCCAGGACACCATCTACCAGTTCGAGCACAAGCGCGGCGTCGTCCAGAAGATCGACCAGGACTCACGGCAGCTTGCCGAAGCACTGGAAAGCGGCGTCCCGATCATCATCACGACGTTGCAGAAGTTCCCCTTCGTCTCCAGGCAGCTCCTGAAGATGGCTGAGGAGCGTGGCGATCAGAGTGGTGGAACGCTGACCACGCGGCGTTGTGCGGTCGTCATCGACGAGGCCCATAGCTCCCAGGGCGGTGAGACGGCCACCGACCTCAAGGAAGTGCTCGGCGGCGAGGGGCTGATGGAAGAGGCTCGGCGCCGCGCCGAGGAGGAGGGGCACGAGAAGCTCGAAGAGCTCTTCCGCAGCATGGCCAAGCGAGGGCGCCAGGCCAACCTGAGCTTCTTCGCGTTCACCGCCACGCCCAAGCACAAGACCCTCGCGGTGTTCGGGCGCAATGGCGAAGCGTCGCACCGCTACACCATGCGCCAGGCCATCGAGGAGGGGTTCATCCTCGACGTGCTGCAGAACTACACGACCTACGCCACCTACTTCCGCCTGCTGAAGGCCTCGGCGGACGACCCCGAGGTCGAGCGGAAGAAGGCCGCCCGAGCCCTGGCGCGCTTCATGCGGCTGCATCCGCACAACATAGCCCAGAAGACGGAGGTGATGGTCGAGCACTTCCAAGCGGTGACCCGGCACAAGATCGGCGGGCGAGCCAAGGCGATGGTTGTCACCGGCTCCCGACTCGAGGCCGTTCGCTACAAGCAGGCGTTCGACAAGTATATCCGGTCGCGCGGCTACGCCATCAAATCGTTGGTCGCGTTTTCCGGCACCGTCACGGACGACATCGACGAGACCAAGACCTACACCGAGGAAGGCATGAACCTCGGCGTGCGCGAGAAGGAGCTGCCGGAGAAGTTCGCCACCCCCGAATACCAGGTCCTTCTCGTCGCGGAGAAGTACCAGACCGGCTTCGATCAGCCCCTCCTGCACACGATGTACGTGGACAAGCGCCTTGCCGGCATCCAAGCGGTGCAGACGCTCTCACGCCTCAACCGCACCCATCCGCTCAAGGAGGACACCTTCGTTCTCGACTTCGTCAACGACCGAGACGAGATCCGAGAGGCCTTCAAGACCTTCTACGAAGGCGCGCAGATGGGCGACGAGGTGGACCCCGCGCGCATGTACCAGATCAAAGCCGAGATGGACGCCTCGGGCATCTACCTCGACGAGGAGCGAGAGCGCTTCTGCGCCGTCTACTTCAAGCCGAAGCAGCGCCAGAGCCCGGCGGACCACCAGGCGATGAATGCGGCGCTCGACCCCGCGGTATCCAGGTTCACCGGCCTGCAGCGCGAGGACGAGGAGGAGGCCGAGACCTGGCGCGGAAAACTCAATGGGTTCTGCAACCTCTATGCGTTCCTGAGTCAGGTCATCCCCTACCAGGACTCGGACCTCGAGAAACTCTACGTGTTCTTCCGGCATCTGTCCTCGAAGCTGCCGCGGCGAATGTCCGGGCCCGCGTACCAGTTCGACGACGAGGTGCGGCTCGAGTACTACCGACTTCAGAAGATCGCGGAGGGTTCGATTTCGCTACGCGAGGGCGAAGCACGCCGCCTCGACGGGCCCACCGAGGTCGGCAGCGGCCTGCCACGCCACGAGGCTGTGCCGCTGTCACAGCTCATCGACATCCTCAACGAGCGCTTCGGGACCGAGTTCAACCAGGCAGACCAGCTCTTCTTCGACCAGATCGTCGAGACGGCCGTCGCCGACGATGGCCTCAGGCAGGCTGCGGCGGTGAACCCGAGTGACAAGTTCGCGCTCGTCTTCAAGCAGATGCTCGAGTCGCTCTTCATGGAGCGCATGGACCAGAACGAAGACATCTTCGTCCGTTACATGAACGACGCGCCGTTCCAGAAGGCGGTCACGTCATGGATGGCCGACGAGGCCTACCGGCGGCTCCGCGAGCCGGAGGCCGAGGCCGAAGAGGCCGCAGCGCCCACTCTGCGTCTCGTGGAGCCAGCGCCAAAGGAGCGCTACACGAACTGCGTGCCCCTCTTGCCCTTGCAGGTGGCGGCAGGCACCTTCGGAGATCCGCAACACGTCGACGATGACAAGTTCGAGTGGGTCAAGATCGCCACGAGGCACCGACTGCGGAAGGGTATGTTCGTGGCAAGGGTCGTCGGCCGGTCGATGGAGCCCACAATTCCAGATGGCACTTACTGCCTCTTCGCATCCCCAGTGTTAGGGACACGCCAAGGCAAGACGGTCCTTGTTCAGCTCCGCCATGCGTCGGATCCGGAGACAGGCCATCGCTACACCGTCAAGCGGTATGAGAGCGAAAAGGAGGTAGAGGAGGACTCATGGCGCCACACCAAGATCACCCTCAAACCCATGAATCCGGAGTTCGACCCCATCGTGCTGGTCGATGTCGAGGAGGATGCGCTCCACGTGGTCGCCGAACTAGTTGAAGTGCTGAATGCAGCAACTGTACAAGGGAGTCAATGATGGGCTGGCACAACAAGGCAGTAACTTTATGACGGGGCGGCCTTGGAGCATTGGCTCACGCTGGCTGCGCTGGGATCCGCATCTTCATGGGCCCGGAACATTGCGGAACAACCAGTTCGGCGACGACTGGGACGCCTACCTCTCGGCACTGGAGAAGGCTGAGCCAGCGCCTGTGGCGCTGGGCATCACCGACTACTTCACGCTCCGCACCTACAGGGAGGTCTTGAAGCGGCGGGACCAGGGTGCTCTTGCAAGCATTCCGTTGGTCTTCCCCAACATCGAGCTGCGCCTGACTGTAGAGACGAGAGACCGAGCGGGCATCAACCTGCATCTTCTTGTCTGTCCAGACGATCCGAATCACGTTGCGCTTGTCCAGGAGAAGCTCGGTCGCCTCACGTTCAAGTACGCATCAGACGTCATTCCATGCAGCGACGAGGGTCTCATCCGCCTCGGACGAGCCCATAGGCGCAACCCCACCTTGCTGGAGGGAGCAGCGCTTTCCGAGGGGGCCAACCAGTTCAAAGTGGAACTCAGTCAACTCCGGGAGGTGTATGAGGGTGATTCATGGCTCCAGTCCAACATTCTGGTTGCTGTCGCTGCTGGGAGCGACGGGCTAGGCGGGCTCTCCCAAGACGCGTCGTTTCATGCGCATCGGGAGGAGCTCGGCAGGTTTGCCCACATTGTCTTCTCAGCGAATCCAAAGGACCGCGACTACTGGTTAGGGAAGCACCCACACTTCAGCTCCAATGGGCAGGTCCCGAAACCATGTCTGCACGGCAGTGATGCGCATCGCATTGAGGACGTGCTTAGTCCGGCACAGGATCGACGCTGTTGGCTTCGTGCTGAACCCACATTCGATGGACTCAGGCAGGCAGTGGTGGAGCCGGAACGACGGGTTCATATCGGAGAAGAACCACTGCAGGGGGCGAACGACAGCAACATTATCAGGTCCTTCCGTGTGGTGAACACCGCTTGGTTCGAGAACGAAGGCATTGAGCTCAACGATGGATTGGTGACGATCATTGGTGCGAAGGGATCAGGAAAGACCGCTCTAGCAGACATGATTGCCTACGCTGCCTCTGCCGAAGAGGAGGAGCCGGGACCGGCTTCGTTCCTTGCAAAGGCAGGAGACCTTTTGAGTGGGATTGAGGTAGCGCTGCAATGGGCAGACGGCGAGACTCAGCAGAGCCCGATGCGCGGAAGAGTGGGTTACTTTGCTGAGCCTCGCGTGCGCTACCTATCCCAGCAGTTCGTGGAAAGGCTCTGCTCGCCGAAGGGCCTTGCTGAACCTCTGGTCGAGGAAATCGAGCGGGTCGTGTTTTCTGCTATCCCGGACGAGGATCGGCTTCAGTGCGGTTCCTTCGCCGAGTTACGGCAAGTGATGCTGGAACAGCCTGCCTCCAACCGGGAATCGGAAGAAGAAGCCATCAGGACCGCGACAAAGCAGATCGCAGACGAGACCGTCCTAATCAAGTCGCTGAAAGAACTGCGAGCGAAAGCAGAAGATGCACAGAGAGTCCGAGTCAGCCTAGAGAATGAGCTCAAGTCCATCCCGGTACAGGCGGGAGACGACAAGGTCAAGGCTCAACAGACGGCAGCCGCCGCTGTAGACGCACTCAAGAATGCCGTCGCGCGTGAGGAGCGGCGCGCCAAGGACATCGGCGACGTCATCTCTGAGGTAGAACGTCTTGTACGCCAAGCGAGCAGCGCGGTTGAGACGATCAAGTCGAAGTTTGCCGATCTGTTTCAACCCGAAATATGGAGTCTCGTGCAGATCAACCTCTCGGCCGATGCCATCCCGAAATTGAAGGAGTTACATCAAGAAGCTGAAACCCGCGCGAAGCGTCTGCGAGAGACTGGGACCGCCGAGGTTAAAGACGGGCTTCAAAATGGGAAGGGACTCGCTGTGATTGAGGAAGAGAACAAGCGTCTCGTGAATGAACTCGGACTAGACCGAGCCAAGGCAAATCGACGAGCTGAACTAGAGAGGAAGGTTGGGGCAGCAAGGACGAAGGAGAAAGATTTAAAAACAGCCTTGGCGCACGCCGAGAAAGCACCCACTCGGCGCAAGACCTTGAGCACCGTTCGGCTGGCATGCTACGAGCGCGTTTTTGATGCATTGGTGGCTGAGGAGCACGCGCTCGAGGAGCTCTACGCGCCGATGAGCGATCGCATTGAGGCCGATCAAAGACTGGGAAAGTTATCTTTCTACGTTCAGCGTATCGTTGACTTGGAGGAATGGTCTGCCCGAGGCGAGAACTTGATGGACTTGCGGCGTCCTCCTTTTCAGCGCAAAGGGGCAATCGCAGAAGCAGCGCGAACAGGTCTTCTCAACGCCTGGCGAAAAGGCACGCCTAGCGACGTTCGGGTCGCCATGGAGACTTTCATCGAAGACCACGCTGCTGCTGCAATCGACAGCCTCGCCCAAGGGGTCACGCCGCTCAACTTCGGTGAGTGGCTCTTCTCAACTGATCACATCAAGGTCAGGTATGGAATTCAGTACGAGGGCGTGGAGATTGCGAACCTCTCGCCCGGAACGCGTGGTGTCGTGCTGCTGACGCTTTACCTTGCCCTTGATGAGTGGGATGAGCGACCGCTGATCATCGACCAGCCGGAGGAGAATCTGGATCCCCGCTCCGTGTACTCCGACCTTGTTCCGTTTTTCCGTGACGCGGCACGGCGACGACAGATCATCATGGTCACCCACAACGCAAACCTGGTTGTGAATACGGACTCAGATCAAGTCATCGTTGCTGAAGCTATCCGATCCGAACCTGACAGGCTACCAACATTTCGGTATGTGGCTGGCGGGCTTGAAGACCCAATCATACGTGATCATGTCTGCCGACTTCTTGAAGGGGGCAAGGAAGCCTTCAGAAAACGTGGAAAGAGATACAGCCTGATAGGCACCGACTAGCTTGGACAACTGTCAAGTGGTCACACCCACACGACAAGCTCATCGAAACGAGTGGGTCTTTCAAGATTACTGGCCGCTGAATCTGGGTCGAGCCAACCAGGTGGCAGCCACATTAAAGGACCATCTTTCTTCATGGCATACGGTCCACCTTTGAACGGACCTGAGGCGCGTGTTTCGATCTAGCGGAGTATGTAAAGACAGCTTAACGAACATCGGTGTGACGTTGCCTGACACTATCAGGGGATTCCTATCCCTTTGCCAATGCATCAACCGGAAGACCCACTCCGCTCACATACTGATCCGTTTGGCAAGCCCATCTAGTTTGCAAGCAGAAATATTGGCTGCAGTAGTTGCCTCCATGCACATGTGTGCGTATGTTTACTGAAGCTGATATGATGTTACAGCCATTGGAGCCCAAGAATGCCCCGTCGTGATATGCTGTTGTGCATGGCGATGATCTGCTTCGTTCAATACGTTACGAATGCCAACGATGGTGCCAAAACGTCAACTGCATCTGCTAAACTTGGTGTGTATTTACACAATGACTCAACTCTTTTCCTTCAACGCTTCCATCTCCCTACGGACGCTAGAGTAGATTCAATCACCCTTGTCTTGCATGGAAATCATACAGGTCGAATTGGTACATTGGTCATACTTGGCCACGAAGGTGGTGCCATGATACCTTCTGCGGATGCAGAGGTGCTGTTCGATGAAGATATTATCAAGGATCAAATAGGATTTCAGCAAGTAACCATCCAATGTGGATACCTTCACAAAGGTGGGCAGCTTTTTGTGGGCGTCATGGACCTCAAAGGGGATACGAAACTCGTTACTGATAGGACGATACGCGACACAATGTGCTGGGATTACGATGTCCCTTGGAATGACCAGCTACGAATACGAGGCACATCATACAGTATCCTGCCTCATGCATTCAAGATTGAGTGCTTCAGTAGTATCAAGTCAACAAGTCGAGGGTCGTTCGTGCCAGACAGCCTGTTTGACCCGTTAACATCCGATCTTGTACTTGGATCCAAGACGAACATTGTCTTTAACGATGTGGATGGAGACGGCGATGTTGACTGCTTGGCCAGAGGAGTGTTGCAAGTCCAGTCAGGAATTGGCTGGACGACGCTAGAAGTCTCTGCTGCTCCATCATACCACGCTGCCTGCAATCTGTTTGGCGACAAAGGTATGGAGCTGGTAACCATTGAAGCCGCGGAGCAGGATGCTACTGTCAAGGTACAGCAAATCGTGAGCGAGGACAAGTCGGAATCTACTACCTATCGGGTAATCACAGCTAGCACGTACACAATAGAAGGTTTCGGCCAGCCAAAGGCTCACTTTATATGCGATGTCAATGGAGATCATCATGATGATGTGGTAGTAATCGGCCAAAAGCTACACGTGATTTGGGGAGGTGAGAGCTCTGTTCGCGTGACCACGGATCCATTGCCTCCTGGTGCCGTGTCTGTCACTGGAGCAGTTGCGTTACCTGGAGTGAAGAAGCCCTCCATGGCTTTGCTTCGTAGTAGCTCGGGAACGATCGTGGAGCTGGAGTATCGAGACGGTCAGTGGCGGTCTGCGTCAACTACTGTCATCGACACTGTTGAACGCATGACAGGATCTGTTGACATTGCGGCACTGGACGACTTAACCGTAATTGCACCTCTGTGGCACACAACCCGCGTTCTTCGTGATCAATTCCAATCCAGCAACGGACTTCGTGATAAGTATCCGGTGACTGGCTTCAATGCAATAGCAGCTGATGCCTGTCTGCGGACTGAGCCTCCTGTGTATAATGAGCACGTAACCGCGATGTCATATGTAGACATTGACGCAGATGGAAAGGATGAGTGTGTAGTTGCGACAGGCAGTGATTGTCACTTTCTACGGGTTTATGCAATGGACGCTGGAGTCTATAAAGATGTGACAATGGATATAGGTCTCTTCGGACTCGATAATGTTGACGACTTCGTATTCTGTGATGTTAATGGAGATCTTGCACCGGATCTCTGTGTGCATCGAAGGGGTGGATTTGAAGTCTATTACAACTACATTCACCAACAGGGTACTCGCAAGTCACTTGACTTTGGCGAGGATGCCAGTTTTGCAAATACAAAGGTAGATGTGTACCAGGCCAACCGTGTGACATCATATGTCGCACGAGCTGTACATGGAGGTGGGATGCAAGTGCCATTCCAGCCATTCATTTCGGCGAGGGAGCCTCTAGCCTTCGATAGCACTATTGTTACGTGGTCCGACGGAA
This sequence comes from Bradyrhizobiaceae bacterium, assembly GCA_024103135.1. Classification (GTDB taxonomy): domain Bacteria; phylum Bacteroidota; class Ignavibacteria; order Kapaibacteriales; family Kapaibacteriaceae; genus OLB6. Next base: position 24,848 of record JAGFIZ010000012.1, on the reverse strand, counting down.
TGAAAGAAACATTTGGCTCCACAGAAGAGAATGTGCTCTTGCTCCGGGGCAATGGACAGCAAGATGCTTACTCATCTGCGAAGGCACGTCTTTTTGGTACGTCGTTTTCTCAAGCAGTTCTGGAGCTCTTGGAACCCGTCGATAGAGTAGTCGTTACCCTCATGACCATGGATGGTCGTACGCTATTTACATCATCAGAGGTAGCAATGCAGTCCGGTAGCATATCTCTTAGTGAAGTAATGCCTAAAGAAGTCGTTACCGCAGCAGGACTATATTTAGTTGTTGTGATGTCTAATGGACATACAGTAGCACAGCAACATTTTGTACACCTACCATAAATGTTCCTTGAAAACTGTATCTATTCTCAGTATTGTTCTAAGCGTTTGTGCTATCATTTTGTGCTCGTTAGTGTTCTTCAAGAGTAGAAGTAGCCAACGGTGCTGTTATGTCATGTTGCCAGATATTATGGAAAAGTATCAAGGTGCGGTGGATGCATCAGCATACCTACGTAGAAGACAGCAGAGTCTGCAGGAGAATATTGATTCGCTTGTCCGTCGTGTCAATGTTGGAGATCCGAATGCCCTTGCTGAAAGAGAGGACAATATTCGTCGATACGTTCAGGCTAGCGAACAGCGTCACGAAGAGGAAAAGGCTATCATGGGCAAGGAAGTACTGTCATACATCAGAAGTGCATGCGAGGTTGTGGCAAAGCACAATAAGGTCGACCTCATTATCGCTGTCACCGACGAGGATTTTGTTCTCCATGGCACAGAAAATACCGATCTTACTGCTGAAGTCCTGAGCGAACTACAGCGATCCTATCACAACGAGTTCCGGCGGCATTGATCACTAGAGTTAGGCAACTGTTGTTATGCATCACAACTCTGGGAGTTGTGTCACTGGTATTGTCATGTAGACAGTCGGAGATGAGCGTTGACGAGTATTCAGAGTGGTTGTGCTCGCCCGAGAGTGGTCTTCATGCGGAGGTGCACAGGTCAGGCATGACATATTCACTGACCGTCTTGCCTCATTGTTGGAGGGTCTTGCGGGACTCATCCGTAACGGATATGGTCGTCGCTCGCGTTCGCGTCACCTCACAAAGCGGTGGCCTGCCAGACGCATCATTCGAAGGAGTCACATCGCTGGGTGAGTATTCTCAGCGGATGGCCGATCTGTCATTTCATTGGGCGGATCTAGTGGAACTCTGGTCTGGAGATTCTGTGATCCATGTTGCAGGATCGCAGCTGGTACAAACCCAGGGTCTACGCCAATCAGTTGATGTCTATCTCACCTTGGCTTGTACTGAAGATGCCCTTGCCAATATGCAAGATTGCCATGTACTCTTCAAAGACGACATCTTTCACCATGGTCTGATTCGCTGGGATTTACGACCTGTCAATATTCAACGCGTACAACCAAGGCATATGTAAATGAAACGAGTATTTCGAAAGTTGTGTGGTATCACGATTTGCAGCGTGATGTTGACGGAAATGATGGCTCCCATCGCTGCCTATGCCCTTACTTCTGGCCCTGTACAACCAGAATTTAGTTCATTTGAGCCCATTGGTACCACTGGCATGGTGAATGAGTTCACTGGCCAGTTTACCTATAATCTGCCGATTATGGAGGTGCCAGGGCCTAACGGCAGCTCTTACCCAATCACACTGACGTATCATAGCGGCGGGGGACTGGAGGATGACGCGTCTTGGGTTGGGCATGGGTGGTCTTTGAACGCCGGAGCAATTAACAGGTCTGTACGTGGCCTCCCCGATGACGATAATGGGGTGGCGATAAACTACTCCAACAAGCAGGAGTCGGTTGTGACATGGGTCATCGGAGTTGTCGGCACGTTGCAAGCAGCAAGTCACGACGTCTTTTCCTTCGATCAGGCTCACACATTCAATTCGATGGTCGGCTATAGTGTCACCTCCGGCTTTGCTATTTCACTTGGCAACTTTCTATCGCTGAATTGGCGCACACAAAACGGTCAGACGCGATTTACAGCGAGACCTGACTGGAAAAGTGTGGCAGCGTATGCAGTGAAAACTCTATCATCAAAAGAGACGCATAATTATACGTCTTCGCAGGTGCCGAATTATGCGGGTCCTCCAACTCTGGCGCAGGCACTTGCTTCTAGAGATAGAAAGTTGGCCAAGGCTAAAGACAATACTCGCACGTCCGGAATAATCGGCTCTCTATACGGTGGGGTTGGTGATTTCGTTGGACGTAGCCTTGTGTCGTATACGGCGCCGTCGATCAACGCTAATTCGGTGTCGGCATCAGTTAGCGTCTCATTCGGGGGCACGGTGGACTTTACACCAGGCTTGCCTGTGATGATCGGAGGCCACGGTGGCATACGTGGATCACTCTCCATACATAGTACCGACGATCAAGACACACGTCACGGCTATGGCATGATGTACGCAGCGGAAGGAAGTGGGGAGGATGATAATGTCGTATATGATGTCAGCAGGGACAGGGATAATGACTTCAGTAGTAGGGATCGGTACCTGTCTCCTTCGTATGCAATGACCGATGCCTTCTACTTCCAGGGTCATGGTGTTAACGGAAGTGCGCGTATTGTCCATCAATCAATTGGTTACACTGGCCCGACGCCTATGGAGTCCGTGAATGGATCACTCACCATTGGCGCAGAGATTGGTGCAGGGGTCGGTGAGTTTAGTATAGGTGGCTCGGCGAGTCTGGCTGTTGGCAATCAAAGCGTAGATGCACTGCAATTGGCAGGCAGTGCATCGTCATATTCGTCGTTTACCAGCAGCGGTACCTACGGAAATCATCAGAATGTGTTCCTCCGAACATCAGGGGAGTTGTCAAATAGTGTACGGTACTCTCAAACCGATGGACTCCTAGCTCCATTTATTACAATGAGCGGATCTAGCGGCTTTTCAATATCATTACCCAGCACCGGGTTGTCGCGGGCTTTGCCGACTGCTGAAGGAGAAAAGCCTAAAGTGTCGAACGCCGTATCATTCAGAACGAATGCGGAACTGATTGCGCATCCTTCCGCAAGAACTGGGTGGTCTTGCGATTCGTCGATTACGCCGTGGCGTTATCCCAAGAGTTCTACTCTGCCTACGGATGCCTTCATTGACCGCAACGAGGCTGGCATCAAGGATGGAATTGGTGAGGTCAGTGTGACTAATCCCAATGGAGTAACCTATGTGTATGGCCTGCCCGTATACTCCAGGGCAGAGTTAGACATCACCTACACGGGAAGCAGTGCTCGCAACAATGTCGCACACAACAATAGACTGGTGCGATATCCGCTTGACCGAGTGAAAGGCAGCAGAGTCCAGGAGTATCGTGCCGCGCCATACGCCCATACCTTCCTCCTAACGGAGATATATACACCCGATTATGTAGATCTAGGCGATGAAGGTCCTGGGCTAGATGACCTTGGCGGGTATGTATCATTGCGTTATAGGCGTGCGGCAGGCACTCAACTAAAAACGCCAATGCCGAACAAAGACCCGCGCGAATGGTATTCTTGGCGCACCCCATACATGGGGTACTCTTACAATGAGGGAGAAATATCGAAAACCTATGATGATCGTTCGCATGTGAAGATGGGGGAGAAGGAGTTGTACTACGTCTCAGCAATAGAAACTAAGACCCACGTAGCCCTCTTCATTACTAATAAAACAAAACATCAGCAAATTACAATCGGCGGTGAAACAGTTGATATTAGCGGTTCCGACCAAGAACGCCTGGATGCATATGAAGCATTCACCGGGCTGAAGAGAGTATACGATGCTGGAGAGTATTCGACAGAAGATATTAGTGGTAGATTCCCGCAGCCAGGCAAGACACTACCTACCTCGCTTGACGGCGCACCGTCAGCCCCTTTCGAGAACAAGTATCTTGGCGGGAAAGGGTTCCTTGGGCGAACACAGCGGATACAAGTAACTCCATCCTGGGTAAACAAAAATACACGCAAGAATAAGTCTGAACGCCTTGAGAAGATCGTACTCATTGCGAAGAACGACGCGGGCGAATACACAGAGATCCTTCAAACCGTCAATATGGAGTACACCTATGAACTCATGAGTCGTAGGGGTGCAAAGCAGGTGGAGGATAAGTATTGGAATGAGAGTACATGGGAGTCAGTGTACTATGATCAACAAGAATGGGACGATATCTACTGGGCAACAGGACTACTCAATTCAGCATACTACCTCACGACGGAAGCTGTTGACGGTTCGGGTATCGGTAAGTATGTCAACCTAGGGCAGCACGGGAAACTTACCCTGAAGCGGCTCTGGACGGACTATGGTGCAGTAAGAAACCAGACGATATCTCCGTATGTCTTCCACTACGAGTACCCACTTGATGATTATAACGACTTCTACTGGGATAGGGACGTCGGGCTGAATTCAGTATGGAATGCGGCAGAGTCCTATGGCGAGATGTTCACTACAACCGATCCCGACGCCAACAAAGCCGTACAAAATCCCCACTACGACCCGACCCTGGCCAACGCATGGGGAGAGTACGTCAACACGATGCCGGAATCGTACCTGCATAAGAGGCTTCACCATTCACAGAAGACTGTGGCAGGTGTGACGTACGGGACGTATGGTGGTGTGTACGATCCCGCGGCATGGCAGTTGAAGCGTATCGGGCTGCCGTCAGGTGCGGAAATTCACGTTCAGTATGAACAGGGGAGCTACTCGTACGTACAGAACAAGCCAGCCATGGCATTGGTGAAACTCGACGATGTTACCTTCGATCAGGTCGGGAATATGGTTGTCGATCTGAATATTAACCAGGAGTTGCCTGGACGTGGTGGAGCACAAGCTGTGGTGAAGGTGTTGAACGAGTATCTCAAGGACAATGACCGCTTGTTTTTCAAGTTTCTGTATCCCACGGCCGACTGCGATGTAGCCCCCACCGTGTCGTGGCCACCCAGGAGTGCAGAGTTCCTATCAGGTTTCTCTCCAATTGATAGTACTGATGTTGCCATTGTGAGTCCAGGTACGAGTAACGAGCGTCTACGGATTCTATTTAGATCCTCGCCTGCGCCAACGGAACTCATGAAAGAGTATCTGTTCAATAGATCAGGTGAGTTTCCACCGTGCTCCCCACAAGAGGTCAAGTATCTCCCTGGCAAGCCGGATCCTGATAATCGTAGTGAAATCGCACAATGGAAGTCAGTGATCAACGCTGGAACAAAGCTGCAAGAACGTCACAACTCATTGAGCTCGTTGTATAGTGGAACTGGCCCAGTACCATTCCTGAATTATTCATTCGTTCGTATCCCCTGCGTTTGGAAATACGGTGGAGGAATTAGGGTAAAGAGGATATTTCTTCACGACAAAGGTCTTGAGGTAGATCCAACCGATGAGGACCGGTCTGCTTCGGGTGGATTGTATGGAGTTGAATACCACTACGATGTCGAAGAGAGCGGAGTCGTCAAATCTAGTGGCGTTGCGACCAACGAGCCCCCTGGCCTTCGTGAGGAGAACCCACTCTTTACGTTCTTGCCAAGCAAGGATGACCAGTCGTGGTACGAGAGGGTCACAGCAGGAGAGGAGATTGATCAGTTCGGCGGACCTGTTGCACCTGGGGCGATGCCTGGTCCTTCTGTTGGCTATTCGAGAGTAATAACGACCAGCATAGCTCAGGTAGTGACGTCGCCAGGATACACGGTCACAGAGTTTGAGACATGCAAGGACCACCCAGTCGTAGTAAGCAGCTCACCCATATCAAAACGAAAGGATCTCCAGCCGTTGCTGATGTCCGGTGTCGTGAATATTCAAGTAGACAAGATCGCAGCAACGCAAGGTTTCGTCATCAAGACGAATGAAATGCACGGCAAGCCAAAGGCGGTTTCCAAGTACGCAGGTACGTATGATCAAGGATCATCCTACCTGGTCGAGTCAATGAAGTATGACTACTATAGCCCTTACGAGGAGAAGCCTGTGCTTGTCAAGAACAGTACGATGACCGGGCATGAAGTTCAGATGAAGCATATTGGTGTCGAAGAGGAACTTCACATCGATGCGCGCGAGTATTCCAGTGTCAGTGGCTCGGCGGCTGTACCGTATGATGTGGGAATTACCATCGTGGGTATTGTCATAGCACCGTACGCACACGTTGGATTCCCAACATTGAACGTGGCAACAACATCAGCGAAGATCGCTACGGTCACACGAACCTTGCACTATCCAACGGTAGTGCGTCAGACGACGGCTGTTCGTAACGGCATCGTCACCACGGCTGTCAACGAGGCATTTGACGAGTTGACGGGTACTCCGGTAGTTGTACGCACGTATGACCAGTATCATGCCATGGAGGATGACGACGGCTACGTCAGAGATATCACCCTTCCGGCTCACTATGTATACGGCGGCATGGGGTCGGCTTTTGGCCATGATATGAAGGCGGTGGAAGGTGTTGACTATGATCTGGACGCTACCGGTGGTGCAGTAATCACGAGCGATGTCACCGAGCTTGGCCTGCATCAAGCCGACGTGATTATGATCGAAGGGCCAGTTTCTGGAGAGGCTGCCACCGCAGGCGTCCTGAGTTTCGATGATGTTGCTCAGGAGTGGGAGCTCGAAGAGTTGAGCAGAACATCCGGGTTCACAGGATCAGGAACAGGTACTGTACGAATTCTCCGGTGTGGAAATGCGAATCGACTGACGGAGCCTGCACTTCTCATACGACAAGTAGGGAATGCCTGGGGAAGTGGGCCAGATCCTACACCATTCCTATCCTCAATGTCAGATGTCGTTTCGGCGCAGGCTCACATATACGAGAGGGATTGGACTGAGTACCCCGAGATCGCTGCGAGCGGAACGCAAGTACACTCACTTGGTAGGTCACGCCGTTGGCATGTGAAGACTTCTACAGTATGGCAAGCAATTACATCAGACCTGATCGCCAATCCCAGTTCGACAGTCCACACATCGGGCGTTGCTGCTTCATCAATGCTCATACCGGATTTCTACTCGAACACGACAACCTCGGGATGGATAGCTACTAGTACGGGCTCACTCTGGGACGCACACAATCAGCGAATTGAAGAGGAGAACGCCATTGGAATCCCTTCGGCTGTCGTTTTTACAGAGCCAACAGGTCAACCTGAATGTATTGCCCGGAATGCGCGCTATGGGACGGTAGCGTTCGAATCGTATGAGACATTTAGCAGTGGCAGTATCAACGCGACTGATGCTCATACGGGTGCACGGTCACTAGAGGAAGGATCGGGATACACCAACACAGGTGTTGTAGTTACGCCGCGACAGGATGGTGAGGTTGAACTAGTCGTGAAGGCATGGATCAAGGCACGTGGAACAGGAGTAGCTTGTTCACTAAAGATCAACAACGTCGCATACAGTATGAAGATAAGTCCACAAGTTAACGGATGGAGTCTTGTGGAGGGAGTCATTCCCGGAACAGCTGTCGATGCCATGACCCTGGGTAGCAACAATGAGATCAGCATGGACATCACAGGGTCGTCTGCGACACCACTCATTGATGATGTCAAGGTTCAACCTAAGGCCGCCTCCATGATGTGCTACGTTTACCATCCTCCTACCATGAGATTGATCGCTCAATTCGATGACCAGCACTTCGCTCAGATCTTCAAGTATGACCAGGAAGGGCGCTTGGCCCGCAAGGATAAGGAAACGATAAGGGGTGTCTTCCCTATTGCAGAGATGCATATCAACCGACCGGGTGTCCAGTATGCGGTTGCAACGCAAGGGGGACAAGCCATCATGCAGAGTCTCGGACTCGATCCATTCGATCGCAGTTTCCAGTGGCCTTCACTCAATGCCCCTCTGACGATGCCTCCGACGGGAGTTGACGCTACCATCGACATGCTGCGCCTCGACGTCAATCCACGGCGGATCAGATACAAGCTTTTTGATCGGGATAGTGTAGACATCCGCCCCGATTCGGTAGCAAAGGATGTGCTTCTCCGAACTGACAGTACGAAGACTCACCGGAGCCGCATTCGGGAGGAACGGAAATGACCGCGCGATTGATGTACCTAGCCTTGGTAGTGATGACCGTCGCAACATTGTGCAGCAACACTCTTTCGGCGAGTCCACCACCGCTCATCCGAATGCCGGCAGAAACGACATCGTACACGACACCGTGTAACCCATGCAACATTGCTTCCAGCGACTGGAATAGTGCGCAGGTTGATACGGCGGCAGTGCCTCTCAACGGGTGTCACTTTCAGGTCGTGTTCAAAAGACGGTACTGTGGATCTGACGGATGTCAGGAATTAAAACTTATTGCAATCGAACCGTTGGATCCAATTCCTTGCACGGCCATCCCCGATGAAGTCGTCCTTCAGATTGTGATCGGTGAGCTCGTATTGAAGAACCTCATGGGCTTTTTCCCGGATACAACAAATGGAGGACAAGGAGGTTGCTGGAAGATCGTGAAGCCCCGATGTTGGCGTGAAAGACAAATTTCGGGAAATCTTAGTTGCTTAACCTCAGAAGGACCGCTGCCATCGGCGATTGGTACTTGGGTGCCGTGTGACCTCGAGGACTGTTGCGTAAACGTGATCTATCCGTACGTGTCGGACTGCAACGTTGAGTACATTCTCGTGGAGCCGGGAGCTCCTGAATACCGAACGATTCTTCGTGGTCAAAGTTCAGGACAGGGCTTCACCCAGCAGGAGCTGGATGAAATGGATGCCGAGCTTGCCGAGCAGTTCATCGGTAATGAATGTGAGGAATGCGCCGACAATCCTGAACCTCCCATGGATCCCTTTGGTGGGTGCGTTTTCCTGTGCTCCGATAGCATCACGAAAGACTATCGGAGAGCAAAAGACTACCTGTATTTATTGAGTCTTGAGCCATGATCTCGATGAGTAATCCCATTATCAACGTTGTGGCTGTGATCTGCACGTCTGGGGCGCTCTTGATGTCGTCGGCATGCCTCGCAGCCGCCGATTGCACGGAGGATGCCCGTCGTTGCCTGCGATCGTATCTACTGTGGCTCAATGACTCAACGGCAAAGCACCTGAACTACGAAGTGGCAACGCACAACGTGAACGGGACAGTGACTACCGACACCGTACAGGTCTATAGTATGCCCGGTTACTCGTTGACAAAGGCAGGCAGCTACTCGATCTGTACTGACCGACGTTGCGCAGTCTTTGTTGAACATGTGACGAAATCAGTCTATATCGTCGATATGACCCAATCATCGGTAGATGCGTATGCACCACACAATGTTACGGAGCAGTTCCTCAGACTGCTATTCGATGGAGAGTGCTCGTGCACTCAAATTGATAATAGAATCGTTCTCGTGCGATCATTCCCTGTACCACAGGAATATATCCAGGGATTCCTTGCTAATAGTGCTCAGTTGACATTGGACGCCAAGACGAATCGCTTGACCTCAATCGCCATGGATGTCGATGTACGAACAGGAGTGAAACGACTTGACATCTTGTACCTCAAAATGGAAACTGCTGTCGATGTTCATCAAGTGAATCCTCTGTCAACCGTCTATGACTCGCAAGGCGTTCTGCGAGAGCTATATCGGGGCTACACAATACACAATCAGTTGAGGTGACAATGAACCACAGGCTAATCACCCCGTTTCTAGCTGCTTTCGTCATTACGATTACTGTGATTGGTTGCTCTGACTCGGAGCCGCTGCCACCGAACGGTACCGGATTGACGACTGTTTCTGGTACCATCACTATGGAAGGCACAACGCAAGGTGTCTCAGGAGTGTCCATGTCAATGGGTGCACGCATGGTGAGTTCGGATGCAAAAGGACGGTTCTCCTTCGACTCTGTGTCAGCAGGAAACTATGTTGTCACCCCGTCACTGACCGGTAGGACCTTTTCGCCGGAAAGCCGACAGGTGACTGTTGCTGATGCGAGTGTCACCGATGTTGACTTTCAGTTGGTCGATCGCTCAGCTACCGATTCCATTTACATGGTCCTGCTGCCGGCAGGGACGTATATGCGCGGTGCGGACTCGGCGTACAAGGACATGATGGAGGTCTCCGTACCAAAGCATAGTGTCACGTTGACGCGTTCATTCTGGATCGGCATCCATGAGGTAACTCAGGAGCAGTGGCAGAGAGTCATGGATGTGGACAATAGCGTTTTCAAGGGCCCAACAATGCCGGTCACAAATGTCACATGGGAGCAGGCATTGGAGTTCTGCAATGCTATGTCAGATCTACATGGATATCAGCGAGTGTACTCAAACATAGGCCAGTCTCCAGTTATCGACTGGAATGCCAATGGGTATCGGCTACCAACTGAGGCCGAGTGGGAGTATGCAGCCGCAGCAGGCGACACAACTATGTTCTACGGTGTACCTGACCTTGGACCTCACCCAACCGTAGAAGAGAGACAAGCGTTTGCTCAAACGCTTGCAGACTACGGTTGGTTCAACGTCAACAGTGCGGTAGATGGAGTGATACAGACACACCCCGTTGGCCAGTTAAAATCGAATGCATACGGGCTGTTTGACATGATGGGAAATGCCACCGAATGGACTAACGATTCGGAAGGTTTGTATTCTATACAGCCCTTGATTGACCCATGCAATCGATCTTCAAATATCTTTCGCATGAGTCGAGGGGGTCATGTCGGTCATGGCCCTGGCGCTGGACTATCTACTCGCTTTAGAGCTGCGTATTCCTACACGGCTGCGGACCCATCAACTGGATTACGTATTGTGAGGATTCAATGAGTGTCGTCCCAGCCATGCGGTGTCTTCTCATCATTACAGTTGTGACTGTATTGTGTGGTGTACACATGCATGCGCAGAAGGCAGATGTCAAGGTTCAATACATTCCACCAAGACTACAGCAACTTGAGGGTGTACTTCTGGGTGGTGCTATACAAACCGATGCCGAGATTGCTCTAAGCCCTATCAGTGATCCTGCAGATGCCTCATGTAATACAGAGTCTTGCCCGTCGTACGTTGAGGTTGTGGTTTCATTGAGCATCTCCGGAGGCGACATCAGACACGTGGCAACCTCAGACGAGTATGATATCGATCTGAGTTTTAAGGTAGCATCATACTCCGCAGCGTTACAGATGAGCTACTATCCCCAGTCGCCAAGTGCGACGATCAGCATTAATAGTGTTGACAAAACCATCAGAGCCTCGTATCCAATTAACTACACATCGCATTGGCGTCAGTCCTGTTCTGTGCAGACTGGTGTCGACGACGAGATACGTGTTAAGGTTGTTGGAATAACTGCCTCGTCCGGTACTACAACGGACATCCTCGATAGTCTCCGGCTAGATGCAAAAGTGATACTGCATTACCAGGTACACCCATTTGCCACTACTGCCGAGCACCACTACTCTTACACGGACCCGATGCAGGCTACCCTGACAGCTGTCCAAGGTGGAGCTGCGCTAGTTACTGAGAATCCGGTTACGTTTGCTTGGTCATATACTGACTGTTCCAACTACATGCCTGCTCATGAATTACAGGTGTTGCGCCTATACAATGAGTATGAAGGGTACCGGACAGAGCCAACAAAGTGCTCAACGGTGGTCGACTGGAACAAGGCTCAGCGCGTGATCGTCTATTCGGACGGCCAAAGTGCATTGCTCACCACGGATATAACAATTGCTGAAGGGGGAGGTTGGTATCTCTGGCGCGTTCGTCCCATTGGAAACTGGTATGAAGGTGGACTTGCCAACGATTTGAATTTTGGTGCCTGGTCTGAGGGCGTCGCGCAAAGCGCCCACTTCGACTGCATTGGATCAGAAGTGAAGATTGATGGTGCAACAGCTACCACTGCTCAGACGCGATCGATGTTTGCCTACGATCAGTTCGATGCCGACAAGAACTGGTCTTTCCACCGGGTGTTCTACGAGAATCGTCATGGCGGGAATGGCGCATCCGAGAAAATGACGTTTGCTTCAAGCGCACTAGCACCAATTCAGCAACAGTCGTTTCTTCATTCAACGGGTGATGTGCTGGTGCAGCACACTGTCCTTGACTACCAGGGGCGACCACTTGTTCAGTCACTGCCATTCCCAAAGGACAATGTTCCAGGAGGAGACAATCTCTCGTTTCTAGCAAACCCGATGGGTTCAAGCTCTGATCCCTATACGGCAATGGACTATGACGCAACCTCAAACGCTGACGCGGCAGAGGCTGTGGCCTCAACGAGTCTGATAGCGACGTATTGGGGCTCTGATCGCACGCCTGACGATGGCGGATATCCGTTCGTACGGACAGTCTTGAGTAATGATCCCCTCGTACAGCCTATTGAGCAGACCTCAGCGGGGAGTGTCTTGAACCAGAAGTCTTCCGGCAGCCACACTACTACAACGCAGTATGCCGGCGTAACCGAAGCAGAATTGGTCTCGGTATTCGGCAACGAGGCACCTACTCCATACTCTGTCAGAAAGGTGGTGACAACTGATCCGAACGGTGTGGTTAGCTATACATATGTTGACCGTGACGACAGAACCATCGCAACCTGTATTTCCGCAGGTACGAACACTAGCGGTGTGATGTCATCCTTGCCAAGCGGTAATGGGCAGGATTTGACGATGGCCGACACGCTGCGCCATGGGGTAGTCGTTGGTAAGGACTCCATCTACCAGTCCAGGACCCTCGTAGTCCCAGCTTCGGCAGACTACACCTTCATGTACTTTATTCTACGCAACGAGTACGGTTTCTCATGCGTTGGTGGCGATCCGGAGACGAACGAGATCGACATCTGCCAAGTGTGTGACTACGCCGTCACTATACGAGTCAGAGAAGCTGACGGAACTGTGGTGTATGAGGATGATTTCGTCTACAACGCGGCAAATTGCCCCGCACCAACTATTGCTGAAGAAGATGCCCACCTTGAGGAAGACCTGCCTGCCGGGACCTATGTCATAGAGAGAATCCTTCGACCGATCCGACCTAACGTCGCGCTTGGAGAGAAGTCTGCCATTGATGCGGTTCAGATAGACCTAAGAGAGGAGCACCAAACCACTGTTGAAGCCGTGCTCAAGGACATCCTCAGCGGGAACGACACGCAGGCATTCAATGACATGGTAGCGTTTCGAGCATTTTCTGCATCGAACTCATCTGAAGTGCACGACAGAGAAGTGTGGGCCAAAACCATGCTGAAACGGTATCAGGAGAACCGTACTAGGGAAGGGGCTGAGCCGGATACGACCGTCGGCTGTTGCACTCTCGTGTTCCCGGTTGTCGACTGTATTGATCCGTGCGCGCCTGGAATCGACTACGAGGAGATGCTTCTCGATGCAGTAGACGCTCTACCATCCAACTACAAGGCACTTCTGGAGGATCCTTTCACGTCGGCTACGTTGAAGAATGCGGTGTGGTATTACGGAGGCGCCCCACTGCTTGTGAATGACGCTGGTAATCCAATCACCGGAGAGATCAACACCTTGATCGAGAATATGATCGATCCCAACCTTGGAGGATATGACTGTGAAGAAGTGTATGCCTGCTGGATGGGGATTGTCCAGCAGTATCAGCAGTTGGCATTCCTAACAATTGGCACGACCATAGAGAAGAACGAATCCTTCAACCTGATTGACTACTTTCTGGATTGTGCCGGTACAAAGTACTGTTCTGCTCATCCCTTGAACGAGACGGTAGATGAGAATAGTCATGGTGGTTGGGTAGATGAAGCTTGGAGAATACTTCCCACTCCGCCCAGTGTTTCCGGATGTACACCTACGCCTGCTGCGTGCAATGGCACGAATGATGAAGAGGTTGATAATGAGCACCGTCAACTCAGGGCATGCTATGTTAGTAAGATCATAGACTTTGAGGACGAGAATGGGCAAACGCGTCGGTACACGGATCAATTCGACAACGGTGAGTTTGATGACTGTGCCTCGTCAGATGTTAATGTGCGTGTACAGTGTGTGAAGGATCGACTGCAGGAAATGCAAGACGACTGCCTGTCACACTGTGAGAGTTTTAGCATACCGTTTCGTGACGAAGTCATCAGGATGCACTTGAATGCTGGACGAAAGATCATAGGTAACCCTGACTTTGCGGAGTTCAACCCTGAAGCAACGGAAGAGGTGTCGTGGTACATGATCATGTGTACGGTGAACGCCATGATCAAGGATTGTCGTCAATCATGCGATCTCGACATCGAGAGTATTAGTCACGATAATGTCAACATCACGGGAATTGACAATCAGAAAGTCGTTGACGTCATGAACATTATGACGTCGACATCCTTCCGCATCACAGAGCCGGACGAGTACAATAACTGTCCGACCGCAACTGGATACTCCTGGAAACACATTGAGACCCAAGCATCTCTGGCACAGTTGATCGTCGATGTCCTGAACTACGAGCTCGAGAAGTTCGAGTCAGAGATGACAACGGAGTGGGCAATCTTCAACACGCGTGATGTTATCGCCGGGCTTGGAGAGGAGTATGTTGACGCGCTAGACTGTCTCACGAGCGTTACACTGCCAACCGGATGGTGGGGAACGGTACCCAATGGACAGACAAGTCCATCCGATCCCTTCTTGGTGCTGGTGCGGAAGGGCGATACCCGTCAACGCTTCGTCGGCCCTGATGAAGGTGATCCATGTCAGATACGGTATGAGGAACCAGACAAGGATCCACTTGTCTTGTACAATGAAGAGAACCCTCATCCAATTGTAACAGCCTTGAATAGGTATCTGGAGACCGTGTGGTCAGCTACAGTAGACGAAGGCATCCTTAACGATGGCTCGTTCGACGTCTACAACACGCTTGGACCGTTTACAATTGGCAACGACGAAGTAACTGTTTACGAGATAGTCCTGGATGGGAGTACAACGGTACCAGTTTGGGCTCCCGGCATGACGTCCAATGATGATCCCACGAAACCAGTGTTCGCTGCTAATGTTGCCGGTGCGAAGAATGCGAATGTCCCTTGGGAATTAGAAGGATTCGACCTGACCTGTCTTCAGGATGAGGCAGGCAATCAGCTTGATGCGAATCAGCTTTCTGCTCTGCTGAACATCAGGTCCTTTGTCAAATATCTTATCCAAGTGAACGAAGAAACGGATCTTCATGTAGCTGGTGTCATATCGATTCAGCCGTGTACTGGACCTGTGAATCTGGCAGATAGACCCTTGTTTGCCTGGCTGCAACTTGCCAATGAGAATGGAACTTTATGGGGAAACTACCAGGGCTGGCCCTTGACTTCTCGCGGGCAATCTACGTATGGTGACGCAATGGAGTTGATTGCTGCAAGCAAGCTCAGTGAGATGATCGAGTTTAGGCAGACTGATGATGGGATTCTTTACGTAACTGTCAACGATGAGGCAGACGAGTGGACGCTTGCTCGTCGTTTTGAGTACGAGTGCTTGAGAATTGCATGCCCCGACCCAGTATTGCCAACGGACACGTGCACGAACTTTCTTCTATGCGACGTTTGCGATTACATATCCTGTGCGAACATCTGCTTTCGTTGGGTGAAAGCTGATACACTGACGAACGTCGGCTACATGAAGCCATCTAGCTGTGCTGTCGATGCAATCGAGACGATCATCAGGAGTATCGAGGAGCAACTCAATGGACCATGCCTAGACACGATGCTGAAGAGCGTCGAAATCAGCTACTACGAGAATTGTCTTGATCCTTCGAGGATCAAAGATGGCTTTGTTTCGCAGACTGCGGAACACCTGCAACACTACACTTTGTATTATTACGACCGTGCTGGTCGCCTCGTCAAGACTGTACCACCTGAAGGTGTTGACTTCCTCAATCTCAGCACGGAGGATCGTAGTGATGCCCCCTCCCACACCTTTGTCACAAAGTACGCCTACAATACTCTAGGTCAGATGACGAAGAGCCTGACTCCTGATGGTGGTCTGACGGAGTTCTGGTACAATGACTTTGGACAGCTGCGATTGTCGAGAAACGCCAAGCAGATCACCGCCACGCCAAACAAGTACTCCTACATCAACTATGACGACTTGGGTCGCGTAGTCGAGGTTGGCCAAAAGGCAACTTCGGGTGACCCACAAACCATTGCTTCATCGTCATATCCAATTACAAGCGGCGAGTTCGTTACCAAGACAACCTACACTGCTAGTGCTGGAACGCTTCCTGCTCCTTGGACTGGTAAGGAGCAGGAAAACCTACTGAACAGAATCAGTTTCACTGTCACGGATGAGGATGGCGACTTGTCAAACACGACAGGCGATCAAGTGAAGACGTATTATTCCTATGACCCACATGGCAACGTTGAATGGCTTATTCAAGACATCCCTGGCATCGATGGAAGTGCAACCGGTCGAAAAGGAGTCCTGATAGAGTACGACTATGATCTCATTTCAGGACGTGTCGTGGAAGTTCGACAAAACAGGCAGAGATACGACCAGGTGTTACGTCGATATACTTATGATGCAGATGGCAGGATTGTAACCGCTTCGTCCAGTCTTGATGGCGCCATATGGGACACGGACGCATCCTACGAATACTACCAGCACGGCCCTTTGAAGCGTGTAGAGATCGGACAAGACAACCTTCAAGGTCTTGACTATACGTACACCATCAATGGATGGTTGAAAGGGATAAACGTCGCTACACTGGATGAATCATCCGATCCCGGTGGAGATGGTGATGCTGCAGGGGGGCATCCGTACTTTGGACGTGATGCCTTCGGCATGGAATTGCACTACCATGGGAATGATTACTCCTCAACGGGCAATCCGTTTACCTCGCCCATTAGCAACGCAGCGCTCCTGACCAAGCCACTGTACAACGGCAACATTGCAGGATGGGCTTGGAACTCTCGCACCACAACGAGCGGTGCAACGCCCCCTACCGCCATCGCCGCATCGTACACGTACGATATCCTCAACCGGCTCATGTCGGACAAGCTCTATGATCACGGAGCAACAGCGTGGTCCAACCCCGATCCGAACTACTGGGCAACATCATATACCTACGATGGCAATGGGAACATTCTCACGCTCCAAAGGCATGATGGCAGTAATGCTCTCTTTGATGATCTAGTTTACGACTATACGTCTTCGCCACCTACGAACAAGCTGCGGTTCATCGATGATAGTCGCGGAGCGAGCCTGCACAACGGCGACCTAGACGATCAGGCGATAGGGAATTACACCTACGACGAGATCGGCAACCTCATCCACGATGAAGAGGAAGGAGTAACAGCCATCTTCTGGACCCCAGCTAACAAGATCGACTCGATCGTCACCACAACGAACCAGATCGGCTACCTCTACGACGCAGCCGGCAATCGCGTCCGCAAACAAGTGTGGGATGGCAGCACACTCGCCACAGCAACGTGGTACATCCGCGATCCGCAAGGTAACGCACTCTCCATCTACACACGGGAGGGGGCTTCCGGCGATGTGACCCTATCAGAAGTACCTCTCTACGGCTCCGACCGTGTTGGTATGATCCGCCCTGAGCGTGCGCAAGACAACACCCAGCACGACACCATCAATGTCTCGTTTGCACGGATTGCTGGTCATTGGAACTACGAACTCAAGGACCACCTTGGTAACATTCGCGTCCTGATCAGTGATGAACTGAGCGAGCCATCGGCCGGTGTGTATCTTCCTTCAGTGCTGTCGCAGGTGGACTATTATCCCTTCGGGATGGGGATGGCTGGGAGAACGGGAAGTCAAGGTTCGTATAGGTATGGGTTCAATGGGAAGGAGAATGACAATGAGATCAAGGGGACAGGCAACCAGCAGGACTATGGGTTCAGGATCTATGATTCGCGGGTGGCGAAGTTTCTGAGTGTGGATCCACTAATTGTCCAATACCCAATGATGTCGAGTTATCAGTACGCGTCTAATACTCCGATATGGGCGGTTGATCGTGATGGACTCGAGGCTTACTACATTCATGGTACAATGTCAAACTCGTCGAGGTGGCTCAATGGTCCATACTTGTCAGAAGGTAGTAAGCAGTTGTTTAGATTGTCAAGCAACAAATCATGGAATGCTAATTTTAACTGGGGGCATGGACTGCTTAATTGGGGAAATGGGCCATTTAACGACAGAATTGATCGCGGTCAGGCGGCGGTTGAATTGGTTGATCATGTCATGTTGACTTTGACTGGTACGGAAAGTGTGACGCTGATAATGCACAGCCACGCCGGTAACCTTGGTATACAAGCCGTTCCTTTACTACGCGAGAGATTAGATGAAGCCGGGTACAACGATGTAGGTATCAACCTAGTCACTGTCGCAACTCCTGCTGACAACGATCCAGATTCACCGGAGAATCCTGAGAATGTAAAGTCAATGATAGAATCGCATGTACATTTATACAACAATTTCGACGCTGTGCAGACAGATTTAGCGACCGCGGTAACAGCAGGCATCACTACTTATGATCGTGTCTACCAGAACGACTTTACAATTAATATTAACGTGGACCTTACTGAAGAGATAGTAGTCGGCAGCTATAGCACATACAATGGGGATGTTAGATCGATATACAATTCTCACTCATATCAATATGACGTGCACGGCTTTGATCAGCTATATCCAACAGCAGTGAAACGAGCAATTGACAACCTACCGGCAAAGCAGGAATAGTATCAATAGAAATGATATGCGAAGTAAGCTCCTTCTAATCGGAATTGGGTTGTCGGTAACTTCCGTATTAGGGCAAGTATGGCTGTTGTTAAGAGCGCTAATATCAGAGAGTACGTACGGAATAACCAAAGACGCATGGATGAGTTATTGGCCCCTAGCCATCGTGCTAGTCCCAGGGTATTGCATAATAGTATTTGCAGCATTTTTTAGTGGAAGACTTGCGACTGCGCTGACGCTACTGCTTTCCGGGGTGCTCTGCAATTCATATCTGTATCTGACACCTGGCTATTCAGTATCCTTCGTAAATGTTCTGTTAGCAAGCATCGGGACTTCGATCCTCATTTATTACAAAGCTAGGCATACTCCGATGCGAAGCTAGAGTGTGGATGGCATGTGGACATACTACGGAACTGATATTGAGGTATCCGCCCCACCAAGTACATCTGTTTTGGCATAGAGTAGCGCTCTAAGTTTCCTCTACCACTAGAGGAGGAAACGATGAGCAGAGAAGACGAGATGTACGGCCACGTGCGACGTTGGCGTCAGAGCGGCGAGAGTAAGGGCGACTATGCAGAGCGGCATGGCATGAGTTATCAGACGCTGCACTATTGGGATAGGAAGTACAGGGAGTCAACAGGGCATCGGAGTGATGACTTCATTCCTGTAACCGTCCTTGGCGACGTTGATGGCGCGCCATCAGTACGCTTGGTGATCACCGTTGGCACGGAAATCCGCATTGAGGTGCGGTGATGCTTGCTCTCTCGCCGAAGCTGCGGTTCTGGTTCTACCGCGAGCCAACGGACATGCGCAAAGGTTTCGACGGGTTGAGCGGCTTGATCAGATCGCAGGTTGGTGGCGATCCGCTGAGCGGTGACGTGTTCATCTTCGTCAGCCGTGCACGCACACACGTGAAGCTGCTCTACTGGGATGGTGATGGCTACGTGCTCTACTACAAGCGTCTGGAGCGTGGTCGGTTTGAAGTACCATCGGCAACAGCGCTGAGTCATGAACTGCGACGCGATGAGGTGGTGATGCTGCTGGAAGGGATTCGTGTGATCCAGGCGCGGCGGCAGAAGCGCTACGTGCATGGAGTTCACACTCGCGGGTCTGCAACATAGGAGGAACATTCTTCTTCTGCTCAAGAATGTTCGCAGCAGATTGCACCATGGCAACGGCACTGCAGCAGCTCTCGCATACGGATCTGATCTCGTTGATTGAGAGCGAGCGTGCCGAGCATCTGCAGGTCATCGAGACGGAGCGGAGTAAACATGTGGTGTTTGAGAAGCAGATCAAGCAGTATGAAGCTCGCGTCTTCAGTCTGGAGTTTCAGGTCAAGGATCTGCAGCGTCTGATCTACGGCTCCACGCGCGAGCGCTTCATCAGTGAGGTCCATCCAAGCCAGCTGGCGTTGGGCTTGGGAGTGGATCCTGAGCAGGTAGCTGCAGCCGTGGAGGCTGCCAAGGAGGAGATCACCTACGAGCGTCGCAAGGCGGGCAAGAAGCACCAAGGCCGCATGGCTCTGCCGGAGCACCTGCCGGTGGTCGAGACGGTGATCGAGCCTGAGGGTGATCTGACTGGCATGAAGAGGATCGGAGCGGAAGTCACCGAGGAACTGGAACTCCAGCTGGATACACCGGAGCATGTTGACCCCTCGATTCCGGAGCATATTGACCCCCCGTACCGGAGCATGCTGCCCCCCTTAGCACGGCTTAGAAATTCCGGCAATGCTGACCCCTCATTCCGGCGGATGCTGACCCCCTCTGTAGATGGTTGGGTCAAGCGGGAGTGGTGACTGACAATATTACCGATTCTTGCGGAGTGAGTCTCCCTTGAGATCAATTCTGTCTGAGATTTGGACGAGTCGGTTGAGGATGGTATCGGTGATCGTGTCTTCACCTAAGGCCTCAAACCTGCTGGCCAATGGGAGTCAGCCTACGATGGTGGTTGATGATCGTGGACGGCGATCTGCGATGACGCCTTGTAAGACGGTCCGGTCGACGATGACTGATGTACGATAGGTTTCCTCACGACAAGAGTGTTCTTGCAGTCATGCAGAGCGCAGTCTCGCTCGCTACTCAGGATCGCCATGTCACATCGCGACACGCAACTGAATGAAATCAACAGGGTGCCTTTATCAATCTACACTCGGCATGTAACATCGGACACTGCTCCTGTCCATTTGTATACGTTCGGTGTCTCATTCTTGTCGTTTGGACAGTTCTAGAAGGATTGATCAACACGCCGTAGCGGGGGTTCAGGGCTGATCCATCAAGCTGCAGGCTGGCGGTGAACCCAAGCAGATGATGATGCTCGTTGCGATACAGAAGTGACTTGATGGTTTGACGCACTGGCCGGATGATCTGGAGCATGAAGGGTGTGCATTTCGTCAAGGCTGGTGTTTGAAGCCGCACAGGTGATGATTCATTCCGCTAACCGGTTGGTTCAAATCGACCGGTGTGCCTCCGTGCATGTCCTCTGCGGTTGTAGTATAGGCGGAGTACCCCTCCTTTGTGGTTGAAATGGCGAGCTGGAGAGGCGAGTTAGCACTCGCTGGGCTTCCGAAGTTGTCTTGGCGGGGTGCCGTTGGACTGTTTTGGTACCGTTTCGTGCCTGTTTGGGACATGCAGAAGTGTTTGATTGTCCTGTTTTGCATGTGTCTTGAAGGCTCTGAAAAGAGGCCTCCGCTGATTGGCGACAACCTTGAACGCAGGATTTCTGAGCTCAACGTTTAACAATCCGGGGCAACCTTGGTCTGCGAAGGAGACGAATGCTTGAATGACAAGCACCTCGATTCTTCCTAGGTCAACACTGACTGCTTGGGAGGAACGGTTACGTGGAGCAGTTCAGATCGGTGGAGGACCGGTACAATCGACATTCAACTCAGTGTGCCCTACATGAGGGCACCGCGCTGAACACTTCCAGCACGCTTGATGTTCATCGACAGCAGTCGATTTGAACTGATTTGAAGTGACTTCGCGAACTGGTTTCGTACCATTCTTGCAGTGAGTGCTTGGAAATTCGTGAACTCGGCACTGGAATTGAAGTGATTCGAGGTCACTTCCGTCCCAGGTAGGAATCGATGGAGGTTCGTTCATAGCGAACCGATCTACCAATTCGAATAGGTAGCAACGTCCCTTCCTTCTCGAGACGCCACAGCGTTGCTCGGGAAACTGACAGCAATTCCATGGCCTGACCGATGGTCATGAGGTGGTCCGAGTTCTTAGCGTCTGCAGGTGGCGCTTGGGTATTTTCTCGGCGCATCTCCTTCTCATTGGAAGTGGACGAATCTTCCGTGGCACTGTTTACTAATATGGACAGGCTAGCAGCGGACAGCTCGGAAACGCGATGCCCAAGGATCGAGTTTACAACTGCGCGATAGAGTTCAATCCCATCCTTGGATGCTTGAGCAAGTAAGGTTCTCAGCTCGGAAGTGTATCCGTTGGCGATGGCTGTTGCCATGAGGTCGGTAATGTGTAGATCAAGGAGAGCACCTCGAACTACGGCGAGGTCGCGTAGTTCGTGCTGGTCAAACGTGAAGAGAGATTCCAAATCGTCGCTCATGCCGATGAGGGTGCTCAATGCCAATCTGGTGATCGCCTGATCACGCATGGATGGCAAGAGACTTGCATCTTGAAGCAGGACTTGATACTGTGATTCGGAGCCAGAGACGTGCGGGTGTTCAACGAGTGTCTGCAATCGTTGTTGAAAGAGGCGTTGCATACTCATGGCAACGTCGGGATCTTCACCGATGATCAGCAAGCCGAATCCAAGCAATGGTGTTGCAAGGACATTGTCGGGAAGGCCTAGCTGTCTCAAACCTGCCCGTATCCGACGGAAACTGAACGAACCACCATGAAGCTGGAATCTGAGTTCGGTTTCGTCGATGCTGGCCATGCCCGTTGAGCTATCCCAGTCTGACAAGGCTATGTTGAGAGCTTCTGTCAGGACAACGTCGGATTCGCGAAGGAGTCGGTCGCGTTCATTGGTGATGTAGGCGATCCGTTGTTCAGTAGTCTGACCTGATGCGATCATGTGAGACTCTTCGCGTAGTACTTCCTGGCAGACGGACCACGCCACGGGGTGCAGGAGAAACAGGTTCTGTGAGGTCACAACTGGTCCCAGGCTTTGATAACAATGTCTCGAACTGACTCTTCGTCAAGGTTGATGTAGTGCTGCTGGAGCATGCCCTTGGCCGAGTGTCCGGTAACGACGCTGATAACGGACTCAGGTATGCCGAATCGGACCGAGGTGGTGACGAAGGTCCGGCGAGCCACGTGTGTTGACAGAAGCTCGAACCGAGGTTTCACGACGTCTTCGCGTTTACCCATCCTGTAGGCATGCGTGGTCATGGACTTGGTTAGACCTGCTCGCAGCCCGATATCCTTGAGATACAGATTCTGCTTGACCGAGGAGGCGAACTCAAAGATGCGGGATGGGTATCGCTCCAACAGCAGGGCAAGCGGACGTGTAATGGGTATGAGACATACAGCATCAGTCTTCTTCGTGGTCAACCGGATGACACCTGCTGCATCGTCAAAGTGGATCGGTGCAAGAGTCTCAAGATCTCCGTAGCGCATGCCTGTGTAGGCCTGCAAGAGAAAGTGGTCACGAACACGGGCGAGACGGGGATCATCACTGAGATCCAAGTCGCGGATGAGGCGAAGTTCGTCCACCGACAACGCCATGGACTGCGCCGTTCGTTTGTCGCGATAGAAACGCTCATACACCAGGTTGGTGTGATAGCCTTGGTCGCGCGACCATTTCATGAAGGTTTTGAGCACCTTGATGTAGTTGGAGATGGAGGCATCTACGAGACCGCGTGATTCCGACAACCATTGACAGTAGTTGGTGTAGAAGTCAAGCGTGATAGTGTCGTATTCCACCTTGACTCTTCGCCCCCTACCATACTCGACCAATGACTGCTGTACCAGTCGGTAATTCTGGAGCGATCTCTTCCCGGGGCGTTTTGATGAGACCAAGCCCGTGCTGGATCTCAGGGTGTACGTGTTGATGAACTCCGTGAAGTCGTGGATCAGTCCGCGCGTGCTCTGGACGCGCGCCTGAGGGTCGATGAAGTCATGGATCCGATCCTTGAACTCCCTGATCGTCTCAGGAGTGACTAGCTCCCTGCCTTCGCCAAATCCTAAGGAATTGAAGACGCGATGCACCTCTGTGGAGATCGCCGATAGTTGTTTCAGGTGGGCATTGCGGTGCGGATCGGATGCGCGAGGTTCCTGGCGATCCTTGTTCCAGTGTTGCGGTGGGAGCGATATGCCGGTGCCGAAGCGGAGTCGGTGCCCTCGGAAGGCAACATTGAGGAGGACGACGCTGGTAGCAGCGTTCGGCTTATCGAGGTAGAAGGACAGCCTCATCGGAAACCGTCAGTAGTGGGTCGGGTGTGAAGTGCAATGTGCGACTTCCTGACGAAACTACTGACGAAAATTTGAAACGAGGAGGAATCTCGGGCAACAACGAAATGGTCTTTGTTTGGGCTACCTCACTGCTGGAATTGAGTTTAGCTCGTTTTGACGTTGCCGGTTGTCTCAGGCTGTTTCAATATCTGCGCACCCGTAGGGATTCGAACCCCAAACCTTCTGATCCGTAGTCAGATGCTCTATCCAGTTGAGCTACAACTGCTTTTCCGGGAACGTCCAGCCGGGTGGGGCCGGAGCGGAGGGTAAGTTGCGCGCTTTCTCCGCAAAGACAAGGAAAAATTGCGTCGGGTCTCGAAGGCTCCTCTGCGGACGCCTCCCGGCTTGCCTTTGGCGGCGGGAGGGCTTTCTTGAAGGATTCCAGCCCCCCCGTGACCGAATGCGCGCCCGCCCCCCGCTCCTCGCCGCCAACTGCGTCCTAGCCATGCTCTTCGCCTGGTTCGCGTGGCTGCAGCGCAACGACATCGATCCGTCGATCTACTACGAGCCGTCCGTGATCGATGCGGCCCTCTGGTTCGCCTTCTACCTGCTCATCGCCGTCCTGCTGGTGGCGGTTTCCTTCCGGCCCGTGCCGCGATGGCTTCTTGTCCTCGGCGCCCTTGCCTGCCTGGTCGAAATGCGGATGACCGGCCCCGGCCTCTACGAGAATCTCTTCGGCGGGAAGGACTTCACCATGATGCAACGGAGCATGTCGGCCGAGGACCCCCGGGTCGAGCTTTCGCGAGAGTTCTTCGGCGCGGTTTTCGCCTTGCTCGGTCTCTCCTTCGTCTGGTGGCAGAGCCGCGGGAATCCAGCTAAGGCGGCGGTCTAGCGGGGGCGCGATCGGTCCCCGGCGAGGCGTCGCATCGTCACGTAGAAGACCGGGGTGAAGA
>JAGFIZ010000076.1 GCA_024103135.1 Bradyrhizobiaceae bacterium | reverse complement strand
TACGGTTCGACCAAGCAGGTCTACGACGGACAGCTCTGCAGGACCTAGGTTGGCAAGCGCGAACCGAACCGTTATTGGTTGATCTGGGGAGTACACCGGACCATTCGCTATGCTCTCTATGTGGTCTTGCGGTGCCGTCGGTACATAGGGGACGGACTGCAAACCAAGTGTTGATGCATACAGTCTGGCCGAGTTCATGTACCGTGTAACATCTTCCAGTGTCTTGCCTACGGAAATGCAGAAGACGATCTGCCGGGTCTCCGACGGCGCAAGTGAAAACGGTCCGCCACCAATCATCAGACTAACATCGCCAAGCGAGCTGTTTGTTCGGAGTTTGCCACGCGACATGGTAAACCACTTTTCTGCGCGAATGAATCCGTCGTAGATCGACGGTACTCCACCGCCCCCTCCATTATCAATTGCCGTGATGTTCAGGGGAAGGGGCGAAACCATTGCTACGCCGACGGTAGGAATGGAAAGGTCTTCGACGTTCTGGACGACGGCAAAACCACGGTTGTTATCCCAGGCCACGCCGTCCTCTGCACCGCTTGCGCCAAGATCCCAATCGAAGAACAATGAAGCATTCACATTCTTGTGAGTGATGTTGGTGGTGTTGGTAATGTCGAAAGCAACAACAACACTGTTGGCAACGGAGTCCGCTGTCCCTTCAAATACCGTTTCCTTAACGCTAAGCCCTACAGGGAATCGATCGACGCTATCAGCAAAGGTGGCTGTCGCACTAAAACATTCGGGGAGCACATCGCGTTGAATAGTGACAGTGCCATGTCCAGCAAATCCATTGTCCTTGAAATTGGGATCTGCCCCGCGTACGACATTGGGAAGGAAGCTTGGTTCGGTGCCAATAAGAAGTCCGCTTTCGAAGAGGAGTGACGGACCATTCATCCATGTAAGGCCGACACCTTGTGTGTTGTCTGGATAGTCGTTGTATCCCAGATTGCCGGATGTAGTAATCGTTACGGCAATGTTGTTTTCATGCAAGGTTCGATAGGAAGGATTCACCGTGTAGGTAATCAATTGTCTGCCTACAAGAGTGTCGGTATCCCATATCCACACGAGCAGTTTCAACTCACCATTAAGCGGTGCATCGTCAGGAATCTGTAAGCGAAATGCGTTTACCGGTGTTGCTGTGTCGGAGGTAGCAACGGCGCCCACATCCGAGGCCGATACGTCAATAATCGGCTCGAAGTCGGAGGGGGCTGGCGTAATCGTGATTCTCGCATTGTTGAGTGGGGCGAGAATGTTGTGCAGTCTACAGGTGATTGATACGGACTCACCGTTAACGAGCAGACTGTCGTGGTTGTCATCGACAAACTGGACATCAATTACGTCGGCATACCGTGCGCTGGACGCAGAGATTGCAGCAAGAGCGTCCAGACGTCCACTGCCAAGCAGGCCGACAAACGATATGTTGACGGAGTCGATATTGGTTGCCGTGGCCTTGAGCAAGGCACGCAACGATTCTGGAGTAAGGTTGGGCTTGGCATACAAGGTCATCGCTGCCACTCCTGCAACGATGGGTGAAGCCATGGATGTACCGTCCTGCGACAGATACTTGTTGTCAGGAACGGTGCTAAGGATGTTCACACCAGGAGCACTGATATCTACCGTGTGATGGAAGTTGCTGAAGAATACCCGACGGTCCGTTTCATCCGTTGCAGCTACACTGAGTGTTGGTTGGTGTGCTGCCGGATAGAATGCCTGCTCGGAGGACGCATTGCCTGCAGCTGCTACAACCAGCGCTCCGAGCTCGGTTGCAGCTTGGACGACGTCGAGGTCTGCAAATGATGGACTGCTGCTGCCAAAGGAACAGTTCACAACTCGTGCTCCCATTGCCGCTGCATAGAGAATGCCGTCGCCACTTTTTTCAACACTTCGCGAGGCAGGACTGTCGCGACCGACCTTGATAGGGAGGAGTTTGACAAACGGACTCATGCCCGCAACGCCTACGTTGTTGTTCACGAGTGCTCCAACGAGTCCGCCTACATGCGTCCCATGATTATTTCCCGGCAGTGGATTGTTGTCGGCCGAAATGCCATCGGGTCCTACAAAGTCCCAGCCATACCAATCATCAACAAAGCCGTTCTTATCGTCATCAACCTTATTCGACCGTTTGTCCCTCCCTAACGAATCCATGCCAGTCTCGCCCGGATTGCGCCAGAACTGGTCTTGGAGATCGACGTGTGCAGTGTCGATTCCTGTGTCGACGATGCCGACAACAATTGGCTCAGCACCAGGAGTCAGCAGATCCCAGGCGTCAACAGTATGAGTGCGAAAAAGGTGATACTGATCAACGGACAGCGGGTCGTTCGGTAGACCATCAATCGTATACTGGGGCATGGCTTCGGCATAGACGATGTCGGGATGGCTCGTCAGCTTGCCAGCAATGATGGAGGAAGAAGCCGAGCTGTTGAGCTTGATGACGCAGAGATCCGTCAGCACTTTACACGCTGTGTATGCTGGACGAGCAGGAGGGACAGCGAGGATGGTGTTACGCGATCGGAGTTGCCTAGTTGTAATTGCTGATTCAATACACGTCAGCACAGCATCGCTCACGTAGGGCCACGTCGTATGGTCGCCAACGATGTCAGCTAATCCCTTAAGGGCACCCTTTCGCTGTTGCTCATGCCATTGAGCGTTGAGTTTGGAATCCTTTGCAAATCGTACCACCAGCACATCTGGGAATACGTCTGCCCAAGCCCCCTGGCAAGACAGCGTGAAGAGGAGAGAGAAGAAAACGTAGCTACGAATGTTCACGCGTGCATGACAGGAAAACTGGGTGCTTGGTTACTACTACTTTGTTGGAGGCCACATAATGCGTTTGCGGATGATCTTGTTCTGGCCAATGGTGATCTCTGCAACATAGTCCCCACGCACAACCTCATGACCGAGATCGTCGAGGCCGTTCCAGTCGATCGTATAGGCACCAGCCGGTTGTATGCCCTTGAAAAGTAGTCTCACTTCGAGTGCACTTGACGAGTACACAGCAATGCGCACTTCCGATGCTTCAGGAAGGGAGTACACGAGTCTTGGGGAAACATCTTCTACGATGCCGATGAACCGACCGATGGCACCCAAACCAACCTGGAGGTTGCCAGTACCCATAGGATACAACAGCACGCCAGGCACGTAGGTAGCTGCTTGCAAGTTGAGCTTGTGAGCCATCACTTGCTCAGGAGTTGGAGCAATCAAGTCAGGAGTCAGCATTGCCATATTCGACATTGCCCGTTCCCATGCCGAAGGGGGCGGTGTAAGTGCCGTCGTAGCTTCCAGTATTGCCGCGCTTTGTTGAAGCTGGTCCATAAAACGCAAACGTGCTGTGACCTTGACGGCCATAGCACGTTTGAACGCTGTGTCTTGATGAGGAGTAACACCAGTGGTAACCTGTCCCTTATACGGTTCAGGCGTTGCCATTTGTGCTACAGTACTAGAAGAAACTGTAAGGAAGAATGCGAAGAGCAGAAAACTGCCTTTCATCAGTACCCTTATCCATTGAGGTTGGTCTTGTCTTTATCACGTAACAGATCGGCAAGTGTTACTCCGGCAGCATTTGCAGACCCACCCTCGTAGGCAGAATAATCTTCACCATCCTCGCTGCGGTTGCGATCGCCGTGACCACGGCGGCCGCGATCACCTCGGCGTCCGCCACGATTCTCACCACCGTCGCCTTCGGCACCCTGTCTGCGAGCATCGGCCATGGTAAACGGCGTACCGTCTTCGTTAACCGTAGCAAGAATCAAGGATGAAGCAACAGGATTCAAGTCGACCACGATGCAATCAATGCTGTCACCAACATTGTAATCCGCTTTCTTTCCGCCATGCTGGAAGGCCATCTTGCTACGTGGCATGAAGCCATCGAACGTGTCAACAACGCGGATGAGCAGACCCTGAGCCGTGGACTGCTGGACAGTGCCTGTCAGCCGAGTACCAATGGCAATTTGTGATTCAGCAGTTGACCAAGGATTGGGTTGTGCTTGCTTGTAGCCCAGCGTGAGCTGATGCTTGGCAGGATTCAATTCGAGGACGGCAACGTTGATCTCTTGTCCAACCGTGAACACATCCGATGGATGCTTGAGCCGCAGTGACCACGAGATGTCGGAGATTCGCACCAGACCCTGGATGCGTGACGCAACCTGTACGTAGGCACCAAAATCCGTCATCCGGCGTACCACGCCCTTTACAACCGTTCCAACGGGGAAGAGTTGATCAACGCCAACCCATGGATCGGATTCGTGCTCGCGATGGCTAAGCGACAAGCGCTTCTTCTCGCGGTCGACTTCCGAGACCGTTACGCGAAGCTTCATGCCGCGCTTTGCTACTTCTTCCGGCGTCGTAATGCGCGTCTTCGACAAACGTGAAATGTGTACAAGACCTTCGGCAATACCGATGTCGACGAATACACCAAACGGCATGATCGACGTTACTACGCCATCATATTCAGCTCCTTGCTCAATGGTACTCCAGAACTCATCCTGTAGTACTTCCCGACGGCTAACTACCGCACTCTTGATACCGGACTCATCGCTTTGCAGCTCATGAATCTTCACCTTGGCAGTTGTACCAATAGCCGCTGCAAGTTGTTCTTCGGTGGCATGCTTGGTGTTGCCAAAGTGTGACGACGGCAAGAACACGCGAACACCCTTGTATTCAGCGCGAAGTCCGCCCTTTACACGCTCGACGATCGACACCTCGATGGTTTCGTTGCGCTCCTTGACTCCCGACAGCTCTGCAAACACCTCTTCACGCAGTTTGCGTTCCTGCTCCTTACGCTCACGCTCGGCTTCGCGCTGCAGTTTTGCTGCTTCCTGGGCCTTGGCGAACTCGTCCTGTGAAACTGTTCCAACGATCGTTGGCTTCGACAGGTCGAGCTTGCCGCCAACAGGAATCGAGGCAGGATCCACTGCTGGAGTACTATCGGAGCTTGCTGCTGCCATCTCTGGTGTAGCAGACGAAACTGTCGCTGCTTCTTCGGCACTGACGGTGACCTCAGGTGCAGGGGACACTTCTACGCTTGGCTCAGAGGTTGGCTCGGCTACGGGTGTATCTGGCGATACTGCATCACTTGCAGCATGCTCAATGGGAGTATGGTCTACCGAGACGTTCTCGGTAGCATCGTCGGAAGCCCCGGCGGTGCCAGGGACAATTGGCATATCGGACATGACTTGTATGTTCTTGTGAACGACCTAACTATTGCGAACAGCGAAGTTACGTGGAAATTCTGGCTCGGCAACGCAATCGTGAAAGCAATCGTGAAAGCAATTATGTCAGTTTCCTGCGATTCCGTACGAAGCTTGGTTTGATAATGGTTAGCCCGTATCTTTGTCGGCTCGGGTTATCCCGATGTTTATTTACCCCTGCCGGTGAAACGATTCATCGGCTGCGAAAGCAACCACAGGAGTTACAATGAGTGAATTACGGTCGTATGAGTCGACCTACATCATGAATGCTGCACTTGAAGATCCAGAGATCGAAGCAGCCATTCTACGCGTCAACACGTTTATCGCCGAACATGGCGGTAAGATTCGTGAAGAGAACAAGTGGGGCCGCCGTCGGCTTGCCTATCCTATCGGCAAGAAGTACAACGGGTACTACGTCCACACGGTGTTCGAGTTGAATGCCGACGCACTTCCTCTCATGGAGCGTTTCTTTGCTCTGGAAGAAAGCGTTATGCGTCACCTAACCCTTCAGCTCGACGAGAAGCTACATGCCTTCCGCAAGGTTCGTGCCGAGGCACAAGCAGCTCGTGCAGCACAGATGGCTGCCGAAGGCAACCAGCATGGCCGTCCTTCAAGTGCAAACGATGAAGCAGGTACGACCAATAGTTCCGAAGGAGTGCAAGCATGAAAATCATTCTGCGTCAGAACATTGAAAACCTAGGCGAGATCGGCGAAATCGTCACCGTACGCCCAGGATATGCAAGAAACTTCCTCATTCCACGGTCGCTGGCATACGTTGCCACACCTGGTGCAATCCGTGCCTTGAAGACGGAGAAGGCCCAGTATGCCGTGAAAATGGAGAAGGCAAAGACGGCCGCCGAGGCAGTTGCAGCGCAGTTGGCCGATCTACAGATTTCGATTCCAATGCAGGTTGGTGAAGAAGGCCGCCTGTTCGGATCGGTCACCACACAAATGATCGCACAGGAACTCGAGCTTCGTGGTTTCAAGGTTGATCGTCGGAATGTGACGATCGACGAACCAATCAAGACCCTTGGAATTTTCGAGGTGCACGTGAAGCTTCATGCCGAAATCGTAGCACCGTTGAAGGTTTGGGTCATCGCACAAGACTAATCGCACGACAATCATGCGTATAGTTCTTGTTGGTGGCTCGGGCTACGTTGGGTCTAAACTTGCAGCACGGCTACTTGCCGATAAGCACGACGTCCAGAATGTGTCGCGGACTGGTAAGAGCGCCGCTTCGGCTCCTGGCTTTACGTATGGTCACATGCAACGGCTGTTCGATGGTGCGGACGTTGTTGTCAACCTCGCTGGTTGCAACATCGGCGAGAAGCGGTGGACGGCTGCACGGATGCAGGAGATTGTGAGTAGCCGACTTGACGCTACCAAACAAATCGTCGAGACGATCCATAGCGTTGATTCGAAACCGGCCCTGCTGTCGATGTCGGCCGTGGGGTACTACGGACACACCCTCGTCCCCAGCAACGAAGCCATGGCTCACGGGAATTCCTTCCTTGGTGAGTTGTGCTACGCGTGGGAACAAGCTGCTCTGGCTGCATCTTCCGACACTCGTGTTGCAATCGCACGCATGGGTGTGATCCTGGACAGACAGGAAGGTCTGCTCCAACGGATGGCTACACCAATGAACCTTGGTATTGGCGGTACACTTGGCAGAGGTACACAGTACTTGCCATGGATTCACACCAAGGATGCAATTGATGCCCTTGCCTGGTTGGTCGAACAACCGGATGCCTACGGTCCGTACAACGTTGTTGCACCAGAAGCTGTGACGTGGAAGTCGTTTGCAAAATCACTCGGACGTGCCATGCATCGCCCGGCCTTCGTTAGAATCCCTGAGTTTCCGCTTCGGCTAGCCATTGGTAGACGGGCGGACATTGTTGTAGATGGACAGTATGTAGTCCCTCAACGATTACTGAATGATGCATTCTCGTTTTCGTTTGGCTCGTTGCGTGAAGCATTGAGTGACCTGTACAGTTGATGAGCATTTGATAAATTCGAGCCCTTCCCAACTAATCGAATATTGGAGTTGTTGTGAATATCGACGTCGTGATGCCCAAGATGGGCGAGAGCATTCAAGAGGGTACCATCCTACGGTGGGTAAAGAATGTTGGTGATACCATCGAGAGAGATGAAGTACTTCTTGAAATCAGTACGGACAAGGTCGACACCGAAGTCCCATCACCGTCTGCAGGCAAGATCATTGAGTTGAAGTATAAGGAAAACGACACTGTTCA
>JAGFIZ010000073.1 GCA_024103135.1 Bradyrhizobiaceae bacterium | reverse complement strand
TAACACCTGCTGACAAAAGCTTGATGGTGATGGTTTGTGAGGGGGCGATGGAACACGTGGTATCCCTATACCCAATGCTTCGCACCAGGATCTGCGTCATCCCACTCTCTACCGGCAACCGGAATGTTCCGTTACCACGTGTGTAGGTTCCACGAGTGGTGCCGAGTACGCGAACGGAGGCACCGCCGATAGCATCACCTGTTGTTGCGTCGACAACCTTCCCTAGCTGGACATTTTGCGCAGCGACAGGGGTGTGCAGACACGACAATGCCACCACGCATAGCGTGATGAGTCTGCCGATGCTGCTGTACGAGGATTTCGATTTCATAGTCGAGGGTGAGGGTTTGTTCTGTAAGCTCTCTGATTTCGTGCAACGCAACCTTGTAGCATGATCGTGAAGCATAGTCGTACAAACTGACGTGCTGCTTAACGCTCAGCGGTAGTTGCGAATTGAGGCAACGTCACCTACGCAACCCCAGGATTACAGTTTCGCCTGAACAACATGCCAACCAAGAGCACCGTCCAGTTCATAGCGCTGTGAAATGCCTATCAGCAAGGCGCTCATGCGTTCGAGTGTTCTGCTATGCTTTAGGCATCCTACGTACCATGGCCGAAAGCCCATGT
The DNA here is from genome assembly GCA_024103135.1 of Bradyrhizobiaceae bacterium. Classification (GTDB taxonomy): domain Bacteria; phylum Bacteroidota; class Ignavibacteria; order Kapaibacteriales; family Kapaibacteriaceae; genus OLB6. The sequence goes on along the minus strand of JAGFIZ010000073.1, from coordinate 3,996 downwards.
CTGTGATGATCTGTTCAACGACGTGGGCAGCTTCGGCATCGTCGGAAGCAATGAACGTATCGAATTGATGTCCTTCGTCCGGTGAAACATCGAATGCAGCAGCCGACAAGGTGTTGAATGCTTTGACCAGACGGGCTTCGGGCATAAGCATGCAGAGATGCTCTGCTGCACTCTCGCCCGGGGGCGTTACGACGTCATCGAGGGTCGGCGTGAGTGGATTCGTTATGCTCACGACAATGCGATGTCCGATCTGCGTCGTGAGCTGCTCAGCAAGAAGCAACTCTGCGGCATACGGAACCGCTAGGATTACCACATCTGATGGTGCTACAGCATCGTTCAGTGTTTTATGGCATATCAGGAGTGGTTCCGAAGAAGTAGTGCTGTTGCGGTGTACTGAGTCGAATGTGTGAACCGTGTACCCAGCGCCGAGCAATCGGCGGCAGAGTCGGCTGCCCATGACGCCCGATGCTCCGATTACGGTCACGGTACGGTTCTGACTAATTGAGCTCATTGTGATGATTGGTATGCGAGGAATGTCGAAAGACGGTTGATAGACTAGGCCTCTAGGTGTCGCCTAGCAACATGGATGGTTACGCTGCGGGTGGCTTTGCAGAGACCAGTCGGCTAACACGTGGTGCAACGGCAAACAAGAGCGGCGCCACGATCATGGTAATGATGATCACCACCAGAATACGTTGGTAGGCTTCATTCGAGATGAGCGTTCCTTGTAGAGCCGTGTTAGCGAGCACAAATGAAAATTCGCCAACCTCTGCCAGTGCAATCCCTGCTATCACGGCAATCCTCCAGGGAATACCCAACATGTGAAGGATGCCCGTAGCTACGACGGCATTGATGAGGATTACCACGAAGGCACCAACAATGTTCAATGGCAGATCAAGCAGGTTGACGTTTAGCAGCAAACCAATCGAAATAAAGAATATGCTGGTAAATGCATCACGGAAGGGCATCATCACCCTGTCGATAAACCGTGAGTCTTCACTCTCGGAAATCGCAACACCTGCGATGAAGGCACCTAGAGCGAGCGACATACCAAGCAAATCCGTGATGGCTGCTGCACCAAAGCATAGCGTCAACGCACCCAGTACGAGTACTTCCGGCACATCGGCTCGGGCAACAAAGCGCACAAGACGTGGGAAGACCAAGCGAAGCAACCACGTAAGTGTAACGATGGCAACGGCCACACCACCCAGGCGCAAGAGTATGGTGCCGACGGTGATCTCGTTGCCTGGAGTCAACAACGATATCACGATGATCATCGGCACAACGGCAATGTCCTGGAAGATGAGAATACCAAGTATTGCCTTGCCGTGGGACGTCATGAGCTCGTCGCGTTGCTTGAGTACGTTAATGCAGATAGCCGTCGAACTCAGCGCAAACATCATTCCAATGGCAATGCCTGCACCCCAATCGAGTGATTCACCGATGAGCGTAGCGCCGCTCACTACCACCGTGCCTAGGAGTAAGGAGCCGAGGATAATTTGAAGCGGACCCCCGATGAGCACAATACGCTTGAGGCGCACTAAGTCGTCCATCGAAAACTCAAGTCCAGTAGAAAACAAGAGCATCGTAACGCCTAGCTCAGCAATAATGGTAATCACATGACTCTCTGTGATATACCCAAATCCCGTTGGACCGGCAAGAATACCGGTGACGATGAGTCCAACTACCGGGGGCAGTTGGAATCGCTTGAACACAAGGATGACGATCACTGCAGCAAGGCAGAGGATTACGAGCTCGTCAAGAAACTCGAACCCATGCATGACTACCTGCTCCCGAACACCGCCGTGCCCACTCGAATTAGTGTGGAACCTTCAGCCACTGCCCACTCTAGATCCGTTGACATACCCATGCTTAGCTCGAATGCCGATGCAGGCACAAGCTTCTGAGCAATGGCATGATCACGGATTTCACGTAGTTGGGCGTAGCCCTTGCGGACAACAGACTCACTTGGCGAAAGTGCGCCAACGGTCATAAAGCCACGAACCTGAAGTCGCTTCGTTGTCTTGATATGCTCCAGCAATGCCACGACCTCGGATGGCTTAGCACCGTGTTTACTGGCTTCGCCGCTGGTGTTCACCTCGATCATGATGTCAAGGTGACGGTTGATCTTTTGACATGCTTTCTCGAGCTCATCAACCAATGCAATTCGGTCGACGCTTTGCACGCACGTTGCCACCTCGACGCATTCCTTGACCTTATTGGTCTGCAACGCGCCGATAAAATGCCACACCACATCGTCGGCCGCCAGTGCTGACGCCTTTGCAGTAAGCTCCTGCACCTTGTTCTCGCCGCAGAGATGCAAGCCGGCTTTAACGGCTTCACGAATGCGTTCTGGTGTTTGGTCCTTAGTGGCCAGAAGAACACGCATATCGGACAGGTCCCGACCGTGTTGTTCGCATGCAACATGCAGGCGTTGCATGAGGATTCGAATGTTGGTTTGAATGCTCACGCAGCGAAGATAAAAGGTTGAGCGGAAAACCGTAGCCAGTGGATATATTTCTACATGAAGAAAAGTCTAGCAATCCGTTTTCTTGACGGAGTGGAGCGGGTAGGTAGCCGCTTGCCCGATCCGATTAGTCTCTTCCTGCTTGCTGCCGTGTTGGTAGCCCTGCTCTCCTGGTTGTTTGCATCGTTCGGTGTGAGCGTCGAGCATCCAAGCACACATGAACAGATTCAGGTGGTCAACCTGTTGAGTGCAAGTAGCATTCAACGAATGTTCACCGATGCCGTCAAGAACTTTGTCGACTTCCCTCCGCTGGGCCTGGTACTCGTTACCATGATCGGGATTTCAGTTGCCGAGCGTGGCGGTTTTATCACGGCCTTGCTACGCACTACAGTCCATGCCGTGCCACGCTGGCTTATCACTGCAGCGGTCATGTTCGCTGGTGTGAATTCCTCGATTGCAGCCGATGCTGGTTACGTGGTTCTCATTCCTCTGGGTGCCGTGATTTTTGCTGCGGTGGGCAGACATCCACTAGCCGGACTCTCCGTTGCCTTTGCTGGTGTGGCAGGGGGCTTTAGTGCGAACCTCTCCATTACATCGCTTGACCCGCTCCTCTCCGGCCTAACGCAGCAAGCTGCGCAGTTGATTAATCCTGGATATGTTGTTAGCGCTGCTTCCAATTGGTACTTCATGATCGCGTCGACCTTTCTCCTAACAGCAGTTGGTACGTGGGTGTGCGACAAGCTGGTCGAGCCGCGACTAGGCCCCTGGTCGGCAGCCAATCATACTTCGGAACACAACATGCACGAACGCCTCACTGCCCAAGAACGCAAGGCCATGCTCTGGGCAATCGTGGCATTCATGATTGGTATTGTTGGAATCGTTGCAATCTCGCTTCCCGAGCACTCCATCATGCGCGATGCTAATGGGACGCTTGCACCGCTTGAACATAGCATCGTGATCTTGCTGATGCTGCTGTTTCTTGTTGCTGGACTTGTGTACTCCATCGTGATCGGTCTGATCAAGAGCGATAAGGATGTGGCTACGATGACGGCTGACGGGATGGCTACCATGGGTGGCTACATCGTACTAAGCTTTGTCATGGCTCAGTTCATTGCTTACTTCAAATGGTCAAACCTGGGCGTGGTAACGGCAGTCAAGGGTGCGCAGTTCTTGCAGTCATTGCATCTCGAAGGACCCCTCCTTCTATGCACCTTTATCATTGTGGCAGCAATCATCAACCTGCTCATCGCTAGTGCTTCTGCTAAATGGGCCATCATGGCTCCGGTATTCGTCCCCATGTTCATGCTCATGGGCATTGCCCCCGAAACCACACAGCTTGCCTATCGCGTCGGTGACTCAAGTACAAACATGATTGCACCGCTACTGAGCTACATTCCTCTCATCCTCTATGCGATGCGGAGATACAAGCCAGATAGCTCTCTGGGAACGCTTACGAGCTTGATGTTGCCGTATTCGTTCGTTATCATCATTACGTGGACGTTGTTCATGTTGGTGTGGCTGTATGCTGG
>JAGFIZ010000050.1 GCA_024103135.1 Bradyrhizobiaceae bacterium | reverse complement strand
TCACAGGGTATTGATGTAAAGAAAGTTGCCGTCTTACATTAGGCCCGATACGCACTTTTAGTAGAGCGTACGTGTGTTTATGAGGCAACGTCTTTCATCTAACAGGCCCGCCAACCCATCCAGCCGTGCTCCAGACACTCAACCAAGTGTCAGGTCGACTACGATCACCTCTTCGTCCTGAGTTGTGGGCTGCAGCTCAATTCTATATTCCCACGCCGCGTGCTTGTTACCCGTGCGCTTCCCCCGTCATCCGGATTCAGCGTCGTCGTCCCGGCGCAAGCCCGTCACCCCGGCGAAAGCCGGGGCCCAGAACTCTTTCCCCGTCACCCCGGCGAAAGCTGGGGCCTGCTTCCGCAGGGAAGACAGTATTGTTCGTCGTCCCCGCGAAAGTGTCGTCGTCCCCGCGAAAGCGGGGACCCTGCACTCCTCCGCGCCTAGTCAATCGATGACGTAGAACTGGCTCAATTCAACTGAGTAGCAATCACTACTCGGCACGTTCAATCTGATGACGACGTTGGCGTGCACGTTTAGTCTGACGATGATGTTGTCGTGCACGTTCAATCTCAAATGCTATCAGCCCGCTGATGACTGATACAAGAAGCCACTTGACCGGGGATCGCCCAGAATAATCGTCAGTATCACAGACAATGGAATACCCAAGGATTAACGCATTAAAGCTTACGACGTGATAGATTACTGCGGACAGTCTACTGGAGTATACAATTCCGAAGAATCGATCTCGAAGGTCAGGAAGGGTTCTTTCCATGCACTATCCTTTGTAGAGAGGTATCACCAGCCAAATCCTATGCTTGTTCATTCAAAATTAGAGGGTGGAATTGAAGGTCGGCAAGACCAATTGGGGCTAGCCCGCTGTGACAAGTGCCAGCACCATACGACGTGGTGTAGTTCATGTACCGGTGCGCACTTCCCAAAGCGTAAATGTGCGCGCGAGCTCGTGCACGCGCTGCAGATCTCCTGAATGGTAGCAAGCTGATGGTATCCAATCGTCTCCCACTCAGTACTCGCGACTGTAAGATTATGAGATGAAATGGTTTACGATGGTACAACAAGGTCAAGTATCGCGATCTAGGGTCTCGTTAGCCACCACTAGTTCCCGTAAAATCACAACTCTGTTGTCATTTTACACCGATATTTCACAAGAGAGTTGGTAATATTGAGCATGAGGTTGACCTATCTTCAGCGGAGCGTGCAACTACCGCCAACGTCTTGTTTCGTGTTTGGTCCACGTGGTACTGGGAAGACCACGTGGTTGCGCAACTCCGTGCCCGATGCCACATGGGTAAACCTCCTGGACCCATCCACATTCACGATGATGAGTGCCAACCCAGGTCGGCTGCGTGAAATCGTTATGGCATCTGCCGCAGGTACCACCGTCGTGGTGGACGAGGTGCAACGGGAGCCAAGGTTGTTGGATGTGGTGCACCAGCTAATCTCGGACTCTATCGACCGACGATTTATCCTCACCGGATCAAGCGCACGATCACTTCGGCGCAAGGGGACAAATTTGCTCGGTGGACGTGCCGTTGAAGTGCGCATGCATCCGTTTCTTGCACGTGAATTGGCCGACGTCTTTGATCTGGAACAGGCGTTGCATACAGGGATGATCCCCACCATCGTGAGCTCGCCAACTCCAGCAGAGCAAATGCGGGCCTACGCGCACATGTACATTCACGAAGAAGTACACCAAGTACGACTTACTCGGAATGTAGGCGCATTTAGTAGGTTTCTTGAAGCAATCTCTTTCTCACAAGGCAGCGTACTCAACATGAACAATGTTGCCGAAGAGTGTGAAGTGCCTCGCTCGACGGTCGTGAACTACCTTGGAATACTGGAAGATCTGTTGCTGGCGTTCACGCTACCGGTGTTCAGGAAGAAGACCCAGCGTCGGCTTACCACTCACCCGAAGTTTTACTTCTTTGATGCTGGCGTCTATCGTGCGTTTCGTCCAGTCGGACCACTTAACAAACCCGAAGAGATCGATGGCATTGTCCTAGAGTCTCTCGTCATCCAGCACCTGCGCGCATGGTGCGATTACACGCATGCTAGACATGAGCTTTTTTACTGGCGCACCGCTGATCAAGTAGAAGTTGATGCCGTTGTCTACGGTCACGATGGACTCTGGGCTTTTGAAGTCAAGAACACTCAAACCATCAGGAATGCCGATGCCTCGGGACTCCGTTCATTCAAACGCGAATATCCCATAGCCACCTGCGCGGTGATTTACCGAGGTCAGCATCACCTGGTACGCGATGGCATTCGATGGATCCCTGCCGACCTCTTCCTGCGCAGCCTCACGCCAAACACGCCCATGGTTCAGGTATAAGCTTTACAGCAGGCATGGCTCTTAACCGTTCTGGTCAGGTATTGACAAGCACTCGGTTCTTCGGGAATCCATTCACGGCATGAATAAAAACCATTCACGGTGTGAATAACAAACAATTACAACGTTAGGATAACCGCCAATCGGTTGAGAACGGATTGCCCGCGCACCATCTTCATTGTCATCTTCCAGAAGACTACCACTGGAGGCATACGCGGCGGATCATCAATCCTGTTCAACAGCTCTGCCACGATCGACGTACGGCGCGAGGGTGACGAACGCATCGCTCACATGGTCAAGGGGCGATATGGGACGCAGGGGTGGAGGTACTTAATTACTGATCGCTTAACGGTGCCGCATGAATAGAATCAGACAATAGGTGGCTACTGTCGGTACCAGTGAAAAACAGCTACACCATCGGTGTGGTATGCATTCGTACGACATGCCCACTTTCCGTCAGCAAGCGCTATAAGATCAATCGTACCACCGTCCACCTGATCAGCATACCGATAGAATCCGTACCCATGGAAACCCAATTCGTCAAAGTGAGCCGTCGCTAACCATGATCGGTTGGTGTCGTAATCAAACGCTTCTATGATGATCTTTGGTGAAAACCACCCTTTCGTCTTGAGCTTTACATAGTTGCTTTTATCAGCAGCATTCCTGATGGGTGTACCATCGATATGATGTACGAAATAGGTGCCAACGGTACCGCGCAACCGACGACGACGATTGATCGGCAGCAAGATCACCTCAACCAAGAACAGGGCAAAAAGCGATGCTACCGTGCCTCCAACCAACGCCTCTAATTCCATTTTAAGATCCTTTCAATTCAGTCACCAACTTCACGGTCTCCACACTCACCGTAACCACCTTCTTAATCAATCTCACGATGTACGTTGGATCATCAGCGCGGTTGGGATCGTTCTTGATGCCGGAGCGTTTGTCGACGCTTACCTGGTACTGGTCGACAATCCAGTCGAGGGCTGAGCGGTTGCCGAGTTTGTAGTCGTCTACGTTTGCGGGAATGCCAAATAACGTTAGCGATTCGTTGTAGATGAGTTTTGTTGGGTCTTTCTTGTCGCGCTTCATTTTCACGACCTTGTAGTCCTTTGGTTTGCCGTCCGACCACACTTCCGTGAGTGGATACTCTGGCTGCTGCTCGTAGTGCACGTGCATGTCCATGAGCTTCTTGCCTACGCCGGCAACCTTCCAGAAGTCAGCCGCAAACGGAATGCGCGGTAACTCGCGCCGGAGATTCGCTGCATACTTCTCGCGATAAGCGGGGTCGTGCAAGATGCCATACACGTAATGGAATACATCGAGCTTGGTGATGGAGGGGGCTTGGTAGTGCTGGTGGAATTGCTGTAGACCCCAGTCGGTGATGTTGTCGCGACGGTTGCTGCCGTCTTCGTTGTAGATGTGAAGTGGGAAGCACTGAGTCTTCTCCAGCATATCAAGGCAAGGTATCGTGTTCGATACAAGTGTTTGAAATGGTTTGGAACTACCAACACCACTTACACAGATCACCGCATTCTCAGAGGCGGGGAGAGGGAAGATTTTGGGGAATACGTACACTTCCTCGTTCATGATACGGTCAAAGTAGAGGTGCTCCACAGTGAATGGTCGGTACAATGACGTGCGAACACAGGATTCGTCGAATCTGCACATTCTGCCACGCTTAAGGTCTAGCTTAAGGTCTCGAGACCAACTCATCTTCGTGTCGTCCACCTCAATGAATGCGTCAAGGTTTGCGACCGACCCAGCAGCATTAAGTCGACCAATCCATGAGTTGTATTCCGAAATGTGCGTCCGCATGTGACTGATCAAGGCGTCCTTTGTGAAATTGTATGCCCAAATATCACGGTTCGTTTTTACACCATTCGACACAGTACTAAACACGGCCTCGGCTCTTCCTGCCTTTGCCTCCTTGCTTCCGAGTGGGATGAGCGTTTCCCAGTCGTCAGCCATGCCATCAGTTAGCCAGACATTGTTTGAAGTTGGTTCGAGAATCCTCATTCCAAGACCCGAGAGTGACACCGCCTCGGTGAGCAATCTGAACTTCTCAACACGCTTTGACCTGAAATGGACATCCCAATACTTTAACAGATGGGTAGGTCTCGACTGTAATCGTACACAGAGCGCGATCGTGATGCCAACCATGGCTCCAAGGCCAAAGACAGTATGCTCCTCGCCAAGAGGGATGCCGTCTTTCATCGAGTCCTTTCGGATGTTGCCCTTGAGGTCAACGATGTTCACCTGATTGAAGTCTCGAAGCAGATGCATCCGCATTCCGTCAAATGCTATACCATCAAGGTATCCGTTATTGGTAACCAAGCATACGAGACCTTCGCCGGTCTTGATGATCCGGTCTGAAGCCATGCGGAAGGCCTTGACATAGGGATCACTCAAGGCATTCTTGTTCGACGCTTTAGAATCCTTTGCATAGGTCTCGGCAACTCGCTTGTCGATTGCTGGGTACTTGCGGTTCTTGTTGTTATCGTTCTCATTCACCTGACCAGCGTTGTACGGCGGGTTGCCGATGATGACGAAGATGGGGGCATCCTTTTGTCGTTGTACGCGCTCGGTATTCTCGTTGGTGAACATGCCCAATTGTTTGTCTTCGACGAGTTCGAACGTATCCACCAGGCAGATGC
>JAGFIZ010000042.1 GCA_024103135.1 Bradyrhizobiaceae bacterium | reverse complement strand
GATGATTGCGCAATCCTGTCAGCAAGATCAATCCAGAGTCTATATGCCGGCTTGCGTGCTTCCTGGAACACCTCTGCACGAACAATGGTGCCAGCACGCAATTCAACAGACTCGAACGTATCCCAAGTAATCTTGTCCATCGCAAACACCACCTGACTCAAAACATAAACACATAAACACAGCCACTGCTTTGTGCCAACATAGAAGAATGTCGGCGAATACCCACATGCTGCATACCATGGACAAGGTGTTTTGATCCCACAAAACCCGTGCACCCAATCGGTGTAGACGTGAGTTCCTTCAGGTTGCAATAACTTGCCACTATGCATGTTGTTGTTCTAGGTTGTGGATGGGCCGGAATTGCTGCAGCGATCGAAGCTGTGAAGCATGGGTGGAAGGTGACGGTTGTAGAGGAACGTCCGTACATAGGCGGACGTGCAAGGTCGTTCCCTGATACAACCACTGGAACAACCATCGACAACGGACAGCATGTGATGATCGGTGCCTACACGGGTGCTCACAACGTCATGTCAGCCCTCGGTACTCTCCCCCTCATCACCAAGCAGCGCGCCATGAGTGTTGCCTTTGCCGATGCCACGGGTAAACGCACCGTCCTTGATGCATCACGCTTGCCAGGTCTCGGAGGCATGGTCTTCGGCATGCTATCCATGCAAGGCATCAGGATCTCTGCTCGCCTCGCATGCCTTCGCCTTGCATCACGCATCATGAAAAAACAGGTCAGCGTTCACAACCTCACCTGTGAAGAATTCCTTCGCAACGAACTCCAACCGCAAGACGTTGTCACCCGCTTCTGGGAACCCCTTGTCCTCGCAACACTCAATGCACCGCTCAACAAGGCGGCAGCGTCGCTACTTGTGAATGTCGTTCGGTTAACATTTGCTGGCGGACGTGGCGCATCTGGTCTGTGGATTCCCACCGTTGGTCTGAGCGAACTCATCGCCCCCTTCCCCGAGTGGCTTAACGACAACGGCGGAACGCTGCTCACCAGTGTGTCGGCCGATTCCATCACGCATTACCAAGCCCCCTCACATGGTGACAATGATGGATTGATGAACGTAACGATGGAAGGGGGCTCTGTAGTACGCACCACATCTGCAGGAATGTGCGTTCACCTGAGCAATGGTCAGACATTGCAGGCCGATGCCGTCATCTCGGCCATGCCACAGCGAGCGTTGCACCGGCTTGTTCAAGCATCGGCACTCCCAGTGTCGCTCCCGCAAGAGTCACCCATGAGTCCCATCGTCAGCGTGTACCTATGGTATGACGCTACGTGGTTGCCCGTCGACTTCACCGCCGTTCTCGGTACAACCATTCAATGGGTGTTTAACAAGCATCGTATACACGACGGACTATGTGCACTGACCGTGAGTGCAGCCGTGGACGAAGCACGCCTTCAAAGCAACGAGTTCATCGCACAATGTGATGCCGAGTTACGCAGCGTGTTTCCAGAGAGTGCATCATCAACACTCTTGCACGGCAAGGTGATCAAGGAACGACTTGCAACGCCACTCATCACACCAGAGTATGAGCAGCAACGCCAGACGGCGTTTGGCAGCAACGTCGTGTTTGATCTTCATCAACCAACAGGCGTAGGTGATCAACACATGACACCACGCAATGCACTGTTTGCCATTAGTGGAGATTGGACCCTGCCAGGACTACCAGCAACCATCGAAAGTGCCGTACGCAGTGGCGTTAGAGCCGTCGAGCAGGTGGCAGCCCTTTCCACCGCTGTGTAAGCTTGACTGCACACCAACCAAGCCCCATACCAAGCAACCAGCCAGCCAGCACATCACTCGGCCAATGAACGCCACAGTAGATGCGCGACACACCCACAACCAACGGAATCAAGGCGAAGTAAAACGTCCACCTAGGATAGTAAGCCCCCAGCACCGTTGCTGCCAGGGCCAGGTTCATTGCGTGGTTCGACGGAAAGCTTCCACCTCCGGTACCAACCAGTTGCACAACATCAGGCAGCACCTCGAACGGACGCAGACGATGAATCGTTTCCTTCAACAAGTGATGGCTTGCAAGGTCGGCCAGCCCCACCCCCACAACCAACGTAGCCGCACACCATCGTCCCTCACGTCTTCCCCGCCACACCAACATCACCAAACCAGCAATCAACACAATCCGCCAGTTGTTCGTGGTGGTAATTGCCGTCATCAACCAATCCAGCCAGAGTATTTGGCCTGACGAGTTGATTACCCTAAACAACCACAAATCAGCGTGGTTAAGGGCTTGTGTTATCGCATCAATCATGGCGTCAATCATGTATACCAAATTTACTCTACACCTCAAAAGCATCAATTTTTATCCACACATACCGCCTACCATTTGTATCCGATTCCGCTTCGGCTATTTTGAACGCCGTTGTCTTTTCCACTGCAGCAGCATGCTGAAAGAGGGGGCCAGGAATAGGAATTTTCGGAAGAGCAACGGGCCGACCAATCATTTGACCAAGCATCTCTGAACGGGTGTGTTTGCACAATCCGGTAAGGGACTGTCTTCTATTCGCGAGGTTCTTGTTCGCATGATTGCCGGTGAAAATCATTTTTTCATCGTTCACCATGGAGTAACGCATGCGCATTGCGCGACGGTTTACAAACGCTGGTACCAACGTGTACGATCAGTTCACGTACAAGCTCCGCGAGTCCCTCTTAAAGAACCCTGATGGCACGGTCGTCTTCCAAATGGACGACGTAGAAGTGCCTGAGCGGTGGTCGCAGGTGGCCACCGACATTCTCGCGCAGAAGTATTTCCGTCGGGCAGGAGTACCACAGGTTGACGCTGCCGGCAAGCCAGTGCTTGACGAGAACGGTCAACCAGTCCTTGGCAGAGAACGTTCCATCCGCCAGGTAGTCCACCGTCTAGTCGGCTGTTGGCGTTGGTGGGGCGAGCAGCACGGCTATTTTGACACAGCCGATGATGCTCAGGCTTTTTATGACGAGACGGCCTACATGCTGCTCAATCAGATGGCAGCACCCAACTCGCCGCAATGGTTTAACACCGGTCTCCACTGGGCATACGGCATTACCGGCAGTTCGCAAGGGCACTACTACGTAGACCCCGAGACAGCCACGCTCACCCGTGCCTCCGATGCTTACTCGCATCCACAGCCCCATGCCTGTTTCATTCAGAGTGTTACGGACGACCTCGTGAACGACGGTGGCATCTTTGATCTAGCTACCCGCGAAGCACGCATCTTCAAGTACGGTTCAGGCACTGGCTCGAACTTCTCCAACCTTCGTGGTGAGAGCGAAAAACTCTCTGGCGGTGGCGTTTCCAGCGGTCTGATGAGCTTCCTCAAGATTTTCGACCGTGCAGCAGGCGCCATCAAGAGTGGTGGCACAACACGTCGGGCAGCCAAGATGGTCATCGTCGACATCGACCATCCGGACGTAGAGAAGTTCATCGACTGGAAAGCTCGTGAAGAAGAAAAGGTAGCAGCTCTCGTTGCTGGCTCCAAGGTTGCCTCAACATTCCTTCAGGCAATCATGGACGAAGCCAATGCCAACGGTGCCGATCCAACAACCAATCACCGACTCGACACGCTTATTCGGCGTACACTTCATCGCGGGGTTCCGTACAACACCGTAAAGCGGACCCTTGACCTTGTTGCTCAAGGATACACCCAACTCAACTTTGCCTCGTTCGATACCAGCTATGAAGGCGAAGCATACGGAACCGTAAGTGGACAGAACTCGAACAACACCGTACGAGTTACCAATGCCTTCATGGAAGCCGTGTTAAGCAATGCACCATGGGAGCTTGTGTGGCGTACTGACAGCAGCAAGCGCATTGCTGTGAATGCACGCGACTTGTGGGACAAGATTAACATGGCCTCGTGGAAGAGCGCCGATCCAGGACTGCAGTTCGATACAACCATCAACGAATGGCATACCTGCTCCACGGACGGACGCATCAACGGCTCGAACCCATGTTCAGAGTACATGTTCCTGGACGATACCGCATGTAATCTTGCCTCGCTGAACCTTGCCCACTTCTATGATGCAGAAGCAGGCACCTTCAAGATCGAAGATTACAAGCATGCCATCAGACTGTGGACCGTAGTGCTGGAGATTTCCGTGCTCATGGCACAGTTCCCATCGAAGCAGGTAGCACAGCGTAGCTACGACTACCGTACGCTTGGTCTGGGTTATGCCAACCTTGGCACCGTGCTCATGATGATGAGCATTCCCTATGACTCACCGGAAGCATTGGCAATTTGTGGAGCCTTGTCATCGATCATGACCGGCGAGTCCTATGCCACATCGGCCGAAATGGCTCACGACGTCGGACCCTTCCCACGCTATCAAGCCAACGCCGAGTCCATGCTCCGCGTAATTCGCAACCACAGGCGTGCAGCATATAACGCCACAGAGGAAGAGTACGAAGGTCTGACGATTTTCCCACGTCCAGTTGATCCCGAAACCTGTCCCGAAGATCTCTACCTTGCATCACAACGCGCATGGGACAGAGCACTTGAGTTTGGCGAGATGTATGGCTTCCGCAACGCTCAATCCACCGTAATCGCACCAACCGGCACCATTGGTCTGGTGATGGACTGCGACACAACCGGTATCGAGCCAGACTTTGCCATTGTCAAATTCAAGAAGCTTGCTGGCGGCGGCTACTTCAAGATCGTCAACCAAAGTGTTGCTGGGGCCCTTCACAAGCTCGGCTACACTGCAGAGCAAATCGAAGAGATCGAGAAGTATTGCAAGGGGCACGGCACGCTCATTGGATGTCCACACATCAACCCTGCCGCCTTACGCGAGAAGGGCTTTACCGACGAAGCACTCGATGCCATCGAGAAGCAACTGGATTTGGCCTTCGACATTCGTTTTGTCTTTAACAAGTACACCATTGGTGAAGAAGTATGTAAGGGGCTAGGGTTTAGCGCAGAGGAACTAGACTCGCCAACATTCAACATGCTCGAAAAGCTTGGCTTTACGGCAGAGCAAGTAGAGGAAGCCAACATCTACGTGTGCGGTAAGATGACCATTGAAGGTGCACCTGAGCTTAAGGAAGAACACCTTCCCATCTTCGACTGTGCCAACAAGTGTGGCAAGTACGGACAGCGGTTCATTCCTTACATGGCTCACGTACGCATGATGTCGGCCGCTCAGCCCTTCATCAGCGGTGCCATCTCCAAGACCATCAATATGCCAGGCGAAGCCACCGTTGAGTCGGTAGCAGAAGTCCACGTTGAAAGCTGGAAGCAGATGATCAAGGCCATCGCGCTCTATCGCGACGGCTCCAAGCTTAGTCAGCCCCTTAACGCATCGGCCGACAGTTACGACGAAATCGTCATGCTGGGCGACGAAGACACACTCGACGAACGCCTTGGTCCAGTCGAGGTACAAAAGGTCATCGAAGAGCGCGTCTACCATCGCGCAGAACGCAGGCGCTTACCAAAACGCCGGCACGGGTATGTGCGTGAAGCAACGGTAGGCGGACATAAAGTCTACGTCCGTACAGGCGAGTTTGAAGACGGCAACCTTGGTGAAATCTTCATCGACATGTACAAGGAAGGCGCTTCCTTCAAGGGGCTATTGAACTGTTTTGCCGTGCTTGTTTCCAAGGCACTCCAATATGGCGTACCCCTTGATGAGCTTGTAGATACCTTCACCTTTACACGGTTTGAGCCAGCAGGGTTCGTAGAAGGACACGAGGCCATCAAGAATGCAACGTCCGTCCTTGACTACGTATTCCGCACCCTCGGATATGACTACCTCAAGCGCACCGATTTTGTGCATGTAAAGTCCGTCGACGAGGTTGCTCCACCAGTGATCAGCTCGTTACCCGGAACAAGCAAGGTACAGCCACCCGTAAAGGTGATCACCGAAGGAGGCACAAAGAGAAGTCCAGAGTCGGCCGAAGTGCATGTAAAAGGGGACGTGCAGAACAGCAAGCGAAAGATTGCCATCGAGCTAGGATTCTCTGGAGAGGCATGCAGCAACTGTCAGAGTATGGCAACAAAAATTAATGGCACGTGTTTGGTTTGCACCAATTGCGGACAGACAACAGGGTGTTCGTAAGGTGTAACCTGCAAGATTTTTAGGCATTAGTCGTATGATTCTTACAGGTTTCGGCACATTTATACTTTGGAATAGCCGTCTCTGAGGGCTAATTTCCCGTCCATTGTAGGATGTTGCGTTCAAACTAAACACGATTCTGACAAATCAGGAGTCAACAATGAAAACACGAATTATCATCGCCGCACTGTTGGCAGTCTGTTTTGGTGCTGCAGTAAGTACAGCGAGCATGAAGTGTGACGGACACAAGAAGTCGTCAGCCAAGGCCTCGGCCAGCACGACTTCGACGGTCTCCACAGTATCAGACAGCAAGGATGAATGCACCACAAAGGCATCGTCCAGCTGCTGCATGAGCAAGGCCAGTAAGGCCAGTAAGGCCAGCAAGTCTGCCAAGGCCTCCTGCTCGATGGCTTCGGAAACAAGCTCTTGCTGCAAGAAGTCAGCCAAGTCAAGCATGACCCAGGCAGAGACCAACACATCGGTGACCGCTCCAAAAACGGAAGCAACCATTGAAACGGTCTCAACAAACAAGTAACACGATGAACATCAAGCGAACGGGGATTCCGGCTATTACAGGCGGAATTCCCGTTCGTGGTCACGGCAAGCAGTTAGCTAGCCCCTTTCCAGCCAGGAGGTAGGACATGTCAAAGGGTGGAGCAGGTAAAGTTTACTTTGTGCTCTATTTGGCGGTTATTCTCGAGCTTCTCATCATCATTGTGGAGCGCGACGAGGCCGAAGAGCACCTTATTGCCAAGCAGAAAGAGTCGATGCGCATCGTCGAAAGCATCCTCTCTCAGCTTCAGGTAGGTGCTGGTTCGGAGGGTATCAATACCCGTCCACAGGACCAGATTACGATCCCACCTCCAGGTGTGAACGTCAAGGAGGCCATTGGTGCCGACATCAAACCAGAGCGCAAGTATTTGGTTGAAGTTGGTATTACCGACGTGTCGGCAAACTTGAAGATGCAAGAGCACGAAGAACCAGAAGAATATCTGGATCGGATGAAGCGCTTCTTGAAGCTTTCGAACGTGTCCGACCTGAAGTATGACATTTACTACTCCAACGACCAGAGCAGCGAAGCCGTACCGCAGGACAGCTCTGCCTGGCAGCTGAAGGCAACTGCAAACCTGGATTTGAAGATCAAGGAGTTGGAAGGCAAGCTGGACCAGATATGGAGCAGGGACCAGAAGGATCCCCTTGCCTTTGTTAAGAGCATGCAGGACCTCCTGGTTCAGGCAGACTACACCAAACCCCAACCAACTGCGTTCAAGCCGGGAAGAATTGCCGAGGACGAGCTGTACTACTCTCCAGAAGAGACTCTCAAGCTTGGCACGGAAATCTCGCGCAAGAAGCGCTCCTTCGTCATCAATTTTGAACCACGGGATGCCGGCTGGTATAAGCTGCGCTTCTCGTCAAGAACAAACCAGATCCTTGGTGTAACAATCAAGGAAGGACAGCCCCACGCCGATATTGATCCCGAAGAAAAGGTGAACATCGGCACCGTGCAGCTAAAGGTAAAGGACCTGCTGAAGGTACGTGAAGAGCTCTTGAGAAATACGGAAGGTCTGCCACCAGGAGACATGGTGAAGACCAACATCGAAGGGTTCGACAATGCCGTTCAGAAGTTGAAGGACGAAACAGACGACCTACCTACGAAGGCCAGAATTCAGCTTTATGATGCAATTGTAAAGCTTACAACACCTGGCATACAGGCAGAGAATGCATTTGACCGCAACAAGGGTCAAATGGAATTCAATATTCGCGTCCTCAAGCCAACACCACAGATTACGGATCCAAAGATTGCCAACCTGGAAACCGTTGTACGCGTCTTTGACAAGCTGAGCAAGCTCGTGCTTCCGATGGAAGTCACGCCAGCAAATGGCAAGACGGAGATTACTGCCAACCCTGGTGGTGCTACGGTTGCAGAAAGTGGTGCAACGGCAAGCGGAGGCGGTTCAGGAGCCACGAAGTGGGTTGCCAAGAACCTTGTAATACCGATCAGCGGTTCGCTTGCTCCAAGAGAAGAACCATACGTGTTTGAGTTGGCGCAAGCAAATGGACCAAAGAGAAGTGAACCTGCTGTTTGCTCTGTCTACGTATATCCATCTTCGATTACCAACGAGTCAGACGTTAATAGCGCCCTTGAAGCAAGTTGGGGCGACGCTCTCGAGCTGGTAGTAACGCCATCGTCAGGCAGTACCATCAAGCCCAATGAGTTCATCATGCAGTTTGATGTTGGTGGCGGTACCCAAATACCACCGCTACGCAAGTTGAACGTACAGGGAAGTGATCAGGTTAATGTCCCCCCTGGAACCTCAAAGGTCAGTCTGAACGTTGCGTGGAAAGACCCACGTAGTGGCGAAGTAGTACCAATCTGGAGTGGCTCCGGTGATGTTGGTTTGAAGAAACCAACAATTGTCACCTCTGACATGAATGCCGACCCGATCCTGGACAACATGAGTGCCGAGTTCGTGGTTAAAGGCATCATGATCAAGCCACCATCGATTAGTGCCGACGGTAATAGTCGAGCTAACATAGGTACGGTATCTGCTACGATTGGTAGTGTTTCAGTCCGCGATATGCGATCTGGCAACACCTACAAGGTTGTGGTAGTTGGTAAGCCCAGAAGGATCAAAGGAAATGACTACGAGCTTACGCTCAAGCTCCAGGGTAAGACACCTCTTCCTAAAGGTCAGATAAAGGGTAACGTACAAATCACGATCTCGGCAACAGCATCCGCCGACGGAGCTGAGTCACGTCCTCGTATGATTACCAAGACAGTTTCTGTTAGCAATTGACGCATATAAACAAGTACACGCATGATGAAGCGCTCGATTAGTTTGACCCTCGGCATTGCAACTCTGCTTATGGCAGCGTTGCCTGCCGCTGCTCAACAAAATGCTGAGATCAAGAACCTGCTTCTCCGTTTTAAGAACTGGAGATATGGCATGGTTTCTCTGTACAAGGTGCCGGAGGTTGACGAATTAGAGTCAATCCGACGGCTTAACATTCTGTTAGGTCCCAAGGAGCCAGAGCTTACCGACGAAGCAAAGGAATGCAAGCAGCGCGATGATGTAGAAAGCATCGTGCTCACTGGTGGCGAAGGCATGGAGGAAAAGGAAATCCAGAAGATCCTTCAGAAGCCAGGTTGCAAGGCATACGAGCGATACTATTCCCAAAAGACAGCATGGGAGAAAGCACAGTTCAAGAAGGCATTCATCGTAACAACGCGCCATAGTCAGAATGAGCCATTTGAACTCATTGCCATGCTCACTCAGAAGCTTTCAGAAAGCTACTACACGCTGAAGGACGATCTGGATCCACCATCTGACGTGTATATGCCTGCCCAACTAGAGAATACAGACCTGACCAAGCAGTACCTTATGGACGGTCAGGCACTCAAGGGTAACGATGTTCTTGGTGGTACCTCCTCAAAGAACTTGCTTGAGTACCTGCAGAATCAGATCATCCAGAACAACTATGAGAACGTAACCCCGGAAGCACAAGGTATCGGTGAAGAGGGCATTCGCTTTGTTAAGCCACTCTATGGTAAGGTCACGCCAATCAACGAAGACCGGACGCAGACATACATTCGGATTTCCGAAGGCCTTCCACAGGACTATCAGACAAACAATGAAGTAATCGTAAGTCTGGCAGACGGTGTGTCATACCGCCGCTACGAACGCACCATGGTTAGCAACATGGGTAACATGGAGTACGACAGCGCACAGGCAACGAACTCCAATCTTCCTAAGTACGGTGTTGAACTCAAGTATGGTCTGGAAGACATCAACTATCCTTCCCTCTGGTCAGAGCGTGCAAGTCTGAATGCTCTTTGGGGTTCTTCACGCCTAGGTCTCGTTCTACCAACCAGTGGATGGAGCAATCTGGCAACAACCTTTGGTAACACGCGTACCATGACCAATGGTGGCATGGGTATCAATGGGTCGTTCGACTTCCCAATTCGTGTTGTTGACGAAAGCGGTGTGTTTAACCTCGCTGGCAGCTATGTGTTTGACGATGCTGTCAAGAGTGATCACATGGTGTACAATCCCAACACCTATCGCAACGAAGATTATTTGGTTCGCTACCATGCAACCTTCCAGTATTCATTTGCCGTTGCCATCGACAAGGACTTCCTGTTCCGCATGCGTCTAGGTGGCACCATTTATGGTATGGAAGCATGGTCAGAATACTATGGCGGAACAGACTCGGCTGACTATCGCAATGTGAGCTCGACGACTGTGGGTGGAGTTTCTGGACGTATCGACTTTATGGCAACTACATGGTCTACGCCAGCTGGCTTCTCTCTTAGTTACTTCGACGAAACCATCCTTGGCACTGCATGGCTGCAGATCCCAGTGGTCGACAATTTTGCTCTTCGTCTAGATGCCAAGGTCTTTACTCCTGTCTTCCGCGACCCACGTCCATGGGAACGCAATGCCGTAGTAATGCCCGCACTTCGATTCATTTTCAACTTCTGATTTAGCCCCCTCCCGAACCCAGGTGGAATCAATGAAAAGACTTCGTATCGCACTATTGTTATCTGTAGCCACACTTTGGCTGGCTTCTCCATTGCAAGCTGCAGACACAGAAGCAATAGTGAAAGCGCTAAAGACCATCGATCCAGAGATCTTGCAGTACTTCCCGCGCTGGCGTGTTTGTGAGCCAAATCTCAAGGTTCAGATCAAGCAAACCTTTGCGTTGATGGGGTACAATAAGGATCTTCTGAATGAGAACGATATCGTAATCACGTCAGCACCTTATCGTGTGGACGCCCCGGAACCAGAATATGACCTTATCCTGATCGAATGTGGTCGGGAACGCATGGTTGCCTCCGAGATAGCACAAAACATGAAGAAGCTTAGTGCTATTCTCTCCAACCCAAAGCGTCCATATTGTTTCCAGGACATCCCACCTGCAACACCGGCATCAGCAGCCCAAGCGCAAGAGATCATCAATTACATGGAGCCAACCAACGTTACCCATGCAATTACACTCTCTGCCTTTGATCAGACGCTCAAGATTGGAAAGAGTGGTTTTTGGCTTAAGGCCTCAATGGGTACCGATCAAGTGGGATACCACTATTGGTCATCTGGCGAAGCACGCGTTCAACTCCAGCGTCCACTCTACGTCAACAGCGACTACGACACACGCTCCGCAATTCCTTACCTGATCAATGCCCGTCTAGGTGTTGGCTACCGAGTTACGGGTTCGTTGGATGGACAAGACAGACTTCTCTCCTTCATTCCTGGTCGCAAGCTCAACGCTGGCTATGGCGGAAAGATTGTCGGCGGAATGGATTTCCACCTACCAATGCACCCGCAGTTTGGCGTTGGCGTGAACGTCGAGTTTCCAATGCAGGGCATTAGCTCGGCAACGGACGTCGACCCAGCCACGTACTATCAATTTGACATTGGTAACCGTAGGATCACCGCTCCTTCATATCAGGTCGATCCAACAACAACAGCATATCTGCTTCGTGCAACCGGTCAGGCCACCTTGTTCTATAACGTCTGGGTGGGTGATCGTGGACCAGAAAACTTCTTCCGCCTGGATGCCGGCTTGAACTACTACGAAGTACGTGAAGCTGCGATGTTTAGGGACTCAGCAGGTGGCCATACCTTCCTTGCTGTTGATGGTGTAAACGGACTTGCGTTGTATCATCCAGATGAAGCATTGGACTGGATCTATGCCAAGCTTGAGTACCGCAACCAAGGTGCCTATCCATTTGGCATGAGCGTTCAGTACAGCAATCAAATCCTTCTCGCAAGAGCGTACATGCCAATTCTTGGTGATTGGTTGTACATCGAAGGAAAGTATAGCACACCTCTTCGCGATCCAATGCCATGGGAAATGAAGAACTTCTTCATGGTCTCGCCAGTATTGCGTCTAAACTTCTGATAGAGCCATAGCGGGTTCAATCGTGACACATAGGGAACATCTAACCACAAGGGCGTACAAGCTGTACGCCCTTTCTTGTTGTTTGTTTGTGATTGTCTTGTTAATGACAGTCCCGACGAAGGCAAGTGTCGTGGATAGTCTCAAGCGTATCCAGAACTCTGCAGAAAAGGCACACATTGAGTCAGAACTGCAAGGTCTCAAGCTTACGATTCGCAATGTGGACATCACGAAGTTCCCGACGATCAAGCTTATCGTCGAGGTGTACGACGATAGCGGACGTGCCATGGAGTCCGTGAACCCCAAGCAACTCACGGTTGTTGAAGATGGCATCGAGAAGCCCGTTATCGGGATTGATAAGATCACGATTACCGAACGAATTCCGGTTGACTTCGTGTTCCTGGTGGACATCACCGGAACGATGCAGGCCTACATCAATGGCGTGAAGAACAACATCGAAAAGTTCGTTGATGCACTACGTTCTCGAGGAATCGAATATCGCATTGGCCTCGTACTGTTCTCTGACATCGTCGAAGAGGTACACCAACCAACACCCGACGTAAAGGAATTCCTCACCTGGATGAACAAGGTGTTTGCTAGCGGTGGGTTTGATGAAAAAGAAAATGCCCTCGAAGCAATTCGTGAAGGGATCGATATTCGATGGAATCCTGCGGCTAACAAGGTGCTGGTGCTCATTACCGATGCACCATACCATCAGTTTGGCGAGAAAGGAAATGGTAGAACGTACTGGGTGACGGAAACAGCAATCGAGCAGCTCAAGGAAAGCCAAGTGCGTTTGTTCTGCATTACCTCGCCCGACTTGAAAGACTACAAACGACTTGCAGAAGAAACTCGCGGATCGTTGTTCGATATTCGTCAGCCGTTCTCAAGAATCCTTGATCAGTACAGCACGCAGTTGACAAATCTGTATGCGATCTCATACCGCAGCGACGCCCGTTCTGTACGCGATTCAATCAACGTCGCAATTCTGGACGAGAACAAACGACAGTTGGTAAAACAACTCATCCCAATTGTAGAGATCGGTCGGAAGTTCATCATCGAAAATCTGTTGTTCCCAACCAATAGCGCAGTCCTCCAGTCATCAATTGAAGAGCTGGACGTCTTGGCTGACTTCATGGAAAAGCGACCATCAATGCGCATCCGCGTAGAAGGGCACACCGATAACGTCGGATCAAACATGCTCAATCAAAACCTGAGCGAGCGTCGTGCCGAGTCAGTAAAAGCATACCTCGTACAGAAGGGTATCGACCCACGACGTATTCAGACAGTTGGCTACGGACCTTCCAAACCCATTGCTTCGAACAGTACGGAGTTTGGTAAGTCGTTGAATAGGCGGACGGAGATTTTGATCACGTCCAAGTAGCAAGTACGCCTAACGCGCTGTAAACGCGAATGGCTGCCTACGGAAAAGGTCTAGGTACTGCTTGTTAATTGCCGTCGTGGTATCCATGTAGCTAATCACCTGGACTGGCGCCCTTGCTTCGTTACGCCAAGCCATGGTCACGGCACTCTCGTCAGATCTTTTCATCACGGCAGCTGTACTTCTCTCCGTCATCTCTGCTGTGTTCAGATTGCCAATGAGGTAAACCCTTGCAGGGAGGTCGGTCTTGGCGAGCAGACCAGTTACCATCGACATGATCAGCGTCTGCTTTCCAATGGGCAACTCCTTACTCTCCGTCATGGCCTTGCGTAGCATGAACTGATACTCCGTCAGACTTGCACACCAAGGATCACTTACGGTACTTCCGACGATAAAGTCAGTGTCGGTAGAGTCTACGCCAACGTCCTGTATGATGTCCTGCACGATTCTATCCTGTACCACCTTGTCCACTCGTCCGAAGATCACGGCTATGGACGAATGCTTTGCACTGGCCCGCTTCTTCTTGCTCAGAATCTCCGAATGCTTTGGAGTCTCACGATACAACAACGTGAGTATGCTGGCAATCACCACGAGACATCCAAACAGCGCAAGAATGATGATGTATCCCTTGCGTGACGAGCGTAATGAACCAAGCCCACCACCATCATCCGATGTGTTGGCCTTCCGACCTTCGTGCATATCAGTCCTCTTCGATCGCCTTTGAAAGCTGCTCATCTACAGGCACTGGGTAGTTCCCCGTGAAGCATGCGTCACAGTAACCCGTGCCATGTCCTTGTGGTACGGCATCCATCAGCCCCTGTACACTCAAATACTTGAGTGTGTCGGCACCCAATGCCGTGGCAATCTCCTGATCGCTTTCATAGTGGTTGGCGATGAGTTCTTCCCTGCTCGGGAAGTCCATTCCATACATGCAGGGGAAGCGGACAGGGGGCGATGTAATACGCAGGTGCACTTCGCGTGGCTTTGCTTCACGGATGAGTGAAACGAGCGACCGTGACGTGGTGCCACGTACGATACTGTCGTCCACAACAACCACACGATATCCTTCAAGTACCCCACGTACAACGTTGAACTTTGTCTTCACCTTGAACTCGCGTAGTTGCTGCCCAGGCGAAATGAACGTACGCCCGACATAGTGTGATCGGATCAATCCGATTTCATATCGCGTGGGATAGCCCTTCTCATTTACGTTGGCGTAGCCAAGCGTTGCAGTGTTGCCAGAGTCAGGGACGGCAATGACGACGGTCTTGTCGGTATCCGTTCCGGCAACCGGACTCTCGAGTGCGAGGTTCTTGCCGAGCTTACGGCGTACCTTGTCCACCGGGTGACCAAAGATTTTGGAGTCCGGCCGAGAGAAGTACACATACTCGAAAACGCAATGCTTGCTCTCTTCCATTGCCTCGTTGATGTAATGCGAAGAGATCTCACCTGTGTCGATCGTGTTCTGATCAAAGACAAGTATCTCATTGTGCTCTACATCGCGCACATACTCGGCGCTCAGGATGTCCAACGCACAGCTTTCACTTGCAACGATGTAGGCAGTGCCACCTTCGTGGTTGAGTTTGCCAACGCAGAGCGGACGAAATCCATGCGGGTCTCTGGCTGCATACAAGGCGTTCTCGCCAAGCATGACCAGTGAGTATGCACCCCGAGCAGTCTGCACGGCCTCACGAATCTGTTCGATCTGTGTGGTTTTCTTTGACCGTGCAATGAGGTGCATGAACACCTCGCTGTCAGTCGTTGTCTGAAAGATTGCACCGTCCTGCTTTAATGCATTCCGTAGTCGACGCGTATTGGTCAGATTACCATTGTGAGCCAGAGCAAACAGCCCACCCGTGTAGGAAAAGTGGAATGGCTGAATGTTTGCCAATGAGCTGGCACCCGTGGTAGAGTAGCGGTTATGACCGATGGCACTGTTACCATGGAGCGTAGTCTGAAAAAGGTGATGATCGCGGAACACGTCCAGCACCAGTCCCTCGCCCTTGTGAACACCAAAGCGATTGCGATTGCGCTCGGCGTCGTGATGTATTGCCACAATGCCACTTGCTTCTTGACCTCTATGCTGCAACGCATGCAAGGCATAGTAACTCAGTACTGAAGCCTGTGGGTGATTAAAGACTCCAACTATGGCACACATCAGTTTTCGTTCATGTTGTGGAACACATTCTGCACGTCGTCGTCGTCCTCAAGTTTTTCGATGAGCTTGATCACATCTTCGGTCTGCTCATCCGAAAGGGTCACCTCAGAGTTAGGGATTCTCCTAAGCTCTGCCGATGAGACCGAAACCCCAGCCCCCTCCAATGCACGCTGCATGCCGATAAAATCTTCAAATGAGGTATAGACAACCAGGTCGCCATCTTGTTCAACGATGTCCTCTGCACCGTTCTCGATGAGCAACAGCTCAAGCTCTTCGGAGTTTGTGGCGTTAGCTGGTAGGGTAAAGACGCCCTTACGGGTGAAGATGAATTCCAACGACCCAGCTGTTCCGAGCTGTCCACCCGACCGGTTGAAATACGACCGGATGTTTGCTACCGTACGAGTGTTGTTGTCGGTTGCTGTTTCTACCCAGATGGCAACGCCGTGTGGACCGTATCCTTCGAAATTCACCTCGGCCAAATCGGCGGCATCCTTTGCCGAGGCCTTCTTGATGGCACTCTCGATGTTGTCCTTAGGCATGTTGGCTGCCTTGGCGTTCTGAATCACCACACGCAGTCGTGCGTTGGTCTCTACGTCGGGTCCGCCTGCCTTTACAGCGATCGAAATCTCTCGACCAAACTTGGTAAACGTTCTTGCCATGTTCGCCCAGCGCTTCTCCTTACGTGCTCGGCGGAATTCAAATGCTCTACCCATAGTGACAGTTGATTACGAAGAAAATACTTGCGTTGCTGTTGGTGACGTCCTACAGTGCCTTCTGATACAGTCTGTAGGTACGATAGTGATCGGCTTGCATGGTATGCGTAAGCCCCTTGTTCATCATCTCGTTGTCTTCAAGAATCCACGATGCCTCGGCACCTACGATGCCATTCTTGTGACCGCGTACGCCAATCTCGTGATACATTGCCGTGTCGGCACCAGAGCGTTGAAACTGCGGCAACACGCCCATCACGATGATGCGCAGGCGGTTGATCTGCTTCTTCCGCGTGAGCAGATTCCACACTCCACCTAGCAGACCACCCTTCTTGTTATGGATGAGTGCTTGGTTGATGTCGGGTAGGGCAAGGATGAAGCCGGCGGGTTGACCCTTGACTTCGACGAAGAACACATACTCAGGATTTGCAATCTGCTTAAGGTCGCTAGCAAGAAAGGCAAACTCCTCGTCGGTCATCTTCACAAAGCCCCAATTCGGCTGCCAGGCAGTGTTGTACATCTGCTTGATCAGCTCTACATCCTTATCGAACTGGGCCTTGTTCTTGAAGTCCACACTTCTGAAGGTGATCTGATTTCGTTGTTTGATCACGTCAACCAAACGCATCATCTTCTCGCTGCGGTACTTGGCCATCTCGAGCCAGTATGCATAGAGGTCCTTCACCTTGCCGTAGCCACTACGCTCGATCAGATCTGCGTAGTATGGCGGGTTGTAGGTCATGAGAACGATTGGTGGGCCATCAAAGCCATCAACAAGCAGACCGCACTCGTCGTTCAACGATGGATTGACTGGTCCGCGTATATGCTTGAGTCCTCTAGCCCGAAGCCACTTCTCTGCTTCTGCGAACAAGGCATCGGCAACAGCCTGATTGTTCGTGCATTCAAAAAAACCAAAGAAGCCTACATCATCATGGTGCGTTGCCAGGTGATTGCCGTTCTTGATTGCAGCAATTCTTCCAACAATCTGTCCATTCTCTTCGGCTACAAACAACTGCATCTCTGTGTGTTTGTAGAGTGGATTCTTTGATTGATTCAGGAGCTTCTTCCTGTCCATGATCAATGGCGCTACCCAGTGTGGATCGTTCTTGTAGAACATCCATTGGCTTTTGATAAACGGCAACGTATCCGTTGCTTGTAAAGCCCTGACGCTAACTGCCATGTGAACCCCAGAAGAACATAGAGTCGCAAAGATACCCACCATCACCGAGCCCGTTGCTTTCGTATGTTGGGCATTCCACTTTTGTCGAAGGTCCACCAATGACTCGTTGCATACTGCTGACGCTTTCTGGCTTCATGCTCTGGTCCACCACACTCATGGCAGGCGAACATGCCGATCGTTTCCGTCCGGCCGCTGCCAAGCTTATTAGCGTACTGCATGACGGCGACTCGCTATGGAACTACGTAGCAGAATTCGTCGATCACTACCCACGCAGACTTAGCGGCACCAAGAACCTCGAGAATGGCATTGATTGGCTCATCGAGCGATTCAAGCGTGAAGGGTGGGATGTGCGTACACAGCCAGTGATGGTGCCCGTCTGGGTACGTGGCAACGAATGGTGCAAGCTGGTGGAAGGGGGCTCACCACATGCAATGCCGATGATAGGGTTGGGCGGAAGTGTGGGGACGGGGGGCGGACCCGTGAAAGCACCAGTATTGGTTGTTACGTCGTTTGCCGACCTCGAAGCGAAAGCCAGCGAAGCCAAAGGAAAGATCGTCGTGTGGAATGTTCCCTTTACCAACTATGGCGAAACGGTGGCCTATCGCTATGGTGGTGCGAGTGCTGCCGCTGTCCACGGGGCTGTAGCTTCACTCGTTCGCTCGGTAGGACCGTATGGTATGCAGACGCCTCACACAGGTGGTATGGGCTACAAGCCAGACGTCAAGAAGATCCCAACGGCTGCAATCACGATGGAAGATGCCATGCTGTTGCAACGCCTGCAGGATAGGGGTGAGCGCTGCGTTGTGGAGTTGTACATGGAAGCACATACGCTTCCAGATGCTCCATCACGAAACATCATCGTCGAAATCAAGGGCACGGAAAAACCCGAAGAGGTGGTAGTGATGGGCGGACACATTGACTCGTGGGACAACTGCACCGGAGCCATGGATGATGCAAGTGGTGCCTTGGTAACCTACCGTGCTCTACAAGTGATACGTCGGGAAGGACTAAAGCCTAAACGTACCCTGCGTGTGTGCTTCTGGACAAACGAAGAGAATGGACTTCGCGGAGGAAAGGCATACGAAGAACAAACTCGTCATGAACCACACTTTGCCGCACTCGAAGTCGATGGCGGTACCTTTCAGCCAAAGGGTTTCTCGGGCTCGTTTACCGACCCACTACGAAGCCAGATTCAGGACGTACTCACGCTGCTTGCACCAATCCATGCAACAGAGTGGAAACAAGGATCGGGTGGTGCCGATACGAGTCCACTTGCCGAACAACGCTCAACGCCAGTACTCGAACTCGGTGTTGATATCACCAAGTACTTCTGGTACCATCATACCGAGGCCGATACGCCGGATAAGCTGAATCCCGACGAGCTGAACAAGTGCGTCTATGCCGTAGCCGTTGTTGCCTACGCCCTTGCATGTATGTAACATGCGGACATAGGCACAAAAAAACGACGTCTACTTGCCCGTGAGTGTTACCGAAACGGTAAGGGGCTTTCCATTACGCAGAACAGTAATAGCGACCACGTCCCCAGGATTGCTACTAGCCATGGCTGCCGTAAGGTCGTAGATGTTCTTCACTGTTGTGCTGCCGAACTTCGTTATGATGTCGTCGGCCTTTAGTCCACCCTTTTCTGCCGGAGTTCCCTCACGTACACCCGTGATGCGCAGACCCTGCGGATCATCGGCATAATCAGGAATGACTCCTAACGTAACCTTGAAGCCCGTGCTGGTGGCCTTGGCTGCGGGCTTCTCTGCGCCTGGTCTAAAGCCAAGAGCATGGGGGTCTGTGCCAACGATCCTGACGGCATTCTCGACGACTTCGAGTACCTTGGCCTCGCCATCGTAATTGATCTTCTCCCAGGTGTCCGATGGACGATGGTAGTCTGAGTGCAAGCCCGTGAAGAAGAACAACACGGGTATGCTCTTGGCCGTGAACGAACTATGGTCACTTGGACCAAAACCATCGGCCGTCGTAGAGATGGTGAACTTTGCCGTTGCATTGGCCGAGTCAAGGATGGCAGGCCACGACGTTGATGTGCCAAGACCCATCACGTTGAGCTTGTTGTCCTTAAGCCGACCGATCATGTCCATGTTCATCATGGCAATCACATTCTCCATGGGTAGGGTTGGACTTGCCACCCAATGCTTGGAGCCGATCAGCCCGCGTTCTTCACCACTAAAGCACATGAACACCACTGATCGCTTGGTTGGATTGGCTGCAAAGCGTCGTGCCAGCTCCAGCACACCAGCAGTGCCCGATGCATTATCGTCAGCACCATGATGGATGGCTGGATCCTTTCCTGAATGCAGCGAATTCTCGTCACCCATCCCTAGATGGTCATAGTGTGCACCAACCACGATGTACTGCGAGCTCAACTCAGGGTCAGTACCCTTGACCACGCCAATGATGTTCATGGTAGAGCTTTCGGTTACGGTTACCTGGACCTGTAGGTCGACGGTTGTGTTGGGCAGCTCGTACGAGCTTGGCTTACGTGTTTTGTTGATGTCGTTCTCTGCAACGAACAACGTCTTCACACCCTTTGGGAAAATCGCTGCGCCAGGCGTTCGCCTTACCTGTAAAGCCAGGATTCCAGCATCGTTGCCAAAGCCATCGCTGGAGAAGCGCGAGAGTACGTCCGACATGTCGCCCGCTTCGTTGACAAAGCAAATTGCCGCTGCACCCTTGTCGCGTGCAGTTGTTGCCTTTGAGCGGATGGTTGATAGTTGCTTATACGTGCCATCATTCTCTGCCCACTTAGGCAATCCCTTGATCACGATTACCAAAGCCCCCTTCACATCAATGCCCTTGTAATCGTCGTAGCTCTTTGACGAAAGACCGTAGCCGACAAAAACAACCTTGCCGCTGATCTTGCCCGATGAGCTGAAGCCGTAGGGCTGATAGTCTACACCGAGTTTCCAGCCGACCTTGGTGCTGGGGACCTTCTCGATAGGTACTCCGGGACGTTCACGCTTGACGTTGAAGGTCATGGTGTTGTCTGGTCCTAACGTTGCGCCAGTATGCATGGTAAACGGATCGTCGAACGAGCCGTGAAATCCGGCCGGCTGCAGTCCTAACTCCTTGAACGTACTGCGAATGTATTGTGCAGCACGTTCGATGCCGGCGGTCCCTGGACCACGTCCCATACATGAGTCAGAAGCCAGGAACTTCACGCTTTCAAGCAGGCGAACAGCTTCGGGTGAGGAGGCAGACTGGCTCCACAGTGCCGTGCCGCCGATAAGGGTATAGAGGGCGATTGCGAAAAGTCTAGAGAGATGTCGGTTATGCATTATCAGTCCACTGTACTTTTGTTGACTACAAAACTACTCCACTCGAGAGAGCACGCGGCGAACAATGCACAGCAAGATCCGGTCACTAGCATCCGACACGTTGGTATACGGTGTATCAACGATTGCTGGCCGGTTTCTAACCTTCATGCTCACGCCGCTCTACACGAACTATCTCACGGCATCACAGATTGGCGACGTAACGGCCATCTACGCCGTGATTGCCTTTGTGAACATCATCTACTCGTTGGGCCTAGAACCAGCATTTATGCGGTTCTGGGCAAAGGATGATGCAGAGCGTAGTAGACAGGTCTTCCAGACGGCCTTCACCTTTGTTGCGGGGACGGCTGTGGTGGTTACGGCACTTACGATTGTCTTTGCCGGACCCATTGCAAGCAGTCCACTCCTCAAGCTCGACACCGACGGTGCACGGTTGGTAGCAATAGCATCGTTCATTCCATTCTTTGACTCACTTGCACTGTTGCCGTTCGCACGCCTAAGGATGCAGCGCAAGAGCAAGATGTTTGCCGTGTTCAGGTTGCTGACCATCGTTACCAACGTCGCTCTGAACGTAGTGTTTGTTGTGTTCTGGAAGATGGACATCTACGGTGTTCTCTATGCAGGCATTGCCTCGAGTCTTGTAAGCTTTTTGATATTCCTGCCACAAGTACGCATAGGCAAGGTGGTAGGGGGCTTGCCACTCCTCAAGCAGATGCTTCGGTTTGGTATACCAACGATCCCTGCCAGCTTCTCGTCGATCGTTGTTCTCATGGCTGACCGTACGGTAATGCTCATGCTCACCAACAGTGCAACGCTAGGGCTCTATCAAACAAACTTCCGGCTGGCGATACCGATGATGATGTTCGTATCGGTGTTCGAAACTGCATGGAAACCGTTCTACCTTAACCATCGTGACGATCCTGATGTGAAACAACTCATGGTCCGCGTACTCACGATGTTTACGGTGGTGTCTGGTGTGATCTTCCTGGTGACCACGCTGTTCATGCCCTACATCGTGCAGATGCCGTTTATAGGTGGACGTTTTATCAACCCTGACTACTGGGTTGGTTTGGGTATCGTGCCGATAGTAATGCTGGCCTACTACTTCAATGGTGTGTTTGTAAACCTCTCGGCTGGATTTCACATCACCATGCGCACGGGTTGGTTTCCCATTGCCATGGGCGTCGCCGCAATTGTCAATGTCGTAGTCATGCTCTGGCTGGTACCGATTGCCGGCATACATGGTGCTGCATGGGCCAAGGTTGCTGCCTATGTAGCCAGCGTCGTACTCCTTGCCATGTATTTGGTCAAGGTGTATCCCGTACGATACGATGTAGTGCGCATTGTCACGACGCTGCTCGTAGCAGCCGGCATTTACTTCTGCTGCACGTTACCTCCACAGGCATCAGTGTTGGGTATCACCGTGCGCATACTTGCCGTACCTGTCTTTGTAGGACTGCTCTTCGCAACTGGTGTTCTTCAAACGTCGGTTATTTCTTCACTTCGATCGCTGGTGCGCCGATGAAGACCTATGCTTGTTTACTGACCGTATTGCTGTTGAGCTACGGCTGTTCCACTACGTCCACCACCGATGCTTCGATTGCAAGCGAGGGCCGACGAGAGTTTGAGGAGCGCAGACTCATGGACCCTGCACTTGGCAGGATTCCACCATCGATACGGACAAAGGAACTGCGCTTTGCATCAACGCTGCCGGGATCATTCAGTGCAATTCAGAAAGGACATGATGTTCAGTCCTTAGCCGAAATTCATAGTATAGGTCCGCACAACATCGGCGGCCGCACCCGCGCCTTTGCTTTGGATGCGACGGATCCGAACGTCATCCTTGCTGGTGGCGTATCGGGCGGACTCTGGCGAACTGACGATGGTGGCACATCGTGGAGTCTTCTAACACCTCCAGATCAATTGCACAACATCACCACGTTGGTACAGGACACCAGAGCAGGACACACCAACGTTTGGTACTATGGCACAGGCGAGTCGTACGGAAACAGCGCACGCATTACCGGCAACGGCATCTGGCGAAGTATCGACGGAGGCAGAACGTTCAAGGTATTGCCAACAACGGTTACCCCAACGACTCCTTCGACGCATGCCTTCTCGTACTCCTGGCGTTTGGTGATGAGTCCAACGGCTGAATCAGAAACCATCCTCAACGCCACAACACGAAATGGGTTGTGGCTATCGGAGAATGCCGGCAGCACCTGGCAACACGTGTTGGGTGGCGACTCATATTTCTCGGATGTGGCCGTGACCAGTAATGGAGTGTTCTACGCAACGCTCAGTACGTTCACAGGGTACTCGAACACTACAGCATCGCCGTATGGAGTGTTTAGGTCGACCGATGGAAAGAAGTGGACGAATATCTCGCCCCCTGACCTCCCCAAAACTTTCAACCGAGCCGTGATTGGCGTCGTACCTAACACCGACAAGATCTTTGTCATCGCCGAAACGCCCAACTATGGCACCAAGGGCAAGTTTCTTCTACGAACAGGTACTCGTGAAGAGTGGTTCTCGTTGTGGGTGTACACGTATGAAAGCGGCGATGGTAGCGGAACAGGCGGACGTTGGGAGAACCGCTCGGCGAATGTGCCATTGCTTGGTGGACGCAACGGAGACTTCTTTACGCAAGGTGGCTATGACATGCTTGTTCGCGTGAGTCCACACGATACCAACACCGTGTGGCTTGGTGGTACAAACCTCTACCGTTCTACCAATGGTTTCCGATCAACACAGCACATCACACAACAAGGTGGCTATGGAATACCAACGGAAGCAGAGAAGTTTCCTAGCTGGCCCAATCATCATCCCGATAATCACGAGCTACTCTTTCACCCAACAGAGAATGCCATCATCTATAGTTCCAATGACGGTGGTGTTATGCGTACCGATAATCAGTATGCCGACACTGTTGCGTGGACAAGTCTGAACAACGGCTATCTCACCACTCAACACTATGCCGTTTCGATGAGGATGGATAGCGTCACCGCTGACGTAGTTGGAGGTATGCAGGACAACGGTACCTGGGCAACCAATAGCGTTGATCCACAAGCACCGTGGTTCAGGAGAAATGGTGGCGATGGTTCATACTCTGCTTATGCCAACGCAGGGAGAACATTGTACGTCAGCTCACAGCAAGGATCCATCAGACGCCTGACGTTGAATGCATCAGGAAATGAAATTCGAAGAACGCGTGTTGATCCCGTTGGACCAAAACCTGACGACTACTTGTTCATTAATCCGTTTGCCATTGATCCGAACGAGCAGAACGTAATGTACCTCCCTGCTGGACCGATCATGTATCGCAATACCGATCTCTCCAGCATTCCCAATGGCAATGTAGACTCCACCAGTATTGGGTGGGATACACTTGGCAGTACGCGAGTTCAGAGTGGAGAGATTACGGCACTGGCCGTGTCTACCACACCAGCACACATCGTCTACTACGGCACGAGCACTGGCAAGGTATATCGCATTGATGATGCACACACTGGTCAGCCCCCTTCTGCCGACGTGAGCAATGGTCTGCCACGTGTTTACATCAACTCCATAACGGTAGACCCGCGCAATGCTGATCATGTAATGCTTGCCTTTAGCAACTACGGCGTGCTCAGCATCTACGTCACAAACGATGGTGGCAAGTCGTGGTCGGCCGTGAGTGGCAACCTTGAGGAGTTCCCAAATGGATCAGGAAGCGGACCAGCAGTGCTGTGGGTTGATGTAGTTCCGTACAACGAGTCCACCGATGTGTATGTAGCGGCAACGACCACAGGGTTGTATATGACGCCTGAACTCAACGGTATGAGTACGGTGTGGACGCAGATAGCATCAGAAGAGATTGGCAACGTTCCACTTGACATGGTGGTTGCTCGGCACCTTGACAAGCAGCTCCTGATTGCATCGCATGGCCGCGGTGTGTTTGTAGGGAAGATCACCAGTCTTCCACCACGGACAGGAACGCCGACACTCATTTCTCCGCCTGACGGTGCACGAGGAATCTATCCCGACACCACAGTTACATGGAGTCCCGTAGCTGGTGCCGCGTCCTACCGAGTCGAGTTATCACCACGAGAAGATTTCTCCGAGTCCGTACAAAGCATCGATGGCATAACAACAACGCAGGTGAAGGTTCAGGGTTTGCTCGACGGTCCGCAGACCTACTACTGGCGCGTTACAGCCTTTGCCGGCGGCGGTAAGGGCGAGCCATCAGCACCATGGCGCTTTTCAACACTCATTCGTCCACCTGTCCTTACCACACCCATCAACCGAGCAGAGAATGTGCCTGGTCTGCCCGTTACGCTTGCATGGGAGCGTGTGCCTGGTGCTACGGCGTACGATGTTCAAGTAGCACCCAACCTTGCCTTCACCACCATTCTGGATCAGGCATCAAACATCACCGATACCACAACCACCGTAGGGAATCTTGCCAGTGCCACACGTTACTTCTGGCGTGTACGATCAATCGACCCCGACACGGTTGGCTTGTGGTCCGTACGAAGTCAGTTCATCACTGGCGTTCTCACCACTGTTGACGAATGGAA